>CAMWVP010000045.1 GCA_947177735.1 uncultured Clostridia bacterium
CTCAAGTAGAGAACGATAAAAAAACGCGGGCAGATTTTTGCTCGCGTATTTTTTGCTCCAAAGCTGAAAGAAAAAAATTCATTTACCCTTGTGACGAATAATGGAGCTTGGAAAAAATTATGGGATTTACCTTATTCGGAAGTAAGACCTTGATATCGGATTTGAAAATTTTACCACGACGGCGACACTACCCAAACAGATTTTCGTTTCAGAAATTTAGGGTGTATGTCAATCTCACTAAACGCAATAGTGAGATTGACAAGCTACGCTTATCAATCTCACATTTCGCAAGGATAAATCCATAAACCCAAACTTGCCCGACCTTAAAAAGTTCGAGCAAAATGATAAACTCCAAAATGGACTTCGCAATGAAATGGTCGGCATAATTTTTCAGCTCTGAAAAATTTGGTCGAGGTGCAGAGGGTAAAAACCCAAACTCCAGAATGAACTTTGTGATAGACGAAGGGTGTAATTATTTCAGCGCAGAAAAATTTAACCAAGGTATCAAGGGCAAAACGGAAAAGGAGATTTTCATTTTGCTGATGTCCTACACCTTGTTATGGTCGCTATCCCGACTATGCGCTTAGGGTTCGTGTCAATCAGGCTATACTCAATAGCTTGATTGTCAAGCGCAGCTTAACTATCAAGCATTGAGCATAGGAAAAAATTTCTGCCCTCTGTCTACCCAGCCTAAAAAGCCCGAGCAAAATTTTTCAGCGGCAAGAGAGTCCGCCGAGATATTGAACGCAAAGCTGAAAAAGAAGTTAAGGGCTTACCTTGTTACAAGCCCTACTTTGGTCTTAGAGTTAGTTTAGGCTTACGAGTTCGATAGCGTTTCCGCTTGCGCCGAGTTAGCTTTAGCTTACGAGTTTTAGGGCTGGGGTTCCTTAAAACTTTTCGAGGGGTCTGCTCTCGAAATGGAAGAAAGTCCCAGAGTATACGGGACTTTCTATGGCTTGCTAACACTGCCCAAACGTTAAGAATACGTATTCCGAATTTTTCATCTTTTCGGCGCGTATGCGCACCCCCAAGATTTTTCTTGTGAGGATTGTAGGTTACAAGTGCCGCCCCCTCCGTTTTTTTGGCAACTCTTTTGCCGATCAAAAAGCGTTTCTGAAATCTTTAGGAAGTTTTCCGCAATACTCTTTAAATGCCGAGGCGAATTTACTTTGGCTGTCATACCCAACGCGTCCTGCGATCTCGGCAATGCTCAGATCGGTTTCCGAGAGCAGCTTTGCGGCTAGTTCCATACGGTGTTCTTTAATATGAGCCGCTATTGAAGTGCCGTAAACGGATTTGAATACCGCTTTTAAAGTTGTGGGGTTCATTAAATATTGCTTTGCCAACTCGTCAATTGTAAATCGCCGATCTATATGTTCCGTAAGCTGATTGTGGATTTTTCGGATGATCTCAATTTGTTCCGATTGATACTCGGTCAATCGGTTTTTAGAACCAATCTCCAATTCACTGAGATATAACAGCAGTTCCACGGCTTTTTTTTTGATATGAATGTTTTAAATGATCGGGGCAAGTAAACAAAGCCGAGAAAATGCTTTCCGTTTTTTCGTTGCCCGCAAAAGAAACGATCGAATCGCCCTTGCAGAATTTATCATACAAAAATTCTCCATTTATTCCCGTTACGCAAAGTATATCGGGCGGGTTATTTGTAAGCGTTTGCAGGTCTATGAATATGGTAAGCCCCTCGTAAACATCTGTCGGCAATGATATTTCCGAGTTTGCGCACGCTTTCATCGTGTGAACGGAAAAATCCGATTGCCCGAGATAAACGCTGTTGCCGTTCCCCATTTTCCAACCCATACGACCGCTGCGGCAGTAGTTGATCTCCAGAATATTGTCTAATTCGTCATGGTGCATTGAAAGCTTGTCCGATTTCAAGGTAATGTATGATAATTCAATACCGGGGTATAATTCGACTGATTCTATATGATCGTTTTTATGCTGTTCGGTAAAAGATGTTCGTATACCGGTCAATTCATTTATCATAGTATCCCTCCTTTACTTTGGACAAGCAATATCCATAACCTGCTCTATCATATTATGAAGAAGTAAGCTCTGCGGTGTGTCTGCGGCTCGGTAATAAACTTCCTTGCCGTCGCGCCGGCAGACTATCAGACCGCTGCTGCGGAGAGGGCGCAGGTGGTGGGATACCGCAGGGCTTGACATATCCAACATTGCAGAAATATTGATAACACATTCTTCGTAATGACACAACAGCCAGAAAATCCGCAGTCTGGTAGTGTCGCCAAGCTGTTTAAACGTATCCGCTATGATCTGAAAGTTGTTTATGTCGCTCAGCTGCTCGCGTATATTAGATGATTCATCGGTTTCCCCATGATGATGGGGAAGTTCATTTTTTGTCATAAATGATCCTCCTTTGCTCCCTTTTGGAAATACATTCAGCCCATTTGGTAATGAATGCTCCAAAAGTATTGACTTTTCCCTCTGAGTATATTATAATACAATCACAACGATTAATCAAGTACTTAATCGTAAAATTTAAAACTTTTTATGAAAGGGTGTTTCTTATGAAAAAGACTTACAAGATCGAGGTTGACTGCGCAAACTGCGCTAATCTTATGGAGGACGCTGCCCGCAAGACTGCAGGCGTACAGAATGCCACCGTTAACTTTATGACGCAGAAGATGATCGTAGAATTTGCCGACGGACAGGACGCGGGAACTGTAATGGCAGAGGTCGTTAAGGCGTGCAAGAAGGTTGAACCCGACTGCGAAGTATTCATCTGATACTAAGCCGTTTCTGCAATAAAGCGGCATCCTTGAAATGCACTTCGGTTTTGAGGGTGCCGTTTTTAAAGCAGAACACTTGAACAATTAAACATACTTGGAAGGGAGTTTTCACTATGCAGGAACTCATTGTTAATATACTGCTCGGGGTCGTTATCATAGCGGCTGCGGGAATTCTAATCTTTATCGGCAGCCGTAAGGACGGCATGACAAAAAAGCAAAGGGTCATGATGATACGCATTATGATCACCGCCGCGGTTCTTCTGGTTCTTCAGTTCGTTTCGGCGGAGATATTCGATACGCTTGATAAGTATTTATTTGCGTCTGCGGGACGTTGGATCCGTTTCGCGTGCTATCTTGCCGATTACTTCATTATCGGTTATGATATTCTCAAAAAAGCCCTCAAGGGCATAAAGAACGGTCAGGTATTTGACGAGAACTTCTTAATGGCAATAGCCACTATCGGCGCGATGGCGCTTGCGATCTACGAAAACGGCGACTATCTTGAGGCGATCGCGGTTATGCTCTTCTATCAGATCGGCGAATGGTTTCAGGGTTACGCGGTCGGCAAGAGCCGCAAAAATATCAGCAGCTTAATGGATATCCGCCCCGATTACGCTAACGTTGAGATCAACGGCAAGCTGGAGCAGGTAGACCCGACGAGGTCAAGATAGGCAGCATTATCGTTGTTCAGCCCGGCGAAAAAGTTCCGATCGACGGAATTATCGTTGACGGCAACTCAAGTCTCAACACAAGCGCCTTGACGGGTGAGAGCCTGCCGAGAGAAGCAAAGGTCGGAGACGAGGTCATCAGCGGCTGTATCAGTATGACGGGCGTTATAAAGGTTCAAACGACAAAGGAGTTTGGCGAATCCACGGTTTCCAAGATCTTGGACTTGGTCGAAAACGCAAGCTCACGCAAATCTCAATCCGAGGGCTTTATCTCGAAATTTGCTAAGGTTTATACCCCCGCTGTCTGCTATGGCGCATTGGCGCTGGCAATTCTTCCTCCGCTCGTTCGTATGCTGTTTATGGGTCTTTCTGCGGATTGGGGAGTATGGATATACCGCGCGTTGACGTTCTTGGTCATCAGCTGCCCTTGCGCGCTGGTTATCAGTATTCCTTTGAGTTTCTTTGCTGGAATAGGCGGCGCAAGTCAAGCGGGTGTTTTGGTAAAAGGTTCAAACTATCTGGAGATACTATCGAAAACAAAGTATGTTGTTTTTGATAAAACGGGAACTCTTACAAAGGGCGTTTTTGAAGTAAACGGAATTCATCACTCCGAAATGGAGAACGAACAATTGCTCGAATATGCTGCTCTGGCTGAAAGCGCGTCCTCGCACCCGATAAGCAAGAGCTTGCAGAGAGCATACGGCAAGGAAATTGACAGATCCCGCGTTTCGGATATACAGGAGATCAGCGGCAACGGCGTTATCGCAAAGGTTGACGGTATCGAAGTCGCGGCGGGCAACGATAAGCTGATGAAGCACCTGAACCTGTCTTATCAGGATTGTCACAAAACCGGAACAATCATTCACATGGCTGTAAACGGAGCATACGCGGGACATATCGTAATTTCCGACGTTGTTAAGCCGCAGTCCAAGGACGCTATCGCGGGGCTGAAAAAGGCGGGAATACTCAAGACCGTTATGCTGACGGGCGACGCGAAAAAGGTAGCCGAGCAGGTTGCCGCTTCGCTCGGGATCGACACGGTTTACAGCGAACTGCTTCCCGCGGGCAAGGTGGAAAAGGTTGAAGAACTCCTCAACGAAAAGAACGAAAAGGCAAAGCTCGCGTTTGTCGGCGACGGTATCAATGATGCGCCCGTGCTTTCGAGAGCGGACATAGGGATCGCTATGGGCGCGATGGGTTCGGACGCGGCGATTGAGGCGGCGGACATCGTTCTTATGGACGACGACCCGAGCAAAATCGGCAAGGCTATCAGAATATCCAAGAAGTGTCTGCGTATAGTGTATCAAAATATCGTTCTGGCGCTTGCCGTCAAGTTCGCTTGTCTGGCATTGGGAGCTGTCGGTATTGCAAATATGTACCTTGCGATTTTCGCGGACGTTGGCGTTATGGTTCTTGCGGTACTCAATGCGGTGCGTTGTATGTTCGTTAAGAAATTATAAAAGGCGGTGTGGTTTCCTTGGCAGTATACAAAGAAGAGCTTTCCGAAAACAGCTTATATATACTATCGGAATTTTTTAAGACTATCGGAAACCACACGCGCATACGAATTCTGCTCCTGCTTATAGAGCAGGACGCCTGTGTAAGCAATATCGCGGACAGACTCGGAATAACTCAATCCGCGGTGTCTCACCAATTGAGCCTTTTAAAATCCAACAAATTGGTGAGACAGCGCAGAGATGGAAAAATGATCTTCTATACTCTGGCTGACGAGCACGTATGCACCGTGGTTAAAACGGGAACGGAACATATTCTGAGCCGATAAAGCATTTTTTGAATCTTCGGGAAACTATTACCAATGTATCATCAACAATAAGAGCCGACCTCTTGTGAGATCGGCTCTTGTTATTAAAGGTCTTTCAACATTTCAAGCATAAGTTGCGCTCCTACTCGAACGCCAACCGAGAACTCGTGAAATCTTCCGAGTTCGCTCTGCTCCATTTGTGCGTTTTCGTATTCCTCTATAAGTTGCGCTATGTCGGGATATTGTTTAAGGATATTCGCTCTGCACTCGCATACCTTATCACCCGCTCGGAAATAGTCGGGGCAGTTCATATCTACCTCATCAAAAGGCACTTGACTTCCGAAAAATAATCCCTCTAAAATATTCATATTGCTGTTACCTCCATATTGTCGTATTAAGTTGAAATTTGTAGAGGTAGCCATTTCAGTATTTCTTCATTGATAATGGACAAGGAATCCTGTCCATTATTTGTCCATTAAAGTTGCGAAAATCTATGTGAAGTTACGCAATTTGAGTTGAGTGTAAGTTTGCGCGAAGCCCTTTGTTATGCGGTTTCACGGAATTCACGAAAAATTACAAAAAGCTAAAATTTCAATTCAAGTCCCGTCACTCGCACCAACTAATTGTAACCAAAAAGATATTATGCCCACAAACGGCTGTGCTAAGCCACTGTCATAAAGATACAAATCGTAATGACAGACGGAACGCAACAAATTTAAGCGAGGAAGCCGAATGACTTCCTCGCTGTATTTTTATTCCACTCCCAAAGCTTTAAAAACTGCATCCTCGGCGGTTGAGTATGGTATAATTTGAAAAGCACTCATCAATTCGGGTGGCACTATTACCAGATCTGGAAATGAAGTACTTGGAATAAGAACTTTCTTTGCTCCACTGTCAAGACAAACCTGCAAAATGTTAGCAAGCTCATCGACTTTGATTATAGTACCGCTCATACTGATTTCTCCCAGAACGGCAAGAGAACTCTGCACGGGCTTTCCGAGCGCGATAGAACAAAGTGCGATCAAAGTGGGCAGTGCAAGTTTTGAAGTCATTCCAATGCCTTGCAGATCTTGATAATTAACAACATATTCTTTTGTCGTCATGCTAATCGCGCCGCTGATACGCTGTCCGTTGGCTTTCAAAAAGCTGAATGCCGCGTCTGCTGCTTCCTTACACTCTCTATTTGACCCTATACCGGTTTTTGTAAATCCTCCGCTTCCCGGCAACATTTGAGTTTCCAACCGGAACGCTCCGATCATCCCAGACTTTCCGCGTGATACGGTATAAACCTGTCCCGGATTGCACATTCCTTCAGGAATAAGTTTTCCGCCGCCTTGTTCGGGCACGGAAATATAGTGCTCCTCAAAAGTTTCGTTGTCAATATAAGAGAAATTCACATCATAAAATTCCATACCACCGAGTTTTTTCAGTTGTTCTTTAACTCTGCGGCGCATTTCGAGCGAGATCTGAATTATCTCCTCAACGTTTTCTTTTGTGAATTCATCGTGCGGATATATGAGTTTGAGATAACCGTCAGCCATTCTCCTAACTGCTATTATATCACGCTGATTAAGATTTTTACCGAACTTGAAAAACGTGTCAAGTTTATCTCCGTATTGCTCTTTGCGCAGCTCTCTCACAAATTCGGCGAAGTAATCCGTTATAAATCCATAGTCATCGGTAAAATGCTCCGGACGGAATTTCGGGATCTCCCAACCGGGCAAATAGCAGTGCATTCTGTCCAGGAATGCCGTATCGGTGCCCATTTCCTTTGGGAACGGATCAAAAAGACTAGAGGTTTTAAGTAATACATCAACGCTTTGGTTAATGTTTCCAACAAACACCATGGACGCAGAGGCCGCTTTTTCTTCTTTCCCGCGTGCAAAAGATCCGGAAGCCATGTAGTCTTTCATTATTTGTACACCGTCTTTGTCCTTGAACTTTATTCCTGCAACCTCATCAAACGCAACGCAATCCCACATTCCCACAAGTCCCACCGTATGTTTGGACATATTGTAGAAAAGATTTGCAACTGTCGTCTGACCGCCGGAAACAAGTATACTGTTTGGAGAAATTTCCTTATAAAGATGCGATTTTCCGGTACTTCTCGGACCCAGTTCGCAAAGGTTGAAGTTGTTTTCGATAAGCGGAAGAATTCGGGTGAGCAAAAGCCATTTTTCCCGCTCGGTAAATCTTGAAGGCTCCATTCCGATCGAACGGAGAATAATGTCTATCCATTCGTCTTTGGTAAAATTACGGCGTCCCTCTTTAAGCTCATCCATATCGATATGCGGCATCTGTATCGGGTCAAGTTGCATGATCTTAATGGGAAATTCTCTTTTTCCTTCCTCGGAATACTCATATTCAAGCTGAACGATACACCAAATACCTCCGCAAAGCAGTCTGTCGTATGTTTCAGGATAATTATCGGAAATTGGCACGCCAGTTATCCCCATATTGGAAAATGCAGCTAGATATTTATCGCTCTTAAGATCCAGCGTTACCGTCACCGTATCAATAACGGTGTGCCGTCCGTTTTTACGCAGCAACGACAGTATTTTTTGCGCCTCATCGGGACGAACAAAATTATCAGCGAGTATGCGCTTTACAGTTTCAACTCCAGCTTCAATATCCTCGTCCACATCGGTATTACAATATTGCCCAAGCAAAAACTCCAGAACATATACGGGAACATTCGCTCCCTCTTTGATCTTTTTTGTAAGATCTTTTCTCACGATTTTTCCGTCAAAGCTCTGCCGAAGCTTTGCTCTGAGCTCTTCATTTAAATCCTGCGGTATATCGTTCATATTTATTCTTCCTTTCATTGCTTATTGTCAAAACCCAAAATTCCCCGCGAACGGATTTTCTATCACCGTTTCGGTTCTCAAAATCTCAAATCCGCTGCTGTCATCCAATGCCACAAGATAATATTTCTTGGATTTTGAGTAAGATTTGTTTTTAAGATTAAAGCGCAGCTTATACAACCGCTTTGCCGCATCCGTATCGGTCTTATCAGCAATTATAAAGTTTTCGTTCGAGACGACCTCACCATCTTCGGATACAAAGAATACCCTGTAGGTCGCTTCCTTAACGATATCGCTTACCGCGTCGCTTTGGATAAATTCAAGCGTCACCGCAAGATTTGTCAGCTTTCTGAGCGGAGTAACAAGCGCTATTGCCGCTTTTTTGGTATCCTTGTGGCTTTTATCGGTTTTTACGTCTATTACGGGAACAATCATTTCCTGCGGAGAACAGCCGCCGTGAACATAGTTTAAGCCGTTTCCCGGGCTTTTGATTATATCGCTTCCGACAGGAGAGCAGACAAAACCGTCACGTTTACCATAAAAAACATTTAGCGGAATATTTTTGATTCCCTCAATCTTAAAAGGCTCATTGGATATTGCAAATCTTTTTCCGGCGAGCAGAGCTGCGCCCGAAATTCCGCTGATCTTCTGGCTTTCATAAACGCGATCCCGCTTATAAAGAAATCCGTGATCGGCGGTAACAATAAAATGTGAAGTGTTCGCACTTGTGGTAAGCCGCCTGATAAGAGTTTTGATTTCCGAAACAGCTTCCTCACACGCAGTGAAAACCTCGTCCTCACTCTTTGCGTTGTCACCTGCCGCGTCGATCTGATTATGGTAAACATATATGAGTTTTTGATCTGTGAAAATTTCGCGAAGCTCGTCCTTGTTCATCTTTTTGAGTTCGTCAAATTGAACGCAGCGGCTAGCCTCAACATATGACTTCAAATGAGCCTCGCGTGACTGCGTATTGTCGCAGCATTTACCATCGATTTCCGCTTTGATATCGGCATTCAGTGAGTAAGTTTTATGCGGCAGCAGTGCAGCCATTCCCGTTTGAGTTATTGAGGGAAGTACGCTTATCATAGGCGTGATCTCAGCGGTACATTTCTCATCGGCTTGAAGCGCGTCAAACAGTGACATTCCAACCTCATAACGAAGCGCGTCGGAGATGATAACGCACACCCTGTCCTTAGCCTGCGAAATATTTTTGCGGAAAAAGTCCTGCTGTCGTGCGGTGTTAAAATTGCCGCTTGATTCCGCAAAAGAGTTGCACCAGTCGCCGGCTATTTTATTCAAATACTCATTGGTATAGATATTTTCAACCAACATGCGGAGCTTTTCAAATCTCGCGCTGCCGCCTAATTTGTCGTAGTAAAAATTAAAACACCGATACCGCGTGTCTATCTTATACCATTGCGAGGTGTATTCCTTGATAATATCATCAACATCTCCGACAGCCGAGTACTTCGCGTCTTTGATTATGTAATACGCGTTTTCAATCACAAAATACTTATTGCAAAACTGCTCGCCGAAATGCTGTTTTCTGCGGAGCAATGCGATCTCGGGAATAGTTCTGTCATTCATTGTTGCAGCCGTATCCTCATTTTCAAGTCGCTCGGTCATCCAAGAAATTATAGGTTCATCTATCCCTCGGAAAATATTACAATCGATAAGTTCCTCAACAGGCAGAGCCGCAAAAACATTTTCACCGTTCAGAGATTTATAAATAATTTCCGAAAGTTCGTTGAAGCGGTCACTGTAAACCGTGTTATTCATAAAATTTTCAAGGAACACGATCGCATTGCCGGGTTTCTGCAAATTATACGGTTTCCAAGATGTTGGCGGCTCACAGCCGGTTGCTTTTAAAGAATACGTCACAAACAGGCACATCAGCATTTTTTCAAGTGTAGGATCCGCGTCCGTGTAGCCGAACGCCATATCGACCTGCGTCCAGAAAGGTTCGTCCAGACTGTATTTTTTAAGCTCTGCGAGGTATTTATTATCATTAAGATCATCGGTCAAAATGACCCTCAGTGAATCCTCGAAAGACACTGACTTCAATCTGCATACCGCGCTTATCAGAGCTGTTTCGATAGTATTGCGGTTGTAATTTTCCACATCGAGAGCGTAAAAGCGCTGTGTCCTTTCGCGGGCAGCAAAAAATTTAACATATCGGTAAAGCACCGGTTTAAATTCATCGGAAATTCCGAGATCAGCACAGATAAGCGATACTCTGTCCACAAAAAATTCCTTTGAATAGTGTATAGTGTCCGCTAAGTGGAAGCTTTCGATCTCGGGTTTCGCAAACGGCGCATAGATCAAATAGTTTGTCTCGGTATCCTCTTTTTCAAGAAAATACTTTGTGTACAACTGTGTGTCTTTTTTAAGGCGTAGTATTTTCGCGTTTTGGAGTTCCAATTTGTCAATGTCATCAACAAATTCGGCGTTCTCATCAAACCAGAACACCAGTCTGCGCCCTTCCAACGCAAATTCCTCATTTAATTTATCGGATATTTGCTGTAAATTAAGTTCAGCCATAAAATGTCACCTCATTTATTTTAACGGCGTAAGTATTTCGAGCCGCTTTCCGTCACGCGCAGTCTGAACCTTCTCATAGTTCACCTTAACGCCGTCGTCAAGGTCAATATCTATTGATTCAAGCGCGAGATGCGACAGCTTTGCGTCATAGTCTCTCGTTTCTTTGAGCTGCTTTGTGAGCTTGTCAAGCCGCTTTTCGGCATTCGCCTTATCACGGCTGTTATCTGCTGCGTCGATCGTTTCACGCATACGCTCGATCTCGCTCTCATATATCCTTTGAAGCTTATGCAGATACTCTACACGCACATTACCTATTGTGTTGGAATCCCAACGGTGTATATACACGAGGGCTTTAAATCCGTTTTGTTTTCCGCTGTCGAAAAGCCAGTAGATCGGACGCTTCTGATAGGTTTTGATGTGATCTTTTATAAAGTCGCCGAGAAAATAGTTTCTTATTTTACGTCTCGGGGAATCACCCTTTGTTTTGAGAGCATTCGCAATAAACTCAAGGTTTTCCTCAAGCGTATTTTTGCCGTAAACCGTTTCCACAAAATCCACGAAACGCTTTACGATATCGTCAGAGAAATATTCGTCGTCGGTTATCGGAATGATCGGCAGCTCACCCGGGAAAAACAACTCCGAAATTGTAATTCCCTCATTCCTGTATGCTCTATTAAGTTCTTCGACACTTATTGTATTTTGAAATTTATTAAGTTCAACCCATTTTTCCAATGAGTATTTCTCTCCAGCGAAGATCAGACCGTCTTTGTAAAGCGAATACCGCCCGAACATACACCCTACCGCATACGAGATAAAGCTCTTTATATCGCGCTCCAACTCGGCTTTTCTGACGGTAACGTCTTTATCTTCGACTTCGGGAGTAAGCTCTGCCTGTAAGCCGTAGATGTCGATGAAAATGCGGTTAAGCTCTTCTTCGTTGGATTTGAGTTTGTTAAAACGTTCTTCACAGGATTTTTTCCAAGCAATATAGGATTGTTTAAGAGTGTTTGTAATAAGATATCCATTCTGTTCTTCTTCAGCTACTTTTTGCGGAGATAAAGTATACTGAATAAATGGGTGAGCCTTAAAATCCCAGCTGGTTTCAAAGCTGTCCCAGTCGGCTTGGCTTATATCAACATTTTCCATTGCCAATTCTACAATCTTAGGTTTTTCAATATTGCTTATAATAGTAGGAATTTTACTAACTGGACCTTCGTGATAATCGAGTGTAGGTGCAAGAAATGACAACATTTCCTGAGCAACATGTGTGTTTAGTAGACCTAAAAAATACAAGATATTATCAAAATCAAAGAAACATTTTGCACCTTTAGATTCAAAAATATAACCTGAAGGGCAATATCTCATAGAAAATTTTCCACTGGATATTGTTGACCATGTTAAAGACTGCCTAAAATAGAAGCTTGGATTTCTAATTACAGAGCCACTAAAGTTCTTTAATTCATTACCATTATTCTGCCAATTAACTAAATATTCCGAATTGCCATACCAACGTCTAAAACTTCCACCTTTTGTGCAAGGATACCATTTTTTGTTAGAAGCAAGAGATTCATCGCTATCTTGACAATCCCAAAACACATTATTAACATCACACTCAAACCAAAGACGTAAAAACTTGTTGTTATCCCCTGTAGCTAAGCCTTGACAAGTTCTCCCATAGTCGTAAAGCTTTTTATTCTCAAAAGCTCTTATAAAGTTTTCACTAACCCAATAAGCCACTGGCGCACCTGGGATTTTGGAGAAATTATCTGAACTTTTTTCAAAGTAATATCCGCAATTATGGTCTGAAATAGCTTCAAGCGTTTTTTTGCACTGAACTTCCATTCCACCTCGAAAATCGGTAAGTCTGAAATAACACCCTTTTTTATTTGCTCTTAAGTTTCGCAGAACAAAAGTACATACAGGAACTGTTGCCTCTTCAAATGCGGAATATTCAAATTGTATCAATGTTTCGATTGTTTTTTGGGTGTATATATAATTGCGAAGCTTTTCATAGCTTTGAATAAACATCCATACATAAGGTGTAAAAAATCCAAGTGAACCGTTGGGCTTTGTCATTTTTGTGCAGCGAATAATAAACGTTGAAAAAAAATCGGATTTATAATCAATATATTTGCTTTTGATAAAATCCAATAACGTATTATTCATATTGCTTGCGCCCATATATGGCGGATTAGTGCAGACAACATCGTATTTCTTCGACAGCACGGTATAAATGCGCATCATCTGCTCGATCTGTTCAACTCTAAGATCTATCAGTCCCGGAAATTCGCCGATTGCCTCATCAAGACCATTTATCTCGCTTACTTCCATAAGCGAGCCGTATGTTTCACAGTTCTTGAATTGGCTCACAAACTCCTTTAAAACACCGCCGACATTTGCGTTTTGTATATTCTCCAAGCCTTGAAAATGCGCAAGATTAGGCGCTATTCCGCGCGTAAGAAAACGGCGGTCATACTGACGTGCCTTCATCATAAGCGCGAAATACGCCAATTGATAAGCACGTTTATCTATATCCAAGCCGTAGAGATTATTGCGGATAATTTTCGCGGCAGCCTCGCGCTCGGAATAACCGCGTGAAAGATATATCTGTATCAGAACATCAAACGCATACACGAGAATATGCCCCGAACCCATACACGGGTCGCAGAATTTGATATTTTCGGGTTCGATATTCTTGTATTCTTCACGCATTTCGGCGAGCTGCTTCTTGACCTCGTCATTCTGCTCGGCTTCATCAAGGTAATATTTCCACTCGGAACGGTCAAAGTCATTATGCCCATCGACCCACAACCGCCCAAGAGAATTCTCGACCATATAACGCACTATCCAATCGGGCGTGAAAAGCTGCGTTGCGGCGGGAATATTTTCGCTGCTGATCTTGACATTGCTTTTCAGCGCTTTGAATACTTCATTTTTCGGCTCGGTGTTGTAATACTGATACAGCCAGCCTATTATCTGCACCTGACCTTCCTTTTCCACATTAAAATCATCCTCGGGAATATCGTGGACTAAGTGATAAACCACGCTGTCTGTATCGGTGAAAGACAGTGTAAGCAGTATCTCCGAGTAGCTGTCGGTCTTTTCAAACAGTTCCGGCAGCACCTCGTTTAATTTGTTACACTGTTTGATAAACAAAAATCGGAAAAGCTCATCATCTTTAAGGGTCGAAATAGCCACCCTATCTGCTTCCGAGAACTCCATATCGGTATCAAAAGGGCTTGTTACCATATCCGGCTCGTTTTTGCCCGCCCTTTCCGATGAAAGAACCCGCACTCCGGACGGCAGATAATCGTTGACCTCCATAAACCTTACCGCGATAAGCCTGTTGAACCACGTATAAGCTACCTCGTTGACCACGTTTTCAAAAGCGCTTTCGTATCCCATCAACTCGGCTTTGGATTTTATTGCGCTCACAAGGCTTTTGCGTTTTGCAATATCGCCGCCTTCGATCTTTACGGGCTCCTTGGTGCTGATGTCGTAGAGCTTCAGCGTATCGGTAGAAGCCGGCAGTTCCTCGGCGATCCCTTTTTCGGTAATGCCGAGCAGACCTGCCTTATATTTGATCTCCTCAATAAGTTTATTGCGCGCACATACAGCGAAATTTTTTACCGCGGTTTTGTTCATAGTAACTTCCTCTTTCGATTAAAATTCAATATGGATGATAGTATCATCGTCAAGCTGATTGATTATCTGCTGCTTTAACTTTTCAATGTATTTTTCAACATCGGCAGCCGTTTCAATTTCCCAACTAGCCTCACGGCTCAGCATTTTTATGCTGATACTGCGGCGCTTCTTAACGGGAGCAGCCGGAATGTCGGAATTCGGAGTATCTCCGGCAGGCTCGGGCGGTATGAGCTTCCTCTCCTCCGCGTTGATCTCGTTCAGGCAGCGTATTTTAAGAGCCTCCGCTTCGGTTTCTATGCCTTTTAGTTTGGCGATGTTATTGCAGTGTTCGGCTTTGTCTTTAAGCTCCGAAAATCTGTTGATAAACTTTTCTTTCAACGTATCCTTACAGAGTTTTCCTTCCAAAGCCTCAAACACTCTCGCACGGGATTGTGCGATCACGTCATATATCGGCTCGGCGTTTTCCGAAAGAAGTTTTGTATTGAGTTCGGCGAATTTTTCGTTAAGCGACGGAAGCAGATGTATTTGTCCGTAAGGCTGAGATGAATGAATGATTTTTTCAATTGCCGCCGCGGTTTCTTCGATCTCACTGTTTACAATGTACGTTTTGCTTTCGCCGTATATTTCAAGATATTTTAGAGACTTATCCCAGATCTTGACCTGTTCTCCGCCGAAGAATTTCTTTATCGGCTCGAGATCTTCCGCCAAATCTAACAGTTCATCACGCTTAGATGATACTCCGGTGAAAAACTCACCAGAGAATTTGTATTGAAGTATATCAAGCAGCAGTTTTCTACCGTCGCTCAATACTTTGCGCCCGGGATAGCGACCGTCTTGACCGCATTTCTCTATAAGCACATCAATCTCGGATTTTAAATTCCGCGCATATCTCATATAGTCGCCCATGATGCTGTCCTCATCATCGGAGGTAATAGAAACGCCGAAGAGTTCCTTAGCGGTCTCTTTTACGTGCTTTATCTGCTTTTCTCCGGCTTTTTTCTTGACTTCAAGCATCAATTTTTCAAGAAATTCCTTGCGTGTCAGATATTTTACTATCTCGGTTTTTGATCTGTTGAGCAGCGTGACGGGCTCGTTGTTTATCCACAATGCTATATCACCGTTTTTGAACAACTTAGCGGCTAACCACTGCACATCGGCTTCGTTGAATCCGTAAGGTGCGGCATAGAAGTACTGCGAGAGCGTTTTCAGTGAGATCCTGGTATGCTGCATACTAAGACGTGTGATATATGTCCTCATTTCATCCAATGCAAGTGAATTCGGTTCTCCCGATACCCCGTCGATAACGATCTGATTTTGATCGCTCAGAACGTTGAGAATATCATTCTCACCCATTGCCGTATCAATATAATTAAGTTTGTGATATGTTATCTCGACCAGCTTCCCGATTGCGTCGTTCACTTTTGAAGCGGGATCCTTTGCCGCAGTTTGAAATACGCTGCCGTTTACATAGATCTCCGCCTTTGAAAATGCGTCTTTGAGATAAATTCTTACATTGTCGCGATGTTCGCGTAGCTCGATCTTCTTTTGGGTTGTGATCTGCTCAAATTTTGCGATGCCGCGTGTCGTATCCGAATTCAAAAACTTTTCCAGCTGAAGCACCGCAGTGATCTCATCAAGAAACGAGCGGTCGTTCGGAAGCGCGACTATTACCGAATTGGACTGCCCTGATTCCAGTTTGAGTATCATAGCATCGGTCGCTTCACCACTGTTCGGAGTGACAAGTTTAAGCGACATTGAATAAGCCTGATTTACCTTATACGGCTTATCATCAACAAAGAGATTGACATTAAAAGAATATCTGCCATTCATCGCGGGATATTTATATTTTGTTATTGCAAGTATACCGTCAAAGAAATGTTCGGCGATCTGCTTGTTTTTATCCGCGGGATCGATCGTCATTGCCTCAACGGCTCTGTTGATCTCCTGCTCTTCATTTGTCAAGAATATGTAGGTCTCACCGTTTTTTTGCACATAGGTCTGCCGAACAAGGTTTTTAAGCGCCTCTTCGACCTTGCTTTTAAGCGCAAGCCTGTCCTCGTCAATATGCGATACCATTAAGCTCGTTATATTTTCAACTGTTGTCTTGATTTCTTTAACATATTTCACCATAAACAGAACTTTGAGGATATTTACGGCAAAGCAGTCCTCTTTATGATCGGGATTGAGCACCTCAACACGGCTCGCGTTTTTGATAACTATGCTGTGAGAGTGATCAATGAACTCCTGAACGGGATCATACAGCTTGTAAAAAGGAACAAGTGTCCCAAGTTCATCATTGCGTATGTCCATTGCCGACTCTTTGAACAGCGCAAGCAGGGAACGTTCACCATCAGACTGATGCTTTCCGGAAGAACTGTAGGTTCTGATTGCCGTGAGCACTTTTCCGGCAAGATCAAACTGATATGGAATGAACGGATAAACATCGGAAAAGTTATCCCTGTCCGAATACAGCTTTTTCTCAATACCGTCATTAAATGTGATTTTATTTTTGATCTCAGTGGATTTTTCATCGTAAAGGATTTTTAAGCTTTGCGCTCCGACATCATTTTTGCTCAGAATACGCTTCTTAACGACCTCATCGGCATTTGCAGAGGACAGTGAAAGTCTTGTATCAAAGCGCCCCTGGATCTTCGAGAAATCGTTTCCGATAGTTTTGGTAACCGAATCGATATCCTGTTGGCTTGTCACAATGACCCACGCTTTGCCGTTGCAGGCTGTACCGAGATCCTCCGTCACGGTCTGAAGATTAAGCATAAGCGCCGAATTATCCGCGATATACTGACCAATCTCGTCTACCAAAAATACGACATGGTGATTATTCCCCTTTTTCTTGATATATTTCCGAACCATTTCCGCGAATTTTTCAATACTGATCGAATATTGCTCCGTTGATTTTTCACAGAAATTTCTTGCTGCCTCCGCACTCATCAGTCCGACCTCGGATAACGCGTCGCAAAGCTCGTCCTGTATAAAGATAGGGGAATTGCGCTCCTCGACCCACGAAGATCCGGCACGTTCTTCAAATGCAGTGATGAACGCCTCATACTTGCCTTCACTTACAAGCCGCCTTTCCAGATCGGCAATGTGCGGTTCCGAACCGCAAAAGCCCTGCATTTCATTAAATGCTTTAAGAAAAATGCTTACTATTGCATCCTTGGACTGTTTGCCTGTACTCTCTCCTTTCGAATCCACATTAAAAAGGATAACGTCTGTTGATGTTTTGGCAGCCAATTCCATATCCGCAATAACCATAGCATCGGAAATTTTTTTACCGTCTTTAAAGTAATCCAATGCCCATTTTCCTGCGACTTCTTTATTTGCAAGAAGCTCCGCAAGGATCTTCAAAAAGTGAGATTTACCGCTTCCAAAGAAGCCGGATATCCACACACCCATTTTATCAGTATTACCGTTGATACCGCGCTTATAGTTACGGAAAAACGTTGCAAAGTGCTTTTGAAGCTCGCTTGTAACAACATATTCCTCCAATTCCTGCTTTTCTATTGCAATACGTTCGGAGATCTCGCGCTCGTTGGTTCCAGTGCCTTTATCGACTTTGATAACACCGCGCATTTCTCTGTCGATCTGTTTTTCAAATATATCCTTGATAATCATAATATACCCCTTACTCACTGATCCTCAGTGCTCTGTAGTAGTTATCGTCTTTGATCTCGCCGTCAAACAGAATAAGCTCTTGACCGGTATATTTTCCCGGATAGAACATTACCACCGGCACCTGATCGATCACCATGTGAAGATTGTTAATAATGGTGTGGGCACGAATGATAGGATAGCACTTTCCTATACCCGTAATAAACACTATGGCATTGTCAGTCAAATTTTCCTCAATATGGCGTATAATCAGTCCGTTTGTGGAATTTACTTGCAAAAGACCGTTGATCCCGTGACACAGCTTATCAAAACCCTTTGTTTTTTCCAATTCAAAGCATTTTTCGAGCCGACCTTTGCTTTTAAGGATATCAAGCATTATATCGTACAAATCGAACACTTGAATAGTATAATCATTGAAAGAGGACTCGCTCTTGCTTTTTATACTGTCGATCCGTGTCCGAACCTTTAACTCATCGGCGGACGGATAGTCGAAAATGTAATACTTGACCTCGTTGCTGACTCCCGTAATTTGCCTGAACTTCGGATCTTTTATTTTGTTTTCAAGAATGTCGAAATTTTCATCTAATGAAACCATGATCAATACTCCCCCGTTAATGCTTTTGTAAAATCAGCTTCTCCGTTATCTTTAAGATACTTTTCCAACATAAGATCGGTAATAGGCACCTTTATCATCCTTTTCTTACCCTGAGCAGCCAACAATCCCGAATTCGTGAGTATTGTGAAAAAGGCACCCTTTAGACGTTTTAGTGTTACCCCTGTCCATTTGGCAACATCATCGCTTTGAGCGGCTTTGTTTGCAAAAAAAGTATTCACATCCGTTGCTTCTATTGTTTCAAAGCCAAGTATGATCTTCTCTCTGTAAACCTCATTCACGAACTCAAAGAAGATACGGCTGTTTCTCAGAATGCAGATAAGATCCATCAATTTTTGCGTTGCCAGATCAGAATTGAAAAAGAGTTCAACGGCTTTTTCATCAAGCGTATCAACCCGGCGTTTGATATAACCGAAGATCCTGCTTGCTCTGTATTCATTCGGCGCTCCGAAGCAGTTGCGCTCGACTGCTTCATTTTTTATTTCAAGCTCCGTCATTCCGCTGTTTTTAAGTTTGAGATATTCCTTAAATTCAAGGAACCAAAATGATTCGGACACCAATCCGGAACTATATGTGCTGATAACCATAACTATCTCCTAACAAATCAAATCCATACCCATTTTATATTATACTTCATTTTTGTTGGAAAATCAAGGACTAAATTGTATTTTATTGCACTTGTCATCTTGCACAAATAGAGTCAAACAACAAACGCAAAACTGTGCAAAGGCATGAAATTTATGATAAACTTGATAATTTGTGAAAAAAGACACCGTATTTTTGGCTTAAAAATTTCCTATAAGTAGAGGGAGTATTTCGGGATGGCAAAAATTGGAAGCGCTAGGGGATATGTAAATGACAGGTGAGTAAGATTTTATAAAATCGGTTGCCCCAGACTAACCACATTGAAGTTCTAACGCAAGTTTTACAAAGGGGTATGGCAACTCTGCACAACTGCGAAATCTTTTCTTGTGCAGTCCGCCGAAAAATTTAAAACAGGGTTTACAGAACCCCTTGATTTTGTAGGTACTTATGAGAGAATATTTTTTAACAGTTATTGATCTGCGCTCCAACTGCCGGACTTGTGTAAATCAACAAAGCAGGACTTGCCTTCAAAATTTCATTGTGCAAATTTAACGAACTTGTTGTGCGAGGGTTTTAAAACGTGCTCGGTTTTGACCGGAATATATGGAGAGGTACGCAGCTTTGCAATTCTGTTGTGATATTGTACAAGTCACACCGCCAACTTATGTGCGGGTCGCTGATTTTTAAATTTTTTTGCTCCAACACGTTGAAAAACGGCTTAAAAAAATCCTATAAGAAGAGGGGTTTATTTCAAGCGGTAGAAATCATAACAGCAATGGTGGATCATCGCACAGAACTCTCGGACAAAAATTTTCGATGGGTAATTCTGCACAACCGCGAAATCTTTTCTTGTGCAGCTTACACGAATTTTGCGGGAGGAGGTTAAAAATCGATCCCATTTCTGACCGGAATATATAGAGGTGTGCAGCATCGTGGTTCTGTTGTGAGATTGTACAAGTCACGCCCTCGACTTATATGCAAATGGACGATTTTTTAAAAATATCCCCAAAGTAGGCTGACGAAATCGGCAAATAATTTCCTATAAGTAGAGGGGTTCGTTTTGGACAAGCATCAAGGCAGTCTGAAAATGGACAGGGAGGCAAGGTCGGCTAATATCCTATGATTTTTGTAGGGTATGTCGGGTAAAGAATTTCGCTTATACGAGTAATCTTGCACAATTGCAAGGGAGTGAAAT
>CAMWVP010000046.1 GCA_947177735.1 uncultured Clostridia bacterium
CTTAACCTGCTCGGCGCATCGGAAATTCACGCATATGAATTGGTTGAGAATTTTTTGGGACGATAGAACATTTTACCGGCATTAACAAATTCCGCCGCGTTTTGGGGGTTGCGGCGGAGTTCAGACAAAAGAAAGTGCGCCTTATCAAAGGCGCACTTCTTTACTGTAAGTAATATAAACAAACAATATTACATTAAGACTTGCTCTTGATGTACTCGTCCATTGCTTTTGCGGCGGTCTTGCCCGCGCCCATTGCGAGTATGACCGTAGCCGCGCCCGTTACCGCGTCGCCGCCCGCGAACACGCCCTCGCGCGAGGTCTGTCCGTTCTCATCGGCGATAAAGCAGCCGTGCTTGTTGGTGTCGAGCCCCTTAGTGGTGTTGCGGATAAGGGGATTGGGCGAGGTGCCTATCGACATAACAACGCAGTCAACATCCAGCGTGAACTCGCTGCCCGGCTTCTCGATAGGTCTGCGGCGTCCCGAAGCGTCGGGCTCGCCGAGCTCCATTTCAATACACTTCATTCCGGTAACAAACTTGTGCTCGTTGCCGAGTATCTCAATGGGGTTGTTGAGGGTCTTAAAGATAATGCCCTCCTCTTTTGCGTGCTCGATCTCCTCGTTACGCGCGGGCATCTCCTCCTCGCCGCGGCGGTACACTATATACACATTATCCGCGCCGAGACGCTTAGCGCAGCGCGCAGCGTCCATAGCAACGTTTCCGCCGCCTACGACTGCTACGTTGGTGTTCTTTTTGATAGGAGTATCGGAGCCCTCCTTGTACGCTTTCATCAGGTTTACGCGAGTAAGGAACTCGTTCGCGGAATATACGCCCTTGAGATTCTCGCCGGGGATATTCATAAACCGAGGCAGACCCGCGCCCGAACCGATGAAAACAGCCTCAAAGCCCTGCTCGAACAGCTCGTCGATCTCAATGGTACGACCGATAACGACATTTGTCTCGACCTTAACGCCCAGCGCTTTCAGATTGTCGACCTCGTGCTGCACGATAGACTTCGGCAGTCTGAACTCGGGGATACCGTACACCAGAACGCCACCCGCGAGGTGCAGAGCCTCGAAAACGGTCACATCATATCCCATCTTAGCCAGATCGCCCGCGCAGGTAAGACCCGACGGTCCCGCGCCGATAACGGCACACTTATGACCGTTCTTAGCGGGAACGGCAGCCGCCTCGGTCGAGTGAGCATTGTGCCAATCCGCAACAAAACGCTCAAGTCTGCCAATAGCCACGGGCTCGCCCTTTATGCCGCGCACGCACTTGCTCTCACACTGCGTTTCCTGCGGGCAGACACGACCGCACACTGCGGGCAGCGAGCTGCTCTTTGCGATAACCTGATAAGCGCCCTCGAAATCCTTTTCCTTTACCTTAGCGATAAACGCGGGGATATCGATAGCCACTGGGCATCCGCCCACGCAGGGCTTGTTCTTGCAGTTCAGGCAGCGCTCCGCCTCGTCGACCGCCTGCTCCTCGGTATAGCCGAGAGCCACCTCCTGGAAATTCTTATTGCGCACGTTCGGATCCTGAACGGGCATTTCGTTCTTTTTCAAGCTCATATTCGGCATTTCAGTTTACCCCCTTGAAAAGATTGCATACTTCCTCGCGCTTTTTCTGCTCGAATTCCTTGTACATCGTGCCGCGCTCCATAGCCTCGTCGAAATCGACAAGATGACCGTCGAAGTCGGGACCGTCAACGCACGCGAACTTTGTCTCGCCGCCTACGGTAAGACGGCAGCCGCCGCACATTCCCGTACCGTCGATCATTATCGGATTCATCGATACGACAGTCTTGATATCGTATTCCTTGGTGAGCTTGCACACGAACTTCATCATGATCAGCGGACCGATAGCGATGACCTCATCGTACTGATTTCCCGCGTCGATAAGCTCCTTGAGCGCGTCGGTAACGAGACCCTTAGTGCCGTGAGAGCCGTCGTCCGTCATCATTTTCATAACGTCGGACACCGCGTTGAATTCATCCTCGAGGATAACAAGGTCTTTGTTTCTGAAACCGACAATAGAGTGAACCTCGCAGCCCTGAGCGTGCAGCTTCTTAGCAATGGGGTACGCGATAGCGCAGCCTACGCCGCCGCCGACAACGGCAACCTTTTTCAGCCCCTCGGTATGCGAAGCCACGCCGAGCGGTCCCACGAAATCATGGATAAACTCGCCCTCGTTCAGATGGTTGAGCAGCTCGGTAGTAGCGCCGACTATCTGGAAGATAATGGTAATAGTACCCTTTTCACGGTCAAAGTCGGCAACAGTAAGCGGAATACGCTCGCCATCCTCATTGACGCGCAGAATGATAAACTGCCCCGGCTCGGCTTTCTTGGCGATAAGCGGAGCTTCAACCTCCATAAGGGTAACGGTTGGGTTCAGTATTTGCTTTTTAACGATCTTATACATAGAACAATTCCTCCCGAAATATTTACATACACATAGATTATATCACAACACCGGCGGTTTTGCAATAGCTTTTATGAATTTGGATCATTTTTTTGGTTTATTTTTGAATGATTATTTCATCATTTTTTCACAAAACCCATATTGACAAATTATTGAAATTGCTGTATAATGTAGCATATCCAACAAGTTATTTTACACAGGCAACTCTGATATAAAGGAGGCTCATATGGAAAAGCGCAGTATCGGGATACACCTCAGAATGTTGAACAATGCGGTCAGACGTTACATAGACCGCTACTCCGTGGGAAAGAAGGAGATCGACAGCATATCCTGCTCGAACGGCTGGATAGTCGGCTATATCTGCGAAATGGATGATCAGGGCAAAGACGTCTACCAGCGTGACCTCGAAAACAATTTCGGGATAACCCGCTCAACTGCGTCAAAGGTGCTCGGGCTGATGGAGAAAAAGGGCTTGGTAGAACGCGTGAGCGTGAGCCATGACGCGCGGCTGAAAAAGATAATGCCGACCGAGCGCTCGCTCGAAATAGGGCGCGTCATCAAAGCCGAAAACGAGAGAATGGAGAACCTGCTGAAAAAGGGCTTTTCCCCGCAGGAGCTTGAAACGCTTTACGGCTACTTTGAGAGAATACAGAAAAACCTTGACGCTGCCGAGTTGGATATAAGAAGGGAGAGGATATAGAATGATAAAAACTCTTGCAAAGTGCATTCGCGACGCGAAAGACCCGGCGATACTGACGCCGATCTTCGTGCTGTGCGAATCGCTTATTGAGGTCTCTATCCCGTCGGTCATGGCAGACCTTGTTGACCTGGGCATAACCCCGGGAGACATGAACGCCGTCATCAAATACGGGATAATACTGCTGATACAGACGTTGCTCGCGTGCTTTTTCGGCGCGACGGCGGGATATACGGCTTCGCGCGCGAGCTCAAGGTTCGCGAGAAACCTCCGCGCGGATATGTACTACAATATCCAGAACTACAGCTTCTCCAATATTGACAAATTCTCGCCGGCAAGCCTCGTAACGCGCCTTACAACCGACGTTCAGCGCGTTCAGATGTCGTTCCAGATGATAACGCGTATCGTGTTCCGCGCGCCCGCAATGCTCATTTTCGCGTTTGTGTTCGCGTTCAGAACGGATCATAAGCTGTCGACCATTTTTATCTGCGTAATACCTTTTCTGGCGATTGTGCTGGCGATCATCATCAAGATCGCGTTTCCGATATTCAGCAAGACGTTCAAGGCATATGACGATCTTAACGAGGTAGTCGAGGAGAACGTTCACGGTATACGCGTGGTAAAGAGCTTCGTTCAGGAGAAGTTTGAGATAAGCAAGTTCAAAAAGGTATCCGACAGGATATTCTCTCTGTTCACAAAGGCGGAAAAGACCGTTGCGTTCAATGCTCCCGCAATGCAGGTCTCTGTGTACACGTGCGTACTTCTGATCTCATGGTTCGGCGCGCACTCTATCGTCGCGAACGGAAACATAGAGGGCATGGGGCTTACCACGGGCGGTCTGATGTCAATGTTCACTTACACCATGCAGATACTTATGAGCCTTATGATGCTCTCGATGATATTCGTAATGCTCACAATGTCAAAGGCGAGCGCCGACCGTGTAGTTGAGGTTCTGAACGAAAAGAGCGACATCAACGACGGCGAACGCGATCTCACCGAAGTAAAGGACGGTTCCATCGAGTTTAAAAACGTTTCGTTCAAGTACTTCCAAAGCGCCGAGAGCAACGCGCTCGACCATATTGACCTCAGGATCAACTCTGGCGAGACGATCGGCATAATCGGCGGCACGGGCTCGTCGAAGTCAACGCTGGTATCGATGATACCGCGGCTTTACGACGTATCCGACGGCGCCGTGCTGGTCGGCGGCGAGGATGTGCGCGACTACAACATCGAGGCGCTGCGCAACAACGTCGCGATGGTGCTCCAGAAGAACGTACTGTTCAGCGGAACGATCTACGAGAATATCCGCTGGGGCGACGAACACGCGACCGACGAGGAGGTGCAGCACGTCTGCAAGCTCGCCTGTGCCGACGACTTCATTCAGTCCTTCCCCGACAAGTACGAAACCTACATCGAGCAGGGCGGTACCAACGTCTCGGGCGGTCAGAAGCAGAGACTGTGTATCGCGAGGGCGCTTCTGAAAAAGCCGAAGATACTCATTCTCGACGATTCGACCTCGGCAGTCGATACAAAAACCGACGCCATGATACGCAAGGCGTTCCGCGAAGAGATACCGGATACCACCAAGATAATCATCGCGCAGCGCGTATCGTCGGTATGTGACGCGGATAAGATAATCATTCTCGACAACGGTAAAATAGTCGATTTCGGCAGCCATGACGAGCTGTACGCTAAGAGCGGCATCTACCGCGAAATTTACGATTCTCAGACAAAGGGGGCGGAAGAAGATGAGTGATAATGTCAAGGAAACCAAACAGCCGCCTCGTATGCCTGGCAGACCGCCCAGAGGCGCGCGCGTTCCGATGAAGTTCGACAAGGCAACGATAAAACGTATGCTGTCATATATGAAGCCGTTTACGCCGCACCTTATCCTTGTTGTCATCTTCATATTGATAAACGCCGCGGCGTCCGTTTCCTCGTCGCTGTTCCTGAAAACGCTTATCGACGAGTATATCCTGCCGCTTGTCGGCACGGAAAATCCCGATTACAGCGGTCTTTTGGGCGCGATCTGCAGAATGGCGGTGCTGTTCGTAGCGGGCGCACTGAGTGCGCTGTTTTACAGCCGCATTATGGCTACGGTCTCGCAGGGCGTGCTCAAAAAGATACGCAACGAGATGTTCACGCATATGCAGTCGCTGCCGATAAATTACTTCGACACGCACACCCACGGCGATATAATGAGCTTCTACACCAACGACGCGGACGCAATGCAGCAAATGCTCTCGCAGTCGATACCGCAGGTCATCTCCTCGGGCGTTTCCATTATCGCGGTGTTCTGCTCGATGCTGTCGCTGTCGGTATGGCTGACGCTGACGGTCGTAGTGTTCCTTGTTGTCATTATGACGGTGACCGCCGTAATAGCGGGCAGGTCGGGCAAGTACTTTATGGCGCAGCAGCACTCGACCGCAGATATGAACGGTTACATCGAGGAAATGATAAACGGTCAGCGCGTCGTTAAGATATTCTGCCACGAGGAAAAGGCAAAGGAGAAGTTCGACGTCAAAAACGTTGACCTCTGTGAAAACACCTGCAAGGCAAACGCCTACGCAAATATCCTTATGCCGATAAACAACGCCCTAGGCTACTTCCTGTACGTTATTCTGGCGATGATCGGCGGCGTGCTGGCTATCAACAAGATACCGAACGCCGCGTGCTTCACCGTGAACGTGCTCTCGCTCGGCTCCATAGCGTCGTTCCTCCAGCTCTCGAGAAGCTTCACGGGTCCCATCGGTCAGGTCTCTCAGCAGCTCAACGCCGTCGCGATGGCAATGGCAGGCGCGGAGCGTATCTTCTCGCTGCTTGACGAGAAGCCCGAGACCGACGACGGCTACGTAACTCTCGTAAACGCAAAGCGCGTGAACGGAGAGCTTACCGAGACCGAGGAGCGCACGGGACTGTGGGCGTGGAAGCACCCGCACACCGCGGACGGCACCGTCACCTACACCGAGCTTAAAGGCAACGTCATACTGGACGACGTGGACTTCGGCTACGTTCCCGAGAAAATAGTCCTGCACAACATCGATATCTATGCCGAGCCTGGGCAGAAGGTGGCTTTCGTCGGCGCAACCGGCGCGGGCAAGACCACCATCACCAACCTCATCAACCGCTTCTACGACATTGCCGACGGCAAGATACGCTATGACGGCATCAACATCAACAAGATAAAGAAGGATGACCTTCGCCGCTCGCTCGGCGTGGTTTTGCAGGACGTTAATCTGTTCACCGGCACGGTCATGGATAATCTCCGCTACGGCAAGCCCAGCGCTACGGACGAGGAATGTATCGCGGCGGCAAAGCTCGCGAACGCGGACGGATTTATCCGTATGCTCCCCGAGGGCTACAACACCGTGCTTACGGGCGGCGGAAGCGGGCTCTCTCAGGGTCAGCGCCAGCTTATCTCGATAGCACGCGCGGCGGTAGCCGATCCGCCCGTTATGATACTCGATGAGGCGACGAGCTCCATCGATACCAGAACCGAAGCTATCGTTCAGGCGGGAATGGACGCGCTTATGAAAGGGCGCACGGTGTTCGTCATCGCGCACAGGCTCTCCACCGTCAAGAACTCGGACGTAATAATGGTGCTCGAACAGGGACGCATAATCGAGCGCGGCTCACATGAAAAGCTCATCTCCGAAAAGGGTCAGTATTACAGGCTGTACACGGGAGCTTTCGAGCTGGAATAATACTAATTGTCAATCTACGTATAGACATCTTTGCGTCAATCCCGCGCCTATCGCTTCGGCAAGGCTCCTAGGCGCCTGTTCGCCTTTGTTGCGGCGCGTCCTGCGCCGCTTTGGGCGAACTGCACAAACATCCTGTTTGCGTACATACAGTACGCCTGCGTCGCCTTTTCTCGCGCTAGGCGCGGTCTTACCGCAAATCTTGTCTATACTCCGATCGACAAAACAAAAAATCGCGGTGCGGGAAACATATCCCGCACCGCTTTGTCCGTTTACTCTTTTTCAACATCGGCAGCCGCCGCAAGGTCAATGACCGCGAACGTCGAGCCGTTGTACCGAAGCTCAAGATATCCGCAGATATCCCCCTTTGCAACGGGGGCGACAAGCTGCTCGGGAAGCGTCAGCTTCTGCTCGATCGACGACAGCTCGACCTCCGCTGGAAGCAGCTCGCTGTATTCTTCGACAGCCAACAGCTCGACATTGCCCGTGCCTCCCGCAACCGCCACCTCGGTCAACGCCTGCCCCTCCTTAATGAGCTTTGTGTACTCATACCCCGCGAACACCTTATCGTAAAGCGCGGTATGGTCGGCGTAGTGAGTGCCGTACTCGCCGTCCTCATTGCGGTACGGCGACTGGAGCGTTACCAGCAGATACGACGTGCCGTTTCTCTCGGCGGTGGTCACCAGCGAGCTGAAGCCCTCGATCTCATTGTTCCAGTTCCATTCTCCGTCCTCCGGCAGATAGTACGCGTAAATGCCGCCGGTTTTAACTCCCTTAGCGCCTTTGTAGTAGAACTCACTGTCGCTGCGCAGCATACCGTTGGACTGGTGGATAGTGTATCCGTCTGGATATGTATCGTTCGCGGGCATTTCGTACTCGTCCGTATCGCATATCTTCATAAACTCCGGGTACTTGTCGATGGCGTAGCGCGTTATCAGATACATATCACGGGCGGAACCGACGTTATCCTCCTCAAACAGACCGTGCGGATTGGTGAAGTTGGTGTTGGTGCAGCCGAGCTTCTTGGCGGTCTCGTTCATCATACCGACAAACTTCTTGATATCGCCGCCTCCGACGTTATAAGCAATGACGTTTCCCGCGTCACAGCCCGACGCGAGCATAAGCCCGTACAGGCAGTCCTTGTAGGTAAGGTTATCCTGAAGCGGCTCGATACCCGCGGTTGCGGCGTCGTAGAAATTGGGGTCGTCGCCGCTGAACTCGTCAAAGCAATCGTAGGGGCACTCAACCTTTTCCGAAAAGTTCTTAACATTCTCAAGCGCGACAAGACAGGTCATTATCTTGGCAGTTGAAGCGGGATAGAGCTTCTTGTCGGGGTTCTTCGACATCACGACGGTATCGGTGTCGAGATTGACCATATACACTCCCTCGCTGTAGATTTTGAGGTCGGACGGTATCGCCGTTGAGGTGATGAACACCGCGGGGCTTGCAACGGGGCGCTCGGGCATCTTGGTCACGGGGACTTCCACACCCGTTCCCGAGGACTGCTCCGGGATCATATCGGGATTGTCGGTCTTATCGCAGGCGGACAGCGAAAGCGCCAAGACGCCGCATAAAAGCACGGAAAAAATCTTTTTCATATATATCATCCTCCGGTCATAGGTTATTATCACTATAACCATTATACACCTTTTCCGCAATAAAATCAAGAGGAAGTTAATATCGCGTCTGACAAATCGAATCACGGTCATAAGCAAAACCAATCCCGCCCTTTGGCTCGGTTTTGTTTCTTTTTGTTATCGGACTAACTTCTGTGGGGGGTTATTTGTAGCTGCGGACTTGGTTTCGTTTCTTTTTATTATTGCACTAACTTCGGTAAGGGTTTTATTTGTGGCTCTGGGCTCGGTTTTGTTTCCTTTTGTTTTTGGACTAACTTCGGTTGGGTTTATTTGTTATTGCTTACTCGGTTCTGTTTCTTTTTATTATTACACTAACTTCGGTGCAATAATTAAAAGAAACAAAACCGAGCCCGCAGCTACAAATAAAATCAAAATACCCCGAAGCAGTTACCGATACTGCTTCGGGGCTTAAACTTCTATAATGATTATCGTACTAAACGATTGACACCGCAATTTACTATGATACGGAATAAAAAAGGCATTGCCTTTGGGATCGATCCGCGTTGTCAGCCGATAAACTCGCGTATAAGCGAATGCTGCGGCACAAATTCCTTGTCAACGGGCGCGAGCTTTTTCAGAAAACGCTCAATATCGGCGTAGCTCTCGTAGTCCTCGTACTCGCCGGCGGCCTTTTCAAGCTCGGGCAACAAAATGTCACGGTAGACGGGAGCCTCATACTCGATGAATGTGTCGATGTCAATGTCCGCGCGGTGTTTGTAGGGCATTATGTACATATCCTCGCCGCGCTCAACCGACTTAAAGAACTCGAACGTCTCCGAGAGCGAACGCCCCCTGTACAGCTTATCGCGCATAAGACGGCGCATAAGGCGGATCTTGGACGGGTGGAGAAGCTCATCTCCGCTTTGTATGCGCGTTCTCACGCTGACGTAAACGCCCTGCGTGTACTCGTCGAAGCTGCCCGTCAGCAGCGGATTGAGCGCGTGTATGCCCTCGAGGATAACGAGGTCGCCCTTTTCGCGCAGCAGCGGCATTCCCTCGCGGCGCTCCTGCGCTGCAAAGTCAAAGCTCGGGATATCGATCTGTTCGCCCTTTACCAGCTTGTCGATATGCTCCTTGAACAGGGGGATATCCAGGCGATACGGGCTCTCAAAGTCGATCTTGCCGTCCTTGTCGCGCGCGTGCTCGTTCATATGCATCGGCAGGAAATAGTTGTCCATAGAGATGGTGTGCGCCTTGCAGCCGCGCTGCTCAAGCAGCCTCGCGAGCCGCGTCGCAGAGGTGGTCTTGCCCGAGCCCGACGGACCCGAAATGAGCACGATGGGCTTAGCTTCGCGGTTGTTGTAGATCATCTCCGCAGCCGCCGCAAGACTGTCGGCGTAGAGCTTCTCGCCCTCGGAAATGAACTCCTCCGGCTCTCTCGCCGCCGCACATAATTCCTCAACGCTGATACATCTCATAACCGCACCTCCGCTTAACCGTCGTTAAAAAGCCGTTTAAAATCCTCAAAATTATCCGAATACGCCAGCGCCCAACGCGCCCTCGCGACCGCGTACTCAACGGTCATCTTTCCCGTCTCCAGCAGCGGACACACCCTTGCGGCATATTGTCCGACCTCGTATTCGTTCAGGTGTGTGCCGCCGTAAGGGCATTGCGTCGCGATAATAACATAAACGCCCTTGCCCGCAAGCTTTGTGACCTCGTCCAAAAGATAATCGGGAACGCCGCCCGAACCGTAGCTCTCCAGAATAAGCGCTTTGGTGTTTTCCGGGACATACAGACCTTGCCCGGGAATAAGCTTTATAAGAAAAACATCGTCGGATAAATGCTCGTAAAAGCGCGTTTCACCGCTATACTCCTCACCAAAGGCAATTTTTCCGTCATGCCAAAAATAACCGTAATCCTCGTTATTCACGCTCTCGTACGGATCAACGGTATCGGTATCCCATTTGTGCGCACAACGTCCGTCAATGATCTCGCCGCAAAACACAACGCGCACACCGAATGCCCGCTCATCCACCGCGAACTTCACCGCGTCACGCAGATTTTTCGGCGCGTCCGAGTCCTCATCCGTCATCGGCTTCATGCTCCCCGTAAACACTATCGGCTTGCGGCTGTTCTGTATCAGGCAGGACAGCGACGCGGCGGCGTAGGCCATGGTGTCCGTGCCGTGAGTTATCACAAAACCGTCGAACTCGTCATACCGCTGTACAATACGCCGCGCCAATTTCTCCCAGTGGCGCGGTGTCATATTGGTACTGTCAAGACCGAAAAGCTGCTCGGAAACGATATCAGCTCTGCCGTCAAGCCCCGCCGCGGCAAGCAGTTCGGTTATACCGAACGCGGGCGCCAAGCCGTTCTCCGTCTTGCCGCAGGAGATAGTGCCGCCCGTTCCGATAATAAGAAGCCGTCTCATCGAGCCTTAGCGCGGTTCAACGATAAACTTCATAGCCGTGCGCTCCTCGCCGTCTATCTCGACGGTCGTGAACGCGGGAATACATATCAGGTCGACGCCCACAAGCGCCATATAGCTGCGCGCTATCGCGATAGACTTCACAGCCTGATTAGCCGCGCCCGCGCCGACTGCCTGAACCTCGACCTCGCTGTTTTCGCGGATAACTGCCGCTATTGCGCCCGCGACCGACTTGGGGACCGAATGTGCGGATACCTTTACTACTTCCATTTTTCTCACCATTTGAGGCGTATCGCCTCTGCCTTTCTGTTGTTTATATGTGTATTTTATTTACAGCCGTTATATTTTCTGCAAAATCTTTCCAGTCTTACGCATTTTCCGCTCTTGTTGTCAAGCTCCGCAAAAACTCCGCAGATGTCGCATTCTCCCGATGCGCCGACGTGCTTTTTCGGGTAGTACGTCAGAAACTTTTCGATGATAACGTCCTTATCCACGCCCAATACCGAATTATGAGCGCCCGTCATTCCGACGTCGGTCAGGTAGCCCGTGCCGTTGATGATCTCCTCGTCGGCAGTCTGAACGTGCGTGTGAGTGCCGAACACTGCCGAGACCCTGCCCGCCAGAAAAAAGCCCATAGCGCGCTTCTCGCTGGTAGCCTCGGCGTGGAAATCCACGATGATTATCTTCGAGGAAATGCTCTTCAGCAGCTCCTCCGCGCACTTGAAAGGATTGTCGACGGGCTGCATATATGCGGTGCCGATAAGATTCACGACCGCCGCACTGTACGAACCGAAATCCAGCTCGCACACGCCCTTTCCGGGCACATAGCCGCCGAAGTTTGCGGGTCTGAGCAGCGTATCGCGCCGCTCGTACTCCTCCGAGATCGAGTTCTTGCGAAAGGAGTGGTTGCCCGTCGTGATAACGTCCGCGCCCGCGTCGTAAATAGCCTGCGCCGAGCGCGCGTCGATACCGTTTCCGTCGGCGCTGTTCTCGCCGTTGACTATCGCGAGGTCAACCCCGTAGTCGCGCCGTATCGACGGCAGAACAGCCGCCAGCGCCCCGCGCCCCGCGCTCCCCACGACATCGCCGATAAAAACGACTCTCATCAGCGGAATATGACCTGATCGCGCCCGGGACCTACTCCGAGTATCGTTATCGGACAGCCGCACAGCTCCTCGAGCCGCGCGATATACGTCCTGCACTTCTCGGGCAGCTCCTCGAACGTCCTGCACTGCGCCAGATCGCCCTCGTAGCCCTCGATCTCCTCGTAGATGGGCTTACAGTCGGCAAGCTCTTCAAGCGTTACGGGGAAATCGCGGAGAACAGTACCGTCGCTCTTCTCATAGGCGGTGCAGACCTTTAAAGTGCCGATGCCCGAAAGCGTGTCAAACTTGTTGATGGCGATCGCCGTCAGTCCGTTCACGCGTACCGCGTGACGCATTATTACCGCGTCGAACCAGCCTGTTCTGCGCGGTCTGCCCGTCGTGGTGCCGAATTCGCCGCCGCGGTTGCGGATAAGCTCGCCAAGCTCGTCATTGAGCTCCGTCGGAAACGGTCCGTTGCCGACACGCGTCGTGTAGCTCTTTCCGACGCCGATCACCTCGTCGATCATCTTTGGACCGATGCCCGTACCCACGCACGCGCCGCCCGCGATGGGATGGCTCGACGTAACATAGGGATATGTTCCGAAATCGATATCGAGAAGCGTTGCCTGAGCTCCCTCAAACAGCACCTGCTTGCCTGCCTTGTACGCGTCAAACGTCAGCACGGAAACGTCCGCAACATATTTCGCCAGCCGCTCGCCGTAAGCCTTGTACTCCTCGTAGACCGCGTCAAGATCGAACGCCTTGCCGCCGTAGACCTTTTCAATGATGAGATTCTTGAGCTCGCCCGTGTTCTTAACGAGATCCTTCAGGCAGTCCGGGTGCGCAAGATCATACATACGTATACCCACGCGCTCCGCCTTGTCTGTGTAGCACGGACCTATACCGCGCCCCGTCGTGCCGACGTTGGTACCCGTCTGCTTAGCCTTGAACGCCTCCTCAAGCTTATCAAGCTCTCTGTGCCACGGCATTATGATGTCGGCTCGCGCGTCGATACGGAGGTTATCGCAGGTCACGCCGCGCTTATTCATCTCGTCTATCTCCTCAAGCAGCACCTTGGGATCAATAACAACGCCGCTGCCTATCAGGCACTGCGTGTCCGGATAAAGTATCCCCGACGGCAGCAGGTGCAGCTTATACACCTCGTCTCCGTGGACAACGGTATGCCCCGCGTTGTTGCCGCCGCTCGAACGGACTACGATGTCCGCCTTAGCCGCCATTATGTCGATTACCTTGCCTTTGCCCTCGTCGCCCCACTGCGTACCGACGATTACACTTGATGCCATTAAAAATCCCCCTGTCAACAAACCATACGGCCGGAAATTGACCCGCCGCCTATATTGTATCACAAATTACGAGAAAATTCAAGCATTTATCTGATAATTTTTCCGCCGCCGCGCTTTCCGGGCTTGCCGCCCTTTCCGCGGCTCTTTTCACCCCTGATGTCAAGCGGCTTCTCCTTGCCGCCCATATCCTCAAAGACCGCGGACTTTTCATCGTCATCGTCCGGCAGCTCGGGATTATGCTCTCCGCGCTGTTCGTAATACGGGTTGATAATATACTTCTGTATTGCGGGATAGCAGCAGAATACCGAGGTAAATCCCAGCCATGCCAACGGCACAAACGGTATCAGCATAAGCACATAGAAATTGAAGAACATCAAAAGGATCATATAACCCGCAAAGAGCGCAAGCGTTATCAGCTCGCCCCAGAGGTTGACGAACACCAGTATGAGCGCATTCCTGAGTATGCCGCCCATTTTAAGGTTCAGCGCGACTATCTGCGGATAGATATAGAAGTTCATCATCACGAACAGCACCTGCGCCGCGATACCTATCATATACAGTATCTTCTCGCCCGTCTCCATTTCCGGCTGGAGCGAATAGTTAAGGAACGTCCATCCGGAAAGCCCAAAGACGAATATATCCGCCAGACCTATCACGAACGACTGCTTGAAGTTCTTCTTGAACTCCTGCCAGAAGTCGTGAAAGATGAACTGCGGGCGCTCAAGATAAATGTTCCGCATAAGCGCAGTCATCGCCGCAGTCGCGGGACCGAACGTCACTATCGGTATACAGAACAGAAAGTACACCAGATTGATCTTGAAGAACGTCCAGAACTTGTTCGCGAACAGCTCCCAGTAACGGAAAAACGGCTTTTTCTTCGGACCGTTCTTTGATACGCCAACCCCCGCGACGTCGTTATTGTAAAATAATCCCATAAAATATTCCTTTCACCGCGCGGGTTCAGTACATCATTGCCTGGACAAATATCCCGAGTATCATAAGGATCGCCAGTATAATCGCTATGATCCTCCACACCTTCAACAATTTTGCGCGCTTTTTCTCGTCCATTGCCATTTCCTTTCGCAAGCCGCTCTTAGAGCCTGTCCACATAGCTCTCAACGCTCGCCTTTTGGCTGATTTTCCGCATAACTTTGTCAAAAATCCTTGAAATACATACAGTATTCCTGCGGATTTTTTCCTCGTTATACGAAAAATCCGCTTCAAAATCCGAGCATTTCGAGCTATGTGGACAGGCTCTTACTATTATACACTATTTACGGATATTCTGTCAAGAGTTAATTCAGTATGCTAACTATCCCCTTTTCGCACTGAGCGTACACATTGCCGCCGTTCTTGAAAGCGAGCGTATAGCCCGTGCGGTCGTCGTACAGCTCCTCGACGGGGTAGACCTGACCGCTCTCGTCCATTATCGCGAAGCCGGACATGATCGAGACGCCGTCGAAGTAGCGGTAAGCCGCGCCGAAGCGCACGCCGTCCGCGATAACGGTATTCACACCGCTGAACTCCAGCGTCGCGAGCAGCTCGGGCTGCATGGTCTTGGTATACGTATTGGCAGCCCTTGCCAGACCGTTATCCAATTTATATTCCGTCAGCGTAAGCGAATTTGCGCCCGTTGAGAATACCACGGCATTCTCGCCGACAACGGCGCCGTTTACGGGCTTCAGTTCGGCAGGCTTCGCGTTCGCGATATCGGAGCAGTTGCGCGTATCGAACACGCCATTGCTGCCGCACAGACGCAGCATATCACCCTCAAACCACATCGATGTCACCGGCTGCGAGGGATTGACCAGAGCGGCGACCACCGTGCCGTCTCTGTCACGAAGATTGATATTGCCGCCCTCAAGCGTTGCGCTGCCGTTTTTGCAGAAAGCCGCCGCCTGTATGCCGGTCGTCTTTACGGCGGTGATCTCCTCGCCGACCGTCATCAGCATATCCTCCTCGCCGCTCATTATAAAGCGACCGTCAACGCTTGCGGCTATCGGGTTTCCGAGCACCGCTACCGCGGAGGATGTGCTGCCGTTCGCCGCCGAGTACGACGCGCTTATGCCGTAGGAATATCCGACCGTGCCGCTGGGAACGACCTTCTGGGGCTCGAGAGCTCTCTTCTCATCGGCGCCGAGCCGCGGCATATAGATCATCGCGTCGGCAACGCCGAACGTCCGTGTGAACCTCGGAATATACACCGAGCCGATGGCAATGCCGCCGTCGGTGCGCTCAAAGTCGGTCATAAAGCCGTCCTGCCGCACAGTAAACAGCGCCTTGCCGTCCGAAATGCGCATAAAGCCGCACTCGCTGCCGCCGCTGAACACCGTGACGAGCTCGCCCTTGTCGTCGAACGCGTCAACTATCCGAGTACCGTCGGGCGGGAGAATATCATCAAGCGGAATAAGCTCGCCGTTATTGAACGAGCAGACCGCAACCGCCTCGGAGCTTACCGTGTACACGTTGTCGCCGCCCGAGAACGTTCCGAAGCCCTCCGCCGTCACCAGCAGATCGCCGAATATTTTTGTGTAATCGAATTCGGGCTCGTGAGCCTTTTCGCCGCCCGCAGTGCCCTCATAATAAGCATGGTAGATGTCGCCGAAGATCTCCGCGTTGTCCTCGGCATAGGTGATGTTCCTGATGACGGGCGGCTCGGGAATAAGCGGCACAGCGACCGCCGTTCCGAACACAACAACCGCTCCCGCCGCCGCGGCGATAACGGCGCCCTTGTGATAACGGTGCTCCCGCGGAATACGCACAACAAACGGCTCCGGCTTCTCGTCCTCGTCGGGTTCTTCGATCTCGTCCTCCTCGATATAATCGGACTCCTCCGTCTCGTAAAGCTCGTCCAGCTCCTCGTCATCCTCGGTCTCCTCGATCTCCTCGGATTTCTTTGCCGCTTCCTCGGCTCTGGCAGCCTCAAACGCCGCTCTCGCCTCCTGCTGAGCCCTCTCGGCGGCAAGCCTCATCACCTCGGCACGAACCGCCTCCGACTCGTCGGCGCGCTGAGCAAGGTTCTTCTTGAGCATATCCGCGTCTATCTTGATTATCGCGGTGGTGTCGCCGTTGTACCGAACGGGCTCTATCTCCTCAGTATAAACGGGCTCGTCGCTATACTCGGCAAAATCCGCATACGCGTCGACGGGCTCCTCTTCGGGCTCTTCCTCCGAATACTCTTCTTCGTGCTCCTCCTCTTCGGGCGCTTGCTCGGCGAGAGCGGTTTCCTCGGTCTGTACGGGCACTATCTCCGCGGTCTCCTCGGGAACGGTTTCCCCGACCTCGAAATCGTCCTCGTAAACAGGCTCGATCTCCTCGGTGACAAAAGCCTCGTGAAACTCGGCATGATCGCTTATGGTACCCTCGTCAACGCCGTCGTCGCCGAGCTTGTCAAGCTCGTCCATGACCTCCTCGAACGACGGTTCGGTATAGTCCTCGCGCTCATCGTTGCCCTGCGAGACCATCTCCGACTTCCGCAGACGCAGAGTGAGCGTGCGCTCCCAGATCTGCCGCGCCGTATACAGTATACGGCTGTAATCCTCGGCGGTCAGCTCCGAGTTCTCCAGCGTCAGAATGAGACCCTGAAGGTTCATCGCGGGGTTGTTCTTTATCTTGTCCACCACCGTCTGCGGCGCTCCGCAGCCCTCCATAAGGTACATAAAGTCGGCGCTGCCTATCCCCAGACCTCTCAGACGCGTCAGAAACGTGAACGCGTCAAGCTCGGGCGGTGCCGCGTCCTCGTCGTCCATAAGCAGATTGATAATGTTCTGCGGCACTATCTCCTCGGGCACTACCCGGCGGCGCATCAATTCGCGCATTTCCCCAACTGTCATATTGTCACCCCGTATTTTCAAATGTTAAAATAGCTTTTGTGTAGATTAAAGCCGCGGCGCTCTCACGTTTACGCGGAAAACACCGTTTAATATATCTGATCCAGATCCAAAATATCGACCGATTTGTTGAGACGCTTTTTCACATTGCCTTTCATAAGCCCCGAGAACGCCGAAATGTCCTCGATCGTAAACTTTCCCGCTATGTACATCACCGTGCATATTCTGTCCACGCCGTCCAGCTCAAACAGCCGCCGCTTGACGTCGGGCTGACCGTCGTCGAGAACGTCCTCGTCGCCGTACTCTCTGAGCCTCATTTTTATCCGCGCGAACAGCGTTTTCATCATAAACACGCGGAACGCCGCCTCGGTGCGCAGTCTGCCTATCGCGTTGAAGCCGTCGCGGACAGTGCCCGTGACCGCCTCGATAGCGTCCGCGTCATCCGCGAGCGAATAGAACGCGGTGTAGTACATCTCCCTCGCTATCAGCTCATACAGTCGCGAGAACGCCTTGGCGTCGCCGTTCGCCGCCATTGATACCGTTTCTCTGTATTCTTTCTTGTCCATACCGCGCCGCCTTTCCGTAAATATATTTTCCCCGTCAAAGTGTTATCCAAAACCTCTTTATACGGTGACCGCTGCTGTCGCCTGTTTCGCGCTCGAAAACTCCGCCGTTTGCGAGAATAGTCTTTTCGCTTGCGGTATTTCCGACATAGCAGGTCACAAGAACTTTTCCGATACCGCGCTCTCTGTACATATCAAGCGCCTGCCGCAGCATTTCCTTTGCGTGACCCTTACGCCGTTCGGACTTGCGCACCGAATAGCCGATATGCCCTCCGCACTCTCCGAGAAACGGGAGATCGATATGGCGGCGGCAGTCGATAATTCCCACGACGCTATTGTCCTCATTAACCGCGAGGAACGTGTCGGACGGAGCAAAGCCCTCGGGACAGCTGTTGGAGAACTCATCAAGATGAGCAAGCCACTCGTCAGCGCTGCTGTAGTTTTCCAGCATCGAGCCGCCGTCTATCACCTCGCCGTTTTCCGCAAACTCCGCTCTGAAAGCCATTATGTCCTCGGCATACTCGGCGGTCGGCTTTACTAACCGTATACTCATTATTTATCCTCAACTACTTTAATTCCAAGTTCCGCAAGCTGCTCCTCCGACACGAACGACGGCGCTTCGCTCATAAGCTCGGACGCGTTCTGCACCTTCGGGAACGCTACCACATCGCGCAGGCTGTCGCAGCCGCACATCAGCATAGCCAGTCTGTCCAGACCGATACCCGCTCCGCCGTGAGGGGGCGCAGCGTACTTGTACGCGTCAACAAGGAACCCGAACTTCGCGTTGATCTCCTCCTCGGTCATTCCCAGCATTTCAAACATATGCTGCTGAAGCTCCGGGTTATTGATACGGATAGAGCCCGAAAGCAGCTCCACGCCGTTCAGCACGAGATCATAGCACTTCGCGCGAACCTTCGCCTTGTCGTTATCCAGATATTGGATATGCTCGTCAAGCGGCATTGTGAACGGGTGATGCATTGCGAGCCACTCGCCGCTCTCCTCGTCGTACTCAAAGAACGGGAACTCGGTTATCCACACGAAATTCCAGCCCTGAGGGATAATATCGAGCTGCTTTGCTACCTTTAACCTCAACGCGCCCAAGGTCGGCAGCGTTACCTTGTCCTTATCCGCGACAATAAGCGCCACGTCGCCCTTTTCGCAGCCGAGCGCCGCGAGTATCTTTTCAAGCTCGCCCTCTTTCATAAACTTACCGAACGAGCAAGCGGGCGCATCGTCTACCCAGCGGACGTAAGCCAGACCCTTAGCGCCTATTCCCTTGACGTACTCGACCAGCTTGTCGATCTCTTTTCTTGTAAGCGTTCCCGCCGCGCCCTTTGCGGTGATTCCGCGAACCGAACCTCCATTCTCCAGCGCGCCCTTGAACACCACGAAATCCGTGTCCTTAACGACCTCGGAGATATCCGTGATCTCCATTTCAAAGCGCGTATCGGGCTTGTCCGAGCCGTAGCGCGTCATTGCCTCGTCATAGGTAAGTCTCGGCAGCGGCACGGTGATGTCAACGTTCAATATTTCCTTGTACAGACGGTTTACAAAGCCCTCCAGACACTCGATTATGTCATCGGTGTCCACGAAAGACATCTCGAGGTCTATCTGCGTGAACTCGGGCTGACGATCCGCGCGCAAGTCCTCGTCGCGGAAGCAGCGCGCGAGTTGGATATATTTGTCAAAGCCCGATATCATCAGCAGCTGCTTGTACATCTGCGGCGACTGCGGCAGCGCGTAGAACTTGCCGTTGTGAATACGCGACGGCACGATATAATCTCGCGCGCCCTCGGGAGTGGATTTTATCATCATCGGGGTCTCGATCTCGAGGAAGCCGTTCTCGTAGAAATACTCACGCGCGCATTTCGCGATATTGTGGCGCATTATCAGATTATTCTGTAACGGCTGACGGCGCAAGTCAAGATAGCGGTACTTCAGGCGCAGCTCCTCGTTGGTCTTGGAGTTGGAAACGATCTCGAAAGGCGGCGTTTCCGCCTTAGAGAGTATCCTCAATTCGTTTACAAGAATTTCCAGTCCGCCCGTTTTGATATCGTTATTCACGCTCTCACGCGCTCTAACGGCGCCCTTTACCATAAGCACGTCCTCGCTACGGATGGTCTTAGCTTTCTCGAACACGCTCTTTTCGGTGGTCTCGTCGAACACGAGCTGCACTATTCCGCTCCGGTCACGCAGGTCGATAAAGATGATGCCGCCCTTGTCGCGCACTCTCTGGGTAAATCCACCGACGGTCACCTCGCTCATTTCAAGCGTTACATCGCCGCAATAGCAGCTTCTTTTCATACCTTTCATATTGTCCATAAGTATATTTCCTCTCTTTTATTTCGATTTGTAATTACAGAAACGCCGATTTAATGGCGGTTTTCCCCGCCGGAGGCGGGGAAAACCGCATAAAATAATAC
>CAMWVP010000047.1 GCA_947177735.1 uncultured Clostridia bacterium
CAAAACCGCACAAAAAGCTTTGAAATCCGGAAATATTTAATTGGCGGAGCAATAAAATAAACTTTAGATATCCCGCCTGTTTTGTCGTGACGGACTTTTAGGGGACTTGGTGATGAAGTCCCCTATATTTTTTAATTATACGGCGTTTTGTTGTCGGTCAGCTCAAGGATATAATCTACGCTTGTGTTATAGTGTTTTGCCAGCTTAATAAGGACTTCGGTGGGAATATCAAGATCGCCGCGCTCGTAGTTGCTGTACACGCGCTGACTGCAGCCGAGTATCTCGGCAAGTTCCCGCTGCTTGAGGTCGCTGTCCTCGCGGAGGTCTCGGATTCTTCTGTAATGAGTTGTCATTTGGTTATCACCCTTTTTATTATACGAATTTTTTAAAAAAGGGCTTGACTTTTAGCGGAAAATCCGCTATAATATATTCTGACAGATCAAATCACATTATGCGACATATGGTCGAATAGTGTTAAATGACTGCAAATTACTTTCTTTTGCGTGTATTACGCCTTGTATCGGGAGGAAACAATTATGAAAAACAAAATGAAAATGGCAATAGTACATATTATTATGGTGGCTGCGGCATTGTGCGGTATGTTTGCTTTGGGTGGGTGTTCAAATTATGATAACGCCTCGATGGGCGCCGGGTGCGGAAGCTGCGGCAGCGGATGCCTTGCGGGCTGCGCCGGTTGTGTGGGCAGTACTGCAAGCACTATCCTGTGCGGAGGCTGCATAGGCTGTTTAGAGGGCTGCGCAAACTTTGGTTAAGATATGCTAAAATTTATTGAACCGTTCGGCATAGCAATTCCTTCGTATGCATTTTTTGCTGTGACAGGCTTTTGTGCAGCCATATTATTTGCTTTTTTCAGGAATAAAGATCAGATTATTAAGTGGTCGGCATATTATTTGTTTATTGTCTTTGCCGCTATTGGTATGCTGTTTGGAAGTAAACTGCTGTTTTTTATCACGGTTCTTCCGACAGAACTTAATGACATTACCCCGAAAAAAGCTCTCATTTTATTTTTGAACAGTGGGTTTGTGTTTTACGGCGGGCTTTTTGGCGCGCTTGGCTGCGGGATTTTATCTGGCAAAATATCACACGAAGATATGAATAAGACGTTGAATATATTTATTCCCCCATTTGTTTTGTTTCATACATTCGGCAGGATAGGCTGCTTTTTTGCCGGTTGTTGTTATGGTATTGAGTGTAAGCTTGGTTTTTCGTATCCGGACGAACCGAATGTGATAAGATTTCCGGTTCAGCTTGCGGAGGCACTTGGAAACACAATAATAATCGCAATTTTATGTTACAGGGAAAAACAGTTGAAAAATAGAGACAGCCTCACGTTTATGTATTTATTGATGTATGCCCCGATGAGGCTTCTGCTGGAATTTCTGCGCGGCGACGCTGTTAGAGGATATTGGGGATATATATCGACATCTCAATGGATATCGATCTTTATAATTGTTGTACTTGCAGTGCTGCTTTTCAGAAAATACAGAAAAAGTCGTAAGGCATCTCAATACAACGATTGAAACTCGTTATTTCCCTAAAAAACAGTGGTGTTGAACATTTTTGTTCAACACCACATTTTTATTTGACGTTTTTAATTATCTGTACAGCTTCTGAGCCTTGTAGCTCGTGTGCAGAACCTCATGCGCCTTGTGAGAATTGGGCTCACCGAAGAACTCGTCGTAAACTGCCTTTACGTCGGGGTTCTCGTGCGAGCAGCGCATCTTGTTCGCGCTGTCGATATCGTACAGAACCTTTGCACGGTCGGCTCTGATGTCGGTGAAGTTCTTTACGGACGCGGGGAGAATGATCTGACCGCCGCCGTTTACGCATCCGCCCGGGCACGCCATGATCTCAATGAAGTGATACTCAGCCTCGCCCGCCTTGATCTTCTTCAGCAGCGCCTTAGCGTTAGCCAGACCGCTTGCGACAGCGACCTTGACTTCCTTGCCGCCAACGTTGTAGGTAGCTTCCTTGATGCCCTCTACGCCGCGAACTTCCTTGAACTCGATGGGAGAATCAGCCTTCTCGCCCGTAAGCTTCCAAGCCGCGGTACGCAGAGCAGCCTCCATAACGCCGCCCGTCGCGCCGAAGATAACAGCTGCGCCGGTACCCGTGCCGAGCGGAGAGTCGCACTCCTCGTCGGGCAGGTCTTTGAACATGATACCTGCTTTCTTGATGAGGCGCGAGAGCTCGCGAGTCGTGATCGTGATATCAACGTCGGGTACGCCCGCCGCGGACTGATCGTCACGGTTGACCTCGTACTTCTTAGCCGTGCAGGGCATTACGGAAACGCTTACAATGTCCTCGGGGTTCTTGCCGAGCTTCTGAGCGTAGTAGGTCTTAACTACCGCGCCGAACATCTGCTGCGGCGATTTGCAGGTGGACAGATTGGGGATAAAATCGGGGAAGTAGTTCTCACAGTAGCGGATCCATCCCGGCGAGCAGGAAGTGATCATCGGCAAAGTGCCGCCGTTCTGTACGCGGTCGAGGAACTCGTGAGCCTCCTCCATAATTGTCAGGTCAGCCGAGAAGTTGGTATCGAATACCTTATCAAAGCCGAGTCTGCGCATAGCCGCGATCATCTTGCCCTCAACGTTTGTGCCGACGGGCAGATCGAACGCCTCGCCAAGCGACGCGCGTACAGCGGGAGCCGCCTGAACAACAACGAACTTGTCGGGATCCGAGATAGCGTCGAGAACCTTCTGAGTGTCGTCCTTCTCGGTAAGAGCACCGGTAGGACAAGCAACGATACACTGACCGCAGGATACGCAAGCCGTATCCGCCAGACCCATATCAAACGGAGACGCGATCTGGGTAGCGAAGCCGCGCTCGTTAGCGCCGATAACGCCGATTCCCTGGGTAACTCCGCAAGCTGCCACACAGCGGCGGCAGAGAATGCACTTGGAGTTGTCGCGGGTCATATGCATAGCGCTCTCGTCGAGCTCAACAGCGGGGTTCTCGCCCTCAAATCTGTTCTCCTCGACGCCGTACTCGTTACAAAGCTCCTGAAGCTCGCACGAGCCGCTTCTTACGCAGGAAAGGCACTCTTTCTTGTGATTGGAGAGGATAAGCTCCAGAGTGGTCTTGCGGCTTTCGATGACCTTGGGAGTGTTCGTGAACACCTCCATGCCCTCGTTTACGGGATAAACGCAGGAAGCGACAAGACTTCTGGCGCCCTTTACCTCGACAACGCAGATACGGCAGGCGCCGATCGCGTTGATGTCTTTAAGATAACACAGCGTGGGGATCTTGATGCCCGCGGTTCTTGCCGCCTCAAGAATAGTGCTGCCCTCGGGAACGGAATAATCCACGCCGTTAATTTTGATATTAACCATAACTTTTTACTCCTTTCCTGTTAGGACTTGCTGATCGCGCCGAACTTACAGTTGGACGCGCAGACGCCGCACTTGATACACTTATTGGTGTCGATAGTGAACGGATTTCTCAGCTCGCCGCTGATAGCTCCGACAGGACACTTCTTCGCGCAGAGCGAGCAGCCCTTGCACTTCTCGGGATCGATCTTGTACGCGAGCAGGCTCTTGCAGACGCCCGCGGGGCACTTCTTGTCCTGAACGTGAGCGATATACTCGTCTCTGAAGTATCTCAATGTGGACAGTACGGGGTTCGGAGCGGTCTGACCAAGTCCGCACAGCGCGTTGTCCTTGATGTAGTAGCAGAGCTTCTCGAGCTTGTCGAGATCCTCCATCGTAGCCTTGCCCTCGGTGATCTTGGTGAGTATCTCGTACATTCTCTTTGTACCGATACGGCAGGGTGTGCACTTGCCGCAGCTCTCGTCAACGGTGAACTCGAGGAAGAACTTGGCGATATCTACCATACAGTTGTCCTCGTCCATTACGATAAGTCCGCCGGAGCCCATCATAGAGCCGATAGCGATAAGGTTATCGTAGTCGATCGGGATATCCAGATGCTGGGGAGGAATGCAGCCGCCCGAAGGTCCGCCCGTCTGAGCAGCCTTGAACTTCTTGCCGTTCGGGATACCGCCGCCGATCTCCTCGATAACGGTGCGCAGCGTAGTACCCATGGGAACCTCGACCAGACCCGTGTTGTGGATCTTACCGCCAAGCGCGAATACCTTAGTACCCTTGGACTTCTCGGTACCCATAGCAGCGAACCACTCCGGACCCTTGAGGATTATCTGACAAACGTTAGCATACGTTTCAACGTTGTTAAGAATGGTGGGCTTGCCGAACAGACCCTTTACAGCGGGGAACGGAGGACGGCATCTCGGCTCGCCGCGGTTGCCCTCGATAGAGGTCATCAACGCGGTCTCCTCACCGCAGACGAACGCGCCCGCGCCCAGTCTCAGACCGAGGTGGAACTTAAAGCCCGTGCCGAAGATATCATCGCCGAGCATTCCGGCTTCCTCAGCCTGCTTGATAGCGATCTCGAGACGCTCAACGGCGATCGGGTACTCCGCGCGAACGTAGATGTAGCCCTGATTTGCGCCGATAGCGTAACCCGCGATAGCCATAGCCTCGATAACGCTGTGGGGGTCGCCCTCGAGAACGGAACGATCCATGAACGCGCCGGGGTCGCCCTCGTCGGCGTTACAGCAAACGTACTTCTGGTCGTTTACGGAAGCCTTGGCGAACTGCCACTTTCTTCCGGTCGGGAAGCCCGCGCCGCCGCGTCCTCTCAGACCCGAAGCCAGCAGGCAATTGATAACGTCGTCCTGCGACATCGAGGTCAGAACCTTATGCAGTGCCTGATAACCGTCGCGTGCTATGTACTCCTCGATATGCTCGGGGGATATGAGACCGCAGTTGCGGAGCGCCACACGGTGCTGCTTCGCGTAGAAAGCGGTATCGTTCAGCGACTTGATGGTGTCGCCCTCAACGGTCTCCGCGTAGAGGTACTTCTTTACGGGAACGCCGTTCTTGAGATGACTCTCAACGATCTCGGGGATATGGTCTACCTCCATCTTGGAGTAGAACGTGCCCTCGGGATATACGATCATGATCGGACCCAGTGCGCACAGACCGAAACAGCCTGTCTTGATGATATTCACCTTGTCCTTAAGACCGTTGCGCTCGATCTCTTCCTCGAGCTTCTTGATGATGTTCATGGAGCCGGATGAAGTACAGCCTGTACCTCCGCAGACCAGAACGTCCTTAACGCCGCTGTCCTTGCCGTCGACGCGGATGTTTACCACTTCCGCAGCCTTCGCCTTGACGGCGTTAAGCTCGTCTAATGTTTTAATTACATTCATCTTAAAGATTTCCTTTCTTAAAATCGGAATTCTATGTACAATCAGTTGTACTTTTCAAGTATCTTATCCACGTCGTCGACGGTCAGTCTGCCGTAAACGTCCTCGTTGACGGTGAGAACGGGCGCAAGTCCGCACGCGCCTATGCAGCGGCAGGCGTCAAGCGAGAATTTGCCGTCGGGGGTTATCTCTCCGCTTCCTATGCCGAGCTTTTCCTGGAGCTTATTGAAGATATCTCCCGAACCCTTTACATAGCAAGCCGTTCCCAGACATACGGAGATCTTGTACTGACCCTTCGGGTTAATGGAGAACTGCGCGTAGAACGTTACGACGCCGTATACCTTTTCCAGCGGGATTTCCATTGCGTCCGCGATCATGGTCTGCACCTCGATGGGGAGGTATCCGTAGATATCCTGAGCCTTTTGGAGAATGGGCATCAGCGCACCGGGATCGTCCTTGTGCTCGGCGATGACCGCCTTAAGCCTCTCCTCCTGCTCGGGCGTTCCCGAAAAGGGAACAGCGCTCTTTTTAAAAGCCATGTTATAGCCTCCTTGAATAATTTTACCGCTCCGCGCCTTGCGGCAGCTCGGCGGAATTGTACAATCTCTATCGCTATATTATTTATGCGCGACATGATATATCACTATGTATTATAACATATATTCAACAAAAAATCTATAAAAAAGACTTCGTTTGAGAATTATTTCTTTGTAGAATTTTTAACAAGCTTTTTGTGGATTTTTCACAAATATTGTCGGTTTTTAGGATTTTTTCGTGGTTAGTTTTAACTAATTTTACTGTATTTACATAGGTTTCATATGTTTGGCTCGGAATGTTTTTGCGGAAAATTTTAAGTCAAAAAAACTTTCTTGACATTTCTCGGGTGAGGTGCTAAAATAAAAATAAATAATCCGTACAATAAGGTGGTATGAAATATGATCGTAAACCGAACAACGGTTTCCAAAAAAGACCTTGAATTTGTGACGAAGCATAGATGTAAAGAACCGCGCATCGCTTTCGCGATCTTATTTGCTGCGCTTTGGGGAGCAGTTCTTCTGATACTAAATGGAATTAGGCTGTACAAAGCCGTCTCTTCGGGAGGGAGCGTTAATGTAGTTGAAATGACCATTTGGTTTGTTCTGGGCGTGCTGTTTATTTTATGGAGCATTTTTTTCAACAAGATCTCGGTTTCGAGGTCACTCCGGCTGCCGAGCGTAAAAGCTCCCCGCATATACGAGTTTATGAACGAATTCGTTCTTTGCAGGCTTTCGCTCAACGGCATTGAAAGCGAGGAACGCTATGCGTATTCAATAATGGACAAATACTTTGAACATAATAACGCGATCTATATAAGATCAAACATCGATAACCGTAAAAGATTTCTCGTTGTACATAACGATTCGTATTCGGAGGGTTCAAGCGAGGAGCTGAAGTCGCTTCTGGAGAGCCGCGGAGTACATAAATAAATAACAAAAAGCCCGTGAGTTTTCTCACGGGCTTTTTGTACACCATACCAAACAGATACCTTCACGCGTCACGCGCCTTATGCATTAACCGCCGCGCTCTTGTTTCCGGAGCCGCGCAGCATAAGCACGAAAACGATCAGCGCCGCGGCGTAAAGCGGGATATCCAACATCAGCTGCTGCGGGATCGTCAGCGTATAGTCCTCGGGAATGCCGCTTAAAAACAGACGAATCGTGAAGGTGCCGCCGAAATTATTCATGGCGTGGAATATCGCGGCGGGATATACCGAATTCGTCTTTTTCGTGAGCCACATCAGAATAATCCCCAGAAACATGCAGTTTATGCACATACAAAGCATTCCGAGATAGGGATAGCCCGGATAGTCCGTGCCGAAGTTATGACCCTCGACGGTAAGCTCCGCGTGCCATAATCCCCAGATGATCCCGCCGACGATCACCGTTCCCGTCGTGCCGATCAGCGGCTCCATTTTTTGGTTCATATATCCGCGCCAGCCGAATTCCTCACCGAACGTGTTGAACGCCATAAGTGGAGCTGACGCGAGTATTGTAAGAATTCCGGACAGCGCTTCAGCGAGACCGAAATTCTTTCCGAAGTCCGACCAATCTCCGCCGCCTATCATAAGCGTCGCGAGCAGTCCCTGAAAAATTCCTATTGCGCTCATAGTAAAGACCGCGATGAGATAATATTTTATATTGCCTTTGAGATTTAAGTGCAGCATACTGTCGTGCCAACCCTCGTGAGTGAGCTTTCGGGTAATGATATTCGCGAGCGCGGGTCCGTAGCCGACTATCCAGAAAAGCGCGGGCATTTTGTTGGTTTCAAACCACTCATGGTAGCCAAAAGCTTTATTGTAAATTATCGCGGGTATCCATGAGATCCCGAAAGCGAGGAGCAGAAAGATAACAAGCCTTTTCGCCTCAAGCTTTTTATTTGTCATACTCGTTCACTCCCTTCATAAACACCCCGCACGCTATCCTATAGGAGAACAAAAACACCGCAAACACGATATAAGGCATAAAGCTCAAGATCAGCGCAAGCACGAGCATATCGTTCTCTCCGCCGTTGAAGAGCGAAACGACTGTTTCCACTATCTTTTCACTGATATTTTCCGGCAGCAGATTAAATACCGCTATCGCCGCAGTGCAGATCGAGAGCATTGTTATCATCTTGACTATGCTCCCCTTTTTCGAGCCGTACCGCACCATAAACGGAATATCCAGCGAACTTATCGCCATAAGCATAAACACTCCCGAAAGGTAAAACGGCTGCATACTTGTCGTGAGCTCTGTTCCCGTAACAAAATAATTTACGGTCGCAAGCAGGTGCTCGGCAAAGATACCGGATATCATATAGATCAGGTTCAGCATAAGCGTTACGACATATTTCCGGTACAGAAATCCCTTTACGCCCCGAGGCGTTGAGACGATGAAATACGCCCAGAGCTTCTTGTCGTCTCCGCTGAAAAGCTCGCTCATCAGACCGGCGGCGACAAACAGCCCCACAACACACATAAGCGCGCGTATGTATACGTTAGTTGTCGTTTCAAACATTTCCTCAACGCTCGTGCCGCCTGTGATAACTCCGATAGCCGAAAAGCAGAACGGAAACGCCGTTAGCAATATCGGGGCAGCCGCCGTCAGGATAAACACAATCCTGTTCTGCTTCAGCTCCTTGTACAACAAACCCACTGCGCCGTTCGTTTTCGCGACGGGCGGAGCTTTTTCGACAGCATCTGTTTTTTCGGCGGTCTCGTGTTTTTCAGAGCTTGCCTTTTTGAGATTGGGCGCGTTGGAATATGCGGTTCTCAAACTGAAATAAGCCGTGAAAAAGCTTGCCGCCGTCATAGCGAGCAGCAGCGGAACAGCCCACACGAGCGCTTTCGCGTCAAATACCGGCAAATCAAACAGTCTGTCGCTTTCGTTGAGCATTTCAAGACTCATACCGCTTGCCTTGTAAATGACGGCGATCATAACGACCATCAGCGCCGTCGATGACAAACCCGCGTTCGTCTGCGCCTTTTTCATAACGTCGCCGTTTCGCGCTCGGAGTATGAAAAAATTATTCGACAGAGAGTACAACAGCACCGCCGCGAATATTACCATATGCCAGACGATATAATTCACGCCGAATGGTTTTCCCATATAAGCGCATATCGCCGCGGCGTTGCAAAGACTGAGCAGAGCGCTCCCGAGACTTACCGAGAGCCTGCGGATAAATCTCGCCGCCGTGCGCTCGACAGGCTTTATCGGCAGCGCGTAGGAATAAATCAGCCAGCCCGAATTGATATCCGCTTTAAAGCTCTCGTCCATAAGCAGCGGCATTGCTCCGACAAACGTGTTCATCAGAATGATAACCTCAACTATTCCCGACAGCTCGTCTCCCGTAATCTCGTTCGCGTCCAGAGAAAGCTGCATTGCCCACGTCAGCGCAATATACGCGAGCAGAAGCCCGAATTGCAGTATTATGCCCTTTTTTGAGAGCCGAAACTCCCGATACATCAGCGAGCGGAATTTTTTGAACGTCATCATGACCACCCCATTTCGCCCTTGTGGACATAATAGAGCATAATGTCGTCAAGGCTCGCCGTGTCGATCACCGCGCCGCCGTATTTATAACGGGCGCTCTCGCGGTCGGAGAGCATGACCTCCGCACCGAATTCGTTCAAGCGGACGCTGACAATATCCGCCTTATCGATGTTGCCGAGCTCGTCTTTGCCGCATTTCAGAATGCCGTGCGTTTCAAGGATAACGTCCTTATAACCCGTCAGCAGTATCTTGCCCTTGTCGATAAAGGTGACGCTGTCGGCGATCTTTTCAAGGTCTCCGGTAATATGCGAGGACATAAGTATAGACCGCTCGCCGTTTTGCAGGTACTCCATAAATATGTGCAGAATTTCGTCGCGAACAACGGGGTCAAGTCCCGTCGTAGCCTCGTCCATAACGAGCAGCTCGGCGTTATGCGAGAGCGCGCAGGCTATTTGCAGCTTCATTTTCATTCCCTTGGAATACTGTCCGATCTTCTTTTTCGGCGGCAGCTTGAAGCGCTCGAGATACGCGGAGTACGCGGCGTTATCCCATTCGGGATATAATCCCTCGAAAATGCGCGCCATATCCGCCGCGTTGAAAACGTCGTGGAACGGCAGCTCGTCAAATACCACGGCAAGACGCTTTTTTATCTCGAACTCGTCCTTGACGTGCTCCAGCCCGAGCAGCCTTATCTCTCCCTCATCAATATTCGTGATGTTGAGCAGACTGCGTATTGTGGTGGTCTTGCCCGCGCCGTTCTGTCCGATAAAGCCCATAATGCTGCCCTTTGGCACATTAAAGCTGACATTGTCGAGCGTAAAGCCCTCATAGCGCTTTGTTACGCCGGATATCTCGATAGCGTTTTCGTATTCGTTCATACCTATTCCCCTCCGTTTACAAGGTCGAGCAGCTCATGCAGCTCGTCCACAGTCAACCCGATTTTGCGCGCGCGGTCGCCCGCCTCTGCGAGCAGAGCCTCAACAGCCTTAAGCTGCTCCTCACGCAAAAGCTCCAGATTCTGCGCCTTGACGAACGAGCCCTTGCCCGTGTACGACTCTATAAAGCCGCTGCGCTCAAGCTCCTCGTAGGCGCGCTTGGTGGTCATAAAGCTGATGCGCAGCTCCAGCGCCAGATTGCGCATAGACGGCAGCATCTCGCCCTCCTTCAGCTTCCCCTCCAGTATCAGCGCCTTTATCTGATCGGCTATCTGAAGATAGATGGGATCGCTGTTGGTGTTGCTTATGTTAATGTTCATTCGGGTGTGCACTCCCTCAATGTTAAAATTGTATAAATACTATGTATACAATTATATCATTTGAATTACGGTTTGTCAAGGGGTTTTTTCATTTTTTGTTGTAATCGTCTCCTTTGCCGAGTAATACCGACGCTTGCAAAGCCGAAAAAAGGCGGGAACGAAAGTCCCGCCATATCTTCGATCTACTTGTCAAGTGTTTTAACAGTTATCGGTATAAGCTGTTGATAACCCGTATCGGATAAAAGTTCCGTTTAATTTGATCTCCTCATATCTCGGCGGTCACTCCGCTAAGCCACTCCGTTTCCTCCGCCGTAAGATATGGCGAAAGAGCGTCGAAAACACGTTTGTGGTAGCCGTTCAGCAGCTCCCTTTGCCGCTCGGTAAGCAGGGAGGGGTCAATGCCGTCACGGTCAAACGGCACTAATGTCAGCGGCTCGAACCGCAGGAAGCCGTCAAATTCTTCCGACTCCGCGCACAGCAGAAGGCTCTCGTGCCGAATCCCGAATTTCCCCTCGAAATACAGCCCCGGCTCGTCCGAGGTTATCATTCCCGACTCGAACGGCGCATCGTTCGCCGTGCGCCACGAAATACGCTGAGGTCCTTCGTGGACGTTCAGCAGGAAGCCTACGCCGTGCCCCGTGCCGTGGTTAAAGTCCAAGCCCTGCCGCCACATATTCTGCCGTGCGATCCCGTCAAGCGTCGATCCGCGCACGCCCCTCGGGAACACCGCTCCGAGCAGCTCCAGATGTGCCGCGAGCACGCTTGTGAACGCGTTCTTCTCCTCTGCGCTTACCGCGCCGAGTACAAACGTCCGCGTGATGTCCGTCGTGCCGTCAAGGTAGTGTCCGCCCGTATCGGAAAGCAGCAACCCGCGCGGCTCCAGCCCGGCATTGTTCTCCTCCGTTGCGGAGTAGTGCACGATCGCGCCGTGACCGCCATACGCCATTATCGGCTCGAAGCTCTGCCCAAGATAATCCGAACCCGCTTTGCGGAACTCCTCGAGCTTTTCGGCGGCGGAGATCTCGGTGATACGCCCGCTCCCGACCGCGTTCTTCAGCCAGTACATAAACCGCGTGACGGCGATACCGTCCTTGAGGTGCGCGTTCTTTTCGGCAGCGATCTCCGCGGCTGTCTTGACCGCCTTCAACGGCACTATCGGGCTTTGCCTGGAGATGATCTTCGCGTTTCCGAGCGAGCTGCCGAACAGCGAATTGACCGCACGCAGATCCGTCCGAACCGTGCCGCGCTGCGCTTGCAGAGCGCCGTATATCTCATCGTAGGGACGTATCTCAACGCCGTCCGCGCGGAGCCTTTCGGCGATATCACCGCCGAATATCGAGCTCTCCGCAAACAGCTCGACCCTGTCCGCATACACCAGCATAAAGCTCAGGAAAACAGGATTATAATCAACGTCGCCGCCGCGAAGATTGAGCGTCCAAGCGATCTCGTCCAGCGCGGAAACGGCAAGACAGTCGGCGTTTTCGGAGAGCATTTTCTCCCGTATCTTAGCGAGCTTTTCGGCGCGCGTCATTCCGCAAAAGCCGTCTGGAAGCTCGAATACGGGTTCTTTCGGGAGCGGCGGACGGTTCGCCCAGACCATGCCGCCCAGATCCTCGTCCGTTTTCAGCGTTATATTCTTTAGCTGTAACGCCTTGCCGAGCCGCTTTGCAAAAGCCGCCGTGACCGTTCGCCCGTCGAACCCCAGCACGGAGCTTTCGGGCATTTTCTCACGCAGAAATCCCTCTATCGTCAGCACTCCCCGTTCGCCCGACCTCATCAGCTCAATGCCGCTCCCCGACAGCTCGCGGTCTGCCTGAATAAAGTACCGCCCGTCCGTCCAGAGCGCCGCCTCGTCGAGCGTCACGACCAGCGTTCCCGCCGAGCCCGTGAACCCGCTCAGGTACTCGCGCAGCTTAAAATGCGCGCCGACATACTCCGACCCGTGGAAGTCGTCCGTCGGCACGACGTATGCGTAAATACCGCGCCCGCGCATCAGTCCGCGCAGCTCATCTATCTGTTTCATTGTCAGTTCTCCTTGCAAGTAATATCGAATATTCCGCGCAGCTAAGCCGTTTGCGCGTGTACAGCGGCGCATCCGAGGCGCGGTTTCCGTCCGCGTAAACCTCGAACGTGCCGCTTAGCTTTGCCGTCAGCTTCTTGTCTGTCGGGTTGACGATAAGCAAAAAATCGCCAAACGTCAGAAAAAAGCCGCCGCCAAGCGTTTGAAGTTTGCGCTCCGAAATACCGCCGAAACGCCGTCTGAACGCGATCAGACCGCGATAATATTCAACAATCTCGCGGTTTTCGGAACGACTGTTCCATTTGAGCGAATTCACGCTGTCGGGCGCGCAATAGCTGTTCCCGTCGCCGTTTTTCGTGCGCAGGAGCTCCTGCCCCGCCTGTATGAACGCGATACCCCGTGAAAGCATTATCAGCGCCGCCGCCATCTTATCCGCCTTAACAACGCGCTCCCCGTCCGCGCCGTCAAGCGAGATCGTCAGCTTGTCGAACAGCGTCAGGTTGTCATGGCACTCGGCGTAGTTTATCGTCTGAGCGGCGTCGCCCGTCCAGAAGCTCTCGGGAAATTGCCCCGTGAGCGCCCATTTTATAGGATCAAGATGTCCTTTATCGGGCGCGCCGTTGACGTAGCCGCGATCCTCCGCACAGAATACGGAGCCCTTCACGCCGTCACGGAAGCTGTCGTTAAAGAACGCGTACCCCGGGAGCTGTCCCGCGTTGCGCAGCACGGCGCGGTACCGCTCGGGATACGCGCTCGCGCCGCCCGTCCAGCCCTCTCCGTACAGCAGGATATCGGGGTTGATCCTGCGCAGCCGCCGCTCCGCCTCGCGCAGCGTGCGCAGATCGAGCAGCCCCATAAGATCAAATCGGAAGCCGTCCAGCTTATATTCCCGCGCGAGAAACTCAAGGCTGTCTAAAATGAACTTTCTAGCCATTTTTCTTTCGCTCGCAAACTCGTTTCCGCAGCCCGAACCGTTGGAATAGCCGTCCCTGCCGCGGAAATAATAGCGCGGGAAAATACGTCCGAAAGCGCTGTCCTCCGCGGAAAAGACGTGATTGTATACCACGTCCGCGATCACTCCGAGACCGCGTTTATGCGCCGCCGCAACGAGCCGCCGAAGCTCCAGAACGCCGTCGCTTTGCGAATAATATGCGCTCGGAGCGTTGTAAAAACGCGGATTGTAGCCCCAGTTGTACTCGCCGCCGTCGAGGTCGAAATCAAATATCGGCATAAGCTGAATGTGCGTTACGCCGAGATCTTTTATATAGTCCAATCCGACGGTATCGCCGCGGGAATTGCGCACGCCCTCCTCGCAGAACGCGGAGAATTTGCCGCGGTTTACGAAATCTGCGCCCTTGTCCATCGAAAAATCGCGCACGGAAAGCTCGTAAATTATCGGGTTTTCCGCCGAGATATTGCGCTCGTTCTCCCAGCCGTCGGGCGCGTGGCGGCGCATATCGACGACCTGCCCGCGCTCTCCGTCGGCGGTGACGAGCGCGGCATACGGGTCCGCGGTCTCGACCGTCTCACCGTTTCTCGTTATCAGATAGGTATACCAAACCCCGTCCAGGTCGCCGCGCTTTTCGTACTCGAAAACGCCTCCGTTCCGTTTCATCGGCGCGGAGAACGTCACCTCTCCGTCCGCGTTATACAGCCGCAGAACGGCACTCTCGGCGAACGGCTGCCAGACGCGGAAAACCGTCCGCGCCCGCGAGTACACCGCGCCGAGCCTGCCTCTGTAATACTGCCTGTCGGCAGCTTTAAAATCAAAACAGTTCATCGTCATAATTATCCAAGAATGTGTGCACCCCGTCTTTGTCCTTGTACGAAATCAGCCTGTCGAGCCGCACTGTACAGACGCTTCGGAAAATATTCTGCTCTACCTGCGGATTATCCTCGGCAAGCTCGGCTATCAGGCGCTTTACGAACGCCCTTTTCGAGCCGTCCTCGCGCGAGGTTATCCTGCACGCGCATCTCAAAAACTCCAGTCCGTTGAAGTCGCGCCACGCGATGATATCACGCTCGCGGACGTAAAACAGCGGACGTATCAGCTCCATTCCCTCGTAGTTGCGGGCGCGGAGCTTCGGCAGCATCGTCTGCGTCTGACCGCCGTACAGCATACCCATAAGCGTGCTCTCGATCACATCGTCGAAGTGGTGACCGAGCGCGATCTTATTGCAGCCAAGCTCCCGAGCCTTGTTGTAGAGGTGTCCGCGCCTCATTTTCGAGCAGAGAAAGCATGGGTTGTCGGCGTGCTCGGTATGCCCGAATATCTCCGTGCGGAACGTTTCGACGGGCAGCTCCAAGCGCTCCGCGTTTGCCATGATCCGCGTGAAATCCTCCTCGGAATACCCCGGATCCATCACCAGATACCGCACCGACACGGAAACGCTCCCGTGCCGCTCGTAGTCGCGGAACAGCGCCGCGAGCAGCATCGAATCCTTTCCGCCCGATATGCACACGCAGACCCTGTCGCCGCTTTTGAGCAGCTCGTATTCCTCGATCGCCCTCGAGAACCGCTTCGTCACCGTCCGCGCAAATTCGCCGTGCAGGCTGTTGATAACCGCGTTTTCCATCATTTCCCAAGTCTCATATAAGTCTCGGCTAGAACGCGGAGCTTATCGGCGGTTTTGGGCTTGAGCATCTGCGGCTGCATTCGCCAGCTCCAGTTGTCCTTGCTGAGCGTCGACGGGAGGTTCATACGCGCCTTTTTGCCCAGTCCGAGAATATCCTGCATGGGAATGACCGCGAGGAAAGACGAGCTTGCGTAGGCGTTGCGTATCGCACAGTCGGAAAAGCGCTCGAACTTTCCCTTGTGCAGGTAATTCTTCGCCATTTTCGCCGACTTTCCGTCCGTCTCCTTGAGCCACTGCATTATTGTCGCGTTATCGTGCGTGCCCGTGTAGCAGACGGAGTTTTTCGGGTAATTGTGGATAAGGTGGTCGTTATCGGCGTTTTCGGGATTGAAGCCGAACTGTACCACGCGCATACCCGGGAAGCCCGAATCGGCGAGCAGCTTCTTCACGCTGTCAAAAATATCGCCCAGATCCTCGGCGATTATGTTGACGCTGCCAAGCTGCGACCTTATCGCGTTGAACAGATCCATACCGGGACCGTTCTCCCATGTGCCGTGCTCGGCGGTCTTGTGTCCGAACGGGATAGCGTAGTATGTGTCAAACGCGCGGAAGTGGTCGATACGCAGCATATCGTACAGCTGCGCGGACTTCTTTACGCGCTTTATCCACCATTCATAGCCCCTCCGTTTCATCTCAGTCCAGTTATACAGCGGATTCCCCCAGAGCTGACCCGTCGCCGAGAAATAATCCGGCGGCACGCCCGCGACGCGTTTCGGGCAGAGCTTCTCGTCCAGCTCGAACAGCTCGGGGCTCGCCCAAACGTCGGAGCAATCCGGCGAAACATAGATCGGGATATCGCCGATGAGCCGCACACCCTTGCTCCCGCAATAGCTGTGAAAGCGTTTCCACTGCCTGAAAAAGATGTACTGACACCACTTTACAAAGCGTATCTCCTCTTTGAGCTCTTCCTTATAACGCTCCATCGCGGCGGGCTGACGGGATTTGATATCCTCGTCCCATTCCGTCCACGGTTTGCCGCCGAACCTACGCTTTAACGCAGTGAACAGCGCGTAGTCGTCCAGCCACTCCGCCTCCTCGCGGACGAACGAGGTATATCCCACATCGTCGACGAACTTCCCGAACGCCTTGTGGAGCAGCTCGTCTCTTGTCGCGGATATCTTCTCGTAGTCGACGAACGAAGGGTCGGCACCGTAATCGGCGTTGTCGCAGTCGGCTTTACTCAGCAGTCCGTGCTCGACCAGCTCGTCAAGGTCGATCATCAGCGGGTTGCCCGCAAACGATGAGAACGGCTGATACGGCGAGTCTCCGTAGCCTGTAGGACCTATCGGCAGCACCTGCCACCAGCTCTGCCCCGCCGACTTGAGCCAGTCCGCGAACTTTTCCGCCGTTTTGCCGAGCGTGCCTATCCCGTAAGGCGACGGCAGCGAGGTGATATGCAAAAGCACTCCGCAGCTTCTTTTATTCATAAAATCATCTCCAATCCTCTTATTTATGTCCCGAATACGCTTCTTAGCACGGTGAAGGCTATCGAAATAAAGATCGTCAGCCAGACCACGATAAACAGTATTACTAATCCCGCGGAACTTTTTTTCTCGGTGCTTGACCGAGCGGTCTTGTCCGCCCGTACCGCCTGCGGCATATTAACGGGACGGAACTGCTCCGCTGCGGCGAATATCTCCTCGCCGTCATTTTGCGTCATCCGACCGCGGACGATGTTCAAAAGCTCGCCCACCCTGTCCTGCGTGAACAGCTCGTACAGCTTTGTCGGCTCGAAAAACACCTGCTGTATCTCGGGGTATTGCAGCAGGTTCTGTACCTCCGGGAGCTGCTTTATGCGCTCGTCCTGTAGCACATAAGGATTCGCGAGTATCCGCGAGATAACTGGGTCGGGACTGTACGGTATCTGCACGGAGACGGCGCTCGCCGGCGGAACCGCGGCTGCGTCGAATATCATCTGCGAGGCCGGCATATTCTTCGATGTCACCGTGTTAATCACCGAGCCCGCTATTGCCGTGCCAAAGCCGAGCGCCAACAACGCCCACGCAATATACAAGGGCAATTCGACGCCCTGCGTCTGCGTAAAAAGACCGACGATTATCATTATCACGCCGAGCGTGATAACTATCGACGAGGTCAATTTCAGATACCGCGCCGCGCGCAGCTTCTTATGCGCCGGGTCGCCGCGCAAGGGAAAGCGTTTGTTTATCCTTATCAACGATGAAACCAAAGAGCCCGTTACCATGCTCGCAAACGCGAGCGCCATGCCCGAAACAACAAGCACGATATTCTGTCCGGCAATTCCGATCATTATCAATGCCATTGAAACGAGCACGAGGATCAGGATAATTATTGACGACATCGAAACTTTTTTCTTCATAAATATTCCCTCATCTGTTCCAGTATTTGCGGTCAAGACTGCGGAACGATATTGCCTGGGAGACGTGCGATTTCAGGATATCCGCGCTGCCGTCAAGATCGGCACAGGTGCGCGAGACCTTGAGTATGCGGTCGTAAGCGCGCGCCGACAGCCCGAGCTTATCAAAAGCCGCTTTCAGCATCTCCCGGGCGTCCGGAGCGAGATTGCAGACCTCCGCGATGATATCCGAGGTTATGCGGCTGTTGGACTTGATATCGGTTCCCTTGTAACGCTCGGCTTGGATATCGCGCGCACGCTGAACACGCTCCGCTATCGCCGCCGATGATTCCGCGGGCTTGCGCTCGGCGAGGTCATCGTATTTCACGGGGCGTATCTCGATCTGAATGTCTATGCGGTCGAGAACCGGCTGAGATATCTTGTTAAGGTACGCCGAGACCTGCTTTTCGGAACAGGTGCACTTTTTGAGCGGATTGCCGAAATTACCGCAGGGGCAGGGGTTCATCGCCGCGACCATCATCACATCGCACGGATAGTTTACCGAGCCGCTGGCGCGCGAGATGGTTATCTCACCGTTTTCGAGGGGTTGCCGAAGCGTTTCCAGCACACGCCTGTCGAACTCGGGCAGCTCGTCCAGAAACAGCACGCCGTTATGCGCGAGGGATATCTCTCCGGGTCTCGGCACGCTGCCTCCCCCGACCAGCCCCACGGAGCTTGCCGTATGGCTGACGGCGCGGAACGGACGCGAGGTGATAAGCGGCTCGGACGGGTTTATCAGACCCGCGACCGAGTGGATCTGCGTGGTCTCGATACTCTCCTCGAACGTTATGCGCGGAAGTATCGACGGTATGCGCTTCGCGAGCATCGACTTGCCCGACCCCGGAGGTCCCAGCATAAGCAGATTGTGAGAGCCCGCGGCGGCTGTCTCTATCGCCTTTTTCGCGCCGTACTGTCCCATAACGTCGGCGAAGTCCTCGAAGTTCCGATATCGGCGTTCGGAGGGTATGTACCGCGGCTCGGGAGCAAGACCCGTGCCGTTTTGGAGGAAGTCCGTTATCTGCGTGATGTGCTCGGCGCCGTATATCTCCATGCCCTCGGCGACGGACGCCTCCTTGGCGTTGTCGATGGGCAGAAAGACGCGCTTTATGCCGTTCTGCGCGGCAGCGAGCACCATTCCGAGCGCTCCGTTGACGGGAGCGAGCGTGCCGTCAAGCGACAGCTCCCCGATAAACGCGGTATCGTCAAAGCTCCCCTCGACTACCCCGCCGAGCAGCATAAGCGCCATCGTTATCGGAAGGTCAAACATCGAGCCTATTTTCTTGACGCTGGCGGGCGCGAGATTTACCGTTACCTTGCCGCCGAGGAGCTTCAGCCCAAGCTGCCCGAGAACAGCGCGGATACGCGCTTTGCTCTCCTGTACCGCCACGTCCGGCATACCTACGATATCGAACGAGGGCTGCCCCGCCGAAATGCTCGCCTCGACGGTTACGGGAAAAGCGTTCAGTCCGAACAAGCCCACGCTGTTTACCTTGCTAAACATTCCGATAATTACCTCCAAACAACATTTTTACACAATATCACATTTTATATTATAGCATCTTTTTGTATAAATTGCAACGGTAAAGGCAAAGATTTTTTTCTAAATTTTCACATTTGAGCACATTTTTACAGTTGAAATACTCGGGCGTTTGTGGTATAATAGATAATGTATGATTATGACTATTGACGTTCCAAATAAACTTTTCCGAAATTTCAGCGGTTTTCCCCGCCGAAGGCGGTGAAAACCGCGTAAAATCAAGCACGTAATCGAAAAAATTTATTTGGCGGAGCAACATATTTGTTAAAGGGACAAACTTACAATTTATGGAAAAAGAAATTCAACAGCAGATAATTTACGGCAGAAACGCGGTCTCCGAGGCGCTTTCCTCCGACAGCGATATCGACACCGTTTTCGTGCAGCGCGGCGCTTCCCTCGGGAACATTGTCGCAGCGGCGAAAAAGCGCGGTATCGTTGTCAAGGACGTGAGCGAGGAAAAGCTCACCGCGATGACGGGAACGCCAAAGCACGGCGGCGTCGCGGCGGAGCTTTGCGCGTGCTCTTACGCGGAGCTTGAGGATATTATCGAGGTCTCGCGCGCAAAGGGCACTCAGCCGTTCATCATAGTAGCGGACGAAATCGCCGATCCGCATAATCTCGGCGCGATAATACGCACCGCCGAGGCGGCGGGCGCGGACGGGGTCGTTATCCCGAAAAGGCGCTCCGCTTCGCTCAACGCTACGGTTTTCAAAACCAGCGCGGGCGCGGCGGCATGGATAAAGGTCGCGAGGGTCTCAAACCTCGTGGACGCGATAAAAACACTGAAAAAGAACAACGTCTGGGTCTGGGGAATGGAGGCTGACGGCGCTCCGTTCGATAAGACCGACTTCAAGGGCGGCACGGCAATAGTCGTGGGCTCGGAGGGCTTCGGGCTGGGCAGGCTCGTGCGCGAGAGCTGCGACG
>CAMWVP010000048.1 GCA_947177735.1 uncultured Clostridia bacterium
ACCGTAGCAATCCTCCAGATACGGCAGCATAGCCGTCACAGCCGCCTTGCTCATCTTGGTTGTCGCGGCGTTATCAACATAAATAGTATTCATTATGATCACCTGCTCTATAATTCCTATATGTTTAATAGGATTATAACATATTTTCCCCCAAATGTCAATAGATATTTCGGGGAAAATTTATTTGAATATAACCTCAAATGAGTAATTTCCGCTCTCAATATTATGGATATCCTCGTCGGTCATTCCATCCGTGTGTACGGTCAGCGTTTTAGGTCCGAGCAGCTCAAGCGTCGAATAATCGAACAGCACGTTCGTTTCGACATAGTGGGATTGTGTGCAAACAAACGCCATATCTCCGCTCTTCAACGAAAACGAATACTCGTCACGGTGATCAACGTTTCGGTACATATCATAGCACAGCAATATGCTTTCGCGGATAAAATCCTCCGGCTCGCCGTCGTAGGTTATATACATCACGTAGTAGGGATAGGAGGTTTCGCTGTACACCCGTGTAACCTCAAATCTCTCGCTGCTGTTTGCCTTATCAAATCCTATTAATTTTGGCACATTCTCAAACGCCCACTCATTATCCTCCTTTATGCTGATGATGACCGTACCGATAATCGCCGAGATTATAATAATGAAGATCACAACAACCGAATTTACGGCGACAAATGCGCCGGCAAATGCCGCGCCTACCCCTTTCGGCATGTGAGCCGCGCCTACTCTTTTCAGGGCGTGAGCGTTATATGCGGCGCGAACCTCCTCGTCGGTGCCGAAATTCACTTTTCCGCAGAACGGACACTTGTAATCAGCAAACTCTATCTTCTTTTGGCAGCCTTTGCAGCGCAGCTTCATATGTACCTCGCTTTCGTCAAACGGGCGGATTCTCCTTGATAAATTCCTCCAGTATGTTTGCCGCGTAACGGCATAATTCGGGACACGGGCGCTTTTTGTAGTATTCGGGAGTGCGCGGCTCGGGAGTCGCCGATTCCTCCGCCTTGTCCAACCCCAACAGCTCGCGGCAGATAATGCTCCCGTTGTCCTCCCTGAATTTCGCTGCAAGGGCGCGTATCTTCTCGTAAAGCTCCTTTTTCGCGGCGAGGTCTTTGGGCTCGGAATAGCCGTACAGCCAGCTCAGTACCATAACTACGCCCGAGAACGTTCCGCAGACCTCTCGCAGTCTGCCCATACCGCCGCCAAAGCCGCAAGATAATCTTGCGGCGGTATCCTTGTCAAGTCCAAGCTCCTCGGTGAACGCAACTGCGACAGCCTGCGTGCAGTTGTATCCGCGCAGGAAATTATCATAGGCTATATCGCCCTTTGTTCTGACGTTCATTGCTGCTCCTTATACTTCATGGCACTGACGCCTTGTTCCTTTTCAAAGCCAGTGCGCTCATAGTAGCCGACCAAGTCCTCATGCTCCGCTAAAAGGAAAAAATGAAAATAATCCGCGTATTTCTTCTTCATCAACTCAAGAAGAGACGTTCCTATTCCCTGCCCCTGATATGCGGGGTCTACGAGCAGATAATGAACATATGCCGTAAGCTCGCCGTCATCGAGAGCGTTCGCAAGCCCGACAAGTCTGTCGCCGTCCCATGCAGTGAAAACGGTCTCGCAGTTGTCGAGAACTCTTTTCAGCTTTTCGGGAAATTTGCCGCTCTCCCAATCAACGGAGAGAAACAGCCTTTCAAGCTGTTCGGCGGTGAAGCGGCGTTCATCTGTGTAGCGAATGTTCGTACTCATTTGCAGAACTCCTCAACAGCATCCGCGATCGGGTCTGCGGCGGTCGTCTCGGTAAGCTCGAGCATACCGCTGTCGACCAGCTTCGCTATCTCGGGGTCTATCGGAAGCTTTGCGAGGACTTTAAGTCCGAATGTCTTGGCGGTGTCCTCAATATGACTGTCGCCGAATACATTGATGTGCTTTCCGCAGTCGGGACAGAGCGCGTAGCTCATATTCTCGACAAGTCCGATGATCGGAACGTTCATCATATTCGCCATCTTGACAGCCTTGCCGACGATAAGCGAAACGAGCTCCTGCGGCGAGGTAACGACGATAATGCCGTCCAGCGGAATGGACTGGAACACGGTAAGCGGAACATCGCCGGTTCCGGGAGGCATATCCACGAACATATAGTCCACGTCGTCCCACACAACATCAGTCCAGAACTGCTTAGCCGTGCCCGCGATAATAGGACCGCGCCAGATGACGGGATCGGTGTCGTCGGGGAGCAACAGATTGACAGACATAACTTTAATGCCCTTTTTTGTCAGAACGGGATAGATAGCCTCTTCATTTCCTTTAGCCTTCTCCTTCAGCCCGAAAGCCTTCGGCACGGACGGTCCCGTGATATCCGCGTCAAGCACCGCCGTGTTGAAGCCGCGGCGATTCATCAGAACCGCGGAAAGGCAGGTAACAAGGGATTTTCCGACGCCGCCCTTACCGCTTACAACACCGATTACTTTCTTGATATCGGACAGCTCGTGGGGCTTTTCGATAAGGCTCTCGGGCTGTCTCTCCGAGCAGCTCTCTCCGCAGCTGCTGCAATCATGTGTACACTCACTCATAACAATATTTCCTTTCGTTTATAAAGTTTTTTCCAGGCGGCCGGGAGTAATTTCCCGATAGCCGAAATTTTTCATTTCAACGCAATCGGATCGTACAAACGCCGACAGCATCTGTCTGCTCCACTGCTCGACGGCTTTGACCAATTCGTCAACGGCTTTCTTGTCGAGGTAGTACTCGTACACCGCAAAGCTCACGATCCGTGTATGCATTTCCTCATACAGATTATTTACCTGCTGAGCGTGGATATACCCGACAGCGTTACCCGAATGTATAACAAGAAGTACCGTCTGCTCCGCGTCAAAGAGAATACTGCGGAACGCTTTTTCCGACTGCTTCTCCGAAAGCGCCGAACCGAGCAGCTTAGTGTTCATTCTGTAAACGTATTGAACGTCCGCAATGCCTGCGGGGCGCACTGTGTAGCCAAACATACTTACCTCACGATCTTCGCGGCGAAGCTCTCGCCGTCAACGTCGCCCGAAACGTCCAACAGCTCCAGTATAGTCGCACCTATATCACCGAAGCAGCCGCGTGTGCCGAGGTCAACGGGCTTTATCCCTTTGCCGCAGATCAGCACGGGGATATGCTCGCGCGTATGGTCGGTGCCGCTGTGGCAGGGGTCACAGCCGTGGTCGGCAGTGAGAATCACAACGTCTTTGCTGCGCATTTCGCTCATAAACCCGCCCAGCCACTTGTCAAACTCGTTTAGGGCGGCAGCGTATCCGAGCGGATCGCGGCGGTGTCCGTACTGCATATCGAAGTCCACCAGATTGGTAAAACAAAGACCGCTCCAATCACGTTTCTGATACTCGGAGGTTATCTCCATATCGGTAGTATTCCCTATTCTGCGGTCGCAATGAACAACTCCCTTGCCCGCGAAGATGTCGTATATCTTGCCTATGCCGATAACGTCTTTACCCGACCGCGAGAGGATGTCAAGCATTGTGTCGCGCGGCGGCGTGAGTGAGAAATCGTGGCGGCGCGGAGTACGCGTATACGGGTGCTCACCCTCAAACGGACGCGCAATGACGCGCCCGACCGCATAGTCTCCCGTCAGTATTTCCCTGGCAATACGGCAGTATTCGTACAGCTGCTCGACAGGTACAACGTCCTCGTGCGCGGCGATCTGGAAAACGCTGTCAGCCGACGTGTAGACGATAAGCGCGCCGGTCTCGACGTGCTCCCTGCCGTAATCGGCAATGACCTTGGTACCCGAGTAGGGCAGATTGCAGAGCACTTTTCTGCCGGTCGCCCGCTCGAACTTTTCGATCACCTCGGGCGGGAATCCGTTCGGAAACGTCGGGAACGGTCTCTCGGATACGCAACCCGCTATTTCCCAATGCCCCGTTGTGGTGTCCTTACCCTTGGAGCGCTCCGCGATGCGGAGATACGCCCCCTCGGGAGCGGCTGTTTTCTCTCCGACAGTCACGCCGTCGATGTTGAACAGCCCGAGGCGCGCCATATTCGGCACGTTCAGTGTTCCCGTTTCAAAGCAGGAACGCAGTGTATCCGCGCCCTTGTCGCCGAAATCGGCCGCGTCGGGCATCTCGCCGACGCCGAAGCTGTCGAGAACTATAAGAAATACACGCTCCATACTATCCCTCCTCGGTAAGCAGCTTAACGGCGGAACTTGTGCCGATGCGCTCACAGCCATCTTTCAGGAACATCTCGAGGTCGGCTTTTGTCTTTACGCCGCCAGCCGCCTTCATCTTTACATTCGCGCCGATATGCGCCTTGAACAGCCGAATATCCTCTATACACGCGCCCGCAGTGCCGAAGCCCGTCGAGGTCTTGATGTAGTCCGCGCCGCCGTCCGTAACGCACTTGCAGAGTGAGATCTTTTCCGCCTCGGTCAGATAGCACGTCTCGATTATCACCTTGAGGATCTTACCGCCGCAAGCCGTTTTAACCTCCGCGATCTCGCGCTGCACGTCGGCGAATTTCCCGTCCTTGACCCAACCGAGGTTTATCACCATATCTATCTCGTCCGCGCCGTCCTCAATGGCACAGCGCGTCTCCGCGCACTTCGCCGCCGTTGTCGAGTACCCGAGCGGAAACCCGATAACGGTACAGATATTCAGACCCGGGAACGCTCCTCGCGCGAACCCGATATAGCTCGCGGGTATGCATACGCTCGCCGTTTTGTACAGCAGCGCCTCCTCGCAGAGCCGCCTTATCTGCTCCTCCGTCGCCGTCGCCTTGAGCAGCGTGTGGTCTATATGCGGAAATATCTCCGAATTATCCATTGTTTTCACCTTTATCAAAGAATTTGAATGACTTGAGCGCCAGAATACCGCCCGGGCGGAACATCAGCTTTTTCATTCCGCAGATGGGAGAAACGTCGGCAGTGACGGTCACAAATTCGTTCATACTGCCTGTTGTCGGTATCTCTACCGTCGTTATGAGCTCGCCCGTTTCCACGCAGAACACCCGCAGAGCCGTCTTTGTCGCGGGATTTGAGGCGGTAAGCTCGATCTTGCGCTCGCCGAGGAGCTTGCAGTTCTCGTAGCATATGCTGCTCTGCCAGTCTTTCAGGAGCGCGTACTCGTTGAACGACTTGTCCGACAGGAACTCAACGCCCGTGTACTCCCATGAAGCAGCCGCGGGAACTGTCTTTGTAACGTCTATGCCCGTGTATTCGGCAGCGTTTACGGTGATCTCTGCGGTGCGCATAATGTCCTCCGAGGACGCGCCGACCTGTATCTCGTACTTGCCGCCGTACAGCGTGAACTTGCCCGAATCGATATCCCACATCGCCAACTCGTCAATATCGAACGACAGCGAGACCGCCGCCGTATCGCCCGCCGGGATATGCAATCTGCGGAACGCTTTCAGCTCCTTTTTCGGCACCGCGCTTGAGAATTTCGGCGCCGCGACGTACAGCTGCACTACCTCATCGGACGCGAGACTGCCGGCATTTTGCAGCTCAAACAGTACTTCGACGCGCTCTCCCTTTTCAAACGCCGATTTATTGAGCTTTAACGCACCGTAGCGGAATGCCGTATAGGTCAGTCCGTGCCCGAACGGGAACAGCGGCGTACCTTTGTAGTAGCGGTACGTGCTCTCGGTGCGGATAATATTGTAGTCCTTTATGCTGCCAAGCTCGTTTTCGGAGGAATACCACGTCATCGGGCAGCGACCCGCGGGCGAGATCTCGCCGAAAAGCGTCTTTGCGACCGCAGCGCCCATCTCGGGACCCGAGTGCGGTGTATGCAGCACGGAGCCGAAACGCTCGTCTACAGTGTATGGAAAGCCCGAGACCATACAGAGAACCGAATCCGCGTTTACCGACAGCACTATATCGGCGATATCGCGCTGTCGCTTGGGCAGATCGAGGCTCTTTCTGTCAAAGCACTCGCGTGCCCCGATGAGCGGATGGTTGCCCGCGAACATCACGACATTGCGCGCCTCGGTGACCACCCTGCGCACCCTGTCAAGCCCCGACGCGAACAGCTCCACGTTAAACAGAGAGCTCCGCGGCGGCTTGATCTTGTCCGTGACCCCGATAGCGCCCGAGCTGTTTATGTACAGCCAGCGCTCCTGCCAGTTTTTCATCATACATTCCTTGCCGCTGCGCAGGAACGTGAACTGCTCGCGGACGTACCAGCCGTAAGGCTCGTCGGCAACGCACTTCAGCACGCCGCAGTCGCTAAGGAACTTTCCGTTATACTTCGATCTCAGAGACACCTTGTCGTCTCCCCATTCGTACAGCTCCAGCAGACAGCTCTCGGTAATGAGCGGCGTATCGCAGACAAGCGTACCGTCGTCGCCGACCGAGAAGTAAAACCCGTTTTCGGCATTGCGGAGGGCGATTATATCGTTGCCGGACTCGTAGCTCAGATTTTCCTTTCCGACAAATGCGGTGAGCGCGTCAAGGATCGTCGTATTGCGCTCGGATAAGCCCGTGTACCAGTCGCGGAAATTCATATTCGCGTGTATCCCGATAACGGCGGTGCGCTCGCCTTTCACGAGCGGCAGCACGGAGCGCTTGTTGCGAAGCAGTATGATCGCCTCTTCGGCAGCGCTGCGCGCTATACTGCGATACTCGGCGCTGCACAGCTTCTCATCGGGAATATCGTTGTACGGGCATTTCTCATCGAACTCTCCGAGCAGGAACCTCGCCTTGAGTGCTCCGAAAAGCGCGTTGTCGATGTCGCTCTCGGTTATCATTCCCGCGTCAAGCGCCTTTCGGGCGGCGGTCACTACCACGTCGCGCTCATCGGTGATTATATCCGCGCCGCGGCTCTTGTAGATGCGCGTTATTGTTTCGGTGTGCGAGCTGTCGGTCTTGTGACGGGTGACGTTCTCAATGAAATCCCAGCCGTCCGTCACCGAGAACAGCAGCCCCCAATCCTTTTTGCAGAGCTCCGAAAGCTCGGGATTGCACAAGCCCTCAACTCCGTTTATCATATTATAGGAGGTCATAAGGCTCCTCGCGCCTCCGCTCTTTATCGGGCGCTCAAACGCCTTAAGATAGTAGTCGTGCTTTAAAGCGATCGGTATGGAAGCGTTGTCCGACGTTCTGTCCTCCTCGTTGTTGTCCGCATAGAAGTGCTTCAGCGTCGGGATAACACGCGCGTATTTCTCGTCACTGCCGTACATTCCCTTAGTGTACGCCGCCGCCATCTCGCCGGTCAGGAACGGATCCTCGCCGTAGCCCTCCTCGGTTCTTCCCCAGCGCGGGTCGCGTTCGAGGTCGACCGTAGGAGCCCACAGGCAAAGCGACGAATGCCCCCGTTTGTTGTAGATGCGCGCTTCGACAGCCGCTGCTTCGCCCATTCCGCGCATTATCTCGGTGTCGAACGTTGCCGCCAGACCGAACGGCTGCGGGAAAACGGTCGTTGGCAGTTCCGTCTCGGAGCCATCGCCGTCCTGCTTGAAACGGCAGACCAGTCCGCGCGCCGCTTCCGCGCCTATACGGAAAGACTTTATGCCCAACCTTTCTATCTCCTGCTGGCTGCAGGTCACCAAGAGAAGCTTCTCATCGAGCGTAAGCTCCTCCAGCAGCGCCTTGACGCGCTCGTCGAACGACAGCGCGGTATCTTGAAATCTGTATTGCGGCATAATGAGCCTCCTTGGTTCAAAGCTTTTTTCTCAGTAAGGAATGCGGCGGCACTTCGATATCCGTCGGGATAGTGAGCTTGCTCATCGCGTGACGGGCGACGTCGATCTCTTCCATATCGGCGTTGAACATCTTTTCGGGCTTGAACTTGACGGGCGCGCGGTTTGGCGCGAGTATTTCCAGTTCGTCGTTCAGCGTGAAGTAATTCCGCTGCGTTAAGTACATGGTACCGCCCTCGCAGCGGTCGATGGTCGCCACGAAATCATAATCGCGGATATAGCCGCTGTCGGTGAAGTACTGCCCGCCGTTTGTCACCTCGGCAGGATCCTGGGAACCGCTGCCGTCGTTCGGATGCCCGTAGAAGAACCCCGTACAGTACGGTCGGTGGCTTATCTTGTTCACCTCGTCAAGCACCCACGCGGGCGGCTTCTCGCCTCTCAGAACACAGTCCAGAGCGGCTCTGTAAGCGTTCACGGTGAGCGCGGTGTAGTATGCCGACTTTGCTCTCCCCTCGATCTTAAGGCTTGTAACGCCCGCGTCAAGGAGGTCGTCAAGGTGCTCTATCATACACATATCTCGCGCGTTGAGGATAAATGTGCCCTTTTCGTCCTCAAAGACCTTGTAGAACTCGTTAGGGCGCTTTTCCTCCATAAGGTAGTACCCCCAGCGGCAAGGCTGAGCGCACTCGCCGCGGTTGGCGTTTCTGCCCGTCAGGTACTCCGATATAAGACAGCGACCCGAAAAACTCACGCACATTGCCCCGTGCACAAAGCACTCTATCTCCATATCCTCGGGAATATTGGCGCGTATTGTGCGGATATTCTCCAGATCCACCTCACGCGCCATAACAATGCGGCTCACACCCATTTTACGGAGCTCCAGCGCCGTCCGATAGTTGACGATCCCCGTTTGCGTAGAGGCGTGTATCGCGAGCCGCGGGGCGTGCTCACGTATCATCGAGATAACGCCAACATCGGCGGCGATGACCGCGTCCGCGCCGTACTCGTCAACGGTGCGGATAAACTCGGGAAAGCGTTCCACCTCGTCGTTTGTGGGGAGCGTGTTGCAGGTGATGTAGACCTTTACGCCTCTTTCGTGCGCGGTCTGCACGGCTCTGAACAGCTCCTCTCCGTCGAAGTTCTTCGCTCCCGCTCTCATACCGAACGTCTTACCCGCGAGATAAACCGCGTCCGCGCCGTAATCCAGCGCCGACAGCAGACATTCCTCGTCTCCCGCGGGAGCGAGCAGCTCGGCTCGGTTGTTCTTATTCTTCATTTTCCACCATATCCAGCTGTTTTACATATTCAACGTTCTCATCATGCTCATCTGCCGTCCTCGCGTAGAAGAACTTGCCGTCGTTGCTTGCCACAAAGTAGTAATAATCGGTATCGGCAGGATAAAGCGCGGCGTTTATTGCCTCGAGACCGGGGTTGCATATAGCGCCCGCGGGCAGCCCCTCGCACTTATAGGTATCATATGCGTCCATGATCTCCTGCATCTTCGCGCTGTTGGAGGACGTGATCTTCGGCTTTATCACCTCGTCGATATAGGTGTAGGTGGTATCCGACTGAAGCTGAGGATAGGTCTCGGAATCGTTGAGACGATTGTGGAATACCGACGATACCATTGACATATTCTCCTCGTTTGTGCCCTCCCACTGGATAAGCGACGCGAGGATTATCGTCTCGTCGAGCGTGAGCCCAAGCTCATCCATTCGCGACCTCATACTTCTTGTGATCTGTTCCTCAAAGTGCTTGAACATCGTGTCCGCGGCGCTTTCCGCGTACTTCTTGGTGTCAAGATTCGGATATTTTTCCATATCGTCTATAACGTAGAAATTATAGGTATCGGGGAAGATATATCCCTCAAGCATATTAAGGCGGTTCGGGTTTGCGGCGATGCCCTCCTCGAAGTCATACTTGTTAAGCTTATTTTTATAGCAGGTCTCGAAATCGACCGCGCGGCAGACGAGATTTTTCTCAAGCAGCTCTCCGATCTCAGCGGCGCTCATATCCTCGGGAATAGTGACATCTACCGTTTTCAGGTACTGCTTTTCATGCTTGAGCGCATATAGAACGTCGTTGTAGCTCATATTCGCCGAAAGCGTGAAAATGCCGTTAAGAAAGCCCGTATCCTGCTTTGTGAGCTTGATATACGTTTTCATCAGCGACGGCATCTCGACTATCCCCGCGTCGTGCAGCCTGTCTACTATCTCGTCAACTCCCATGCTGGCGGTTATCTCGAAATCAATCTGCCTTCCGTGTTTGGACAGCCCCGTGATATCGCGCATCGCGCCGATGACCTTGACCGCCGCCATAATGCCGAGCACCAGCGCCGCCGCCGACAGCAGCACCCCGAGAAAAATCTGTCCCATAGTACGCGTATGATTGATACGCTTTTTCTTGTGCTTTTTCTTACGTTTGCGCACAGGATTGCTCGCGGGAGGATACTCATCCTGCGGCATCTCCGCGCTCATCGAGTCCATCAGCAGCGTTTTCGACAGATCGTCCGCGGCGTTCAGGTCGGTGAACTCGTCACGCGGCATTATCCCGTGATGCTCCGTGTCCGAAAGCTTTGGCAGCTGTATGCTGTTCATTTCCTGGGTCTTGCCGAGATCCTCATCTTCCCCGATCATCTCATTATTTTCATTCTCAAACTGATTTTCATCCATTTTATACGACCTCCGTCATATCTCTGTCAAATACGGTCATATCCGCCTTTATATCATGCGGCTCCGCGGGCGTTTCCATTTTAAAGGATCGGTAGCACAATATAACGCTCCTGCCCTCGAAGTCGTTCAGAAACCTATCGTAGTAGCCGCGCCCGTAGCCAAGCCTCAGCCCCTCGCCATCGGCGCATAGCGCGGGAACGATACACAGCGTTCTCTTATCGGCGAACGCGGGTCTGTCCGTTGGCGGCTCGTCGATCTCGAACCTCCCCCTTTTCAGCTCGGAAACGTCGTTTATGTAATAGAACGAAAGCTCCGTATCGCCGCTTATCGGCAGCGCCACGGGAATTTCCCGTTCAAGACAGTACGCGATAAGCCGCCGAGTGTCGACCTCTATCTCGGTCGACGCATAGGTAAACACCGCGCCCGCCTTGTCAACAAGCGGCTTGAGCTGTCCGAATATATCCTCGTCGGCAGCCGATCTCGCCGTCTTATCCATTGCTCTGCGGCGCTCGATAAGCTCACGTCGGAGCGCCTGCTTCAGTTCGCGCATTGGATAGCCGCGCGAACCTTATCGGAACGCTCCTTGCCGCACAGTACGCGGACAAGCTCCAGACCGAATTCGATAGCCATTCCCGCGCCCGCTGCGGTGGTAAAAATGCCGTCCGTAACTACCTTTTTATCGGAAAGCTTTGCACCCGTCAGGAACTTCTCATATCCCGGGAAGCAGATAGCCTCCTTGCCCTCCAGCAAGCCCTTTTTGCCGAGAATTGACGGCGCGGCGCAGATAGCCCCTATCGGGATATTATTCTTCACGCAGTAGTCGATAGACGACTGAACTACGGGGTTCGCCTCGATATTGAGCGTTCCGGGCATACCGCCGGGCAGCACGATCATCTCCAGGCGCTCGTCCAGCTCGACCTGCATATCGGTCATATCGCACAGCACGGGGATGCCGTGAGAGCTTTTCACAGCGTCGTTCTTTATCCCGACCGTCACAACGTCGAGCTCCGCGCGGCGAAGCATATCGATAGGCGCGATAGCCTCCGTTTCCTCAAAGCCGTCTGCTAAAAATACATAGATCATAGTTAGTCTCCTCCAAAAGTAATTACAAATTTTTCCTCCAAAAATACCGGATAGTATGATAATTTCGCCTTGCGTAGCCCCTCCGAGCCCGTGTCGTCCTCGCGGTTGATATACTTGTATCTGCCGTCGAGCGACTTGACGAACTCGCGGTTGACCGCCGTATACGCACCCTGAAACTCGCGGAGCGCCTTTTCTACGTGCACGACAAAGCAGTCCTCCGACGACCTCTCACCAAACGTGAACGCCTGTACCTGTCCGTTTACACGCAGCACACCGCCCGTGTAGCCGAGTTCGTCATAGTGCTTGAATGAACACTCGACAATACACAGCTCCTCGCGCTTGCTCTCGGCGACCGCGGACATCTCGCACTTGTCGAGGTTCTCAGCACGCCAGCGCTCGTTCATCGCTTTGCACTCGGGCATATTCTCGGCGGTGAGCGGCTCGAAGCTCCAGTCATTCTCGTAGAAACGGTTCAGGTGATTGCGCTTTCCGTGGTACTTTTTGCCTTTAAGATTCTCCAGATCCTCGGCTAAATATACATAATCGCACATATCGCGGTTTAAGACCGCTTTCGCGTTAGAATACATTTCGGTCAGCTTTTGCGTAATATCTTTATTCGCGATTATCCTCAGCGGCAGCCCCCGTTCATCGGTGTACTCCCCGAGCAATTCAACAGCCCGCGCGATATCGCCGCAGCCCGTCGGGAACGTAAAGCGCGTTCCCCTGCCCTTTCCCTGCTTGCAGAAGTAAAATCCCTCCGCAAAGCAGACCTCGACATTGTAGATATTCCGCCATACGAAATTATTCCCAAAAGTGTACTCGCAGCCGCGGAAGTCCGACTTAGCCAGCAGCTCGCGTGCCATTTCCCCATCCGAAAGCTCTATCCTTTTAAATTCCAGTTTTTCCATTAGTTACCAAGGTCCTTAATAATTTACATACTTTTATGTACACGTCCTCGATCGGAAGCGGCAGACCGTCCTCGGCGCAGTCAATGAACTGCCAGCCGCAGATATCCCCCGTATAGAGCGCGCTCTTTCGGCACTCCTCGAGATACCGCACGTTTGCCTCGTGAATATCCTTTTTCCCGCCCTCCACCGCATAGCGCTCCTCCAGAAGCCTCTGCGAGACCTCTATCGGCATATCGAGGTAGATGACAAGGCTCGGTTCGGGCAGCCCGAGCTTATTGTATTCAAAATCCATAAGCCACTCGAGATACTTGTCCTGATGCTCGGGCGGTATTTTTGTGAGCTGATAGATCGCGTTCGAGGTTGTATAGCGTCCCGAAAGGACAATACCGCCGTTCTCATAGAATTCGCGCCAATCGGTCATATAGCTGATGTAACGGTCTACAGCGTACATTGCCGAGGCGGCATACGCACCGTTGTAACCGTCGCAGGGTATTTTCCCACCGAGATACTCGGAGATGAGCTTTCCGCTTGTCGACGAGTAATTAGGGAAGCTGACTGCACGGCTATTCAGCCCGAGGTCTTTCAGGTAGCTCTCCGCAAGCTCAAGCTGCGTGGTTTTCCCGCACCCGTCCAGTCCCTCAAGTACGATAACTTTTCCTTTCGACATAATTTTCCATCTCCCCGATTATAAATATACATATATATTGTACCACAAATTTACGGTTTAGTCAATATTTATGAGAAAATTTCGGTAAAAAAACAAAAAACGCTCAAGGCACCGCCTTTGTCAAGCCGTTTCATAGATAATTTTGGTGTCAAGCGTTTTCGCTCGACACCGAAACACTTCTATACCTCACGCTCCCTAAAGCGTTGACTATTCTCGGAAGATCAAGCACGCCGCTCCCGTGCGGTGAAATCCCAGACTGCGGTAAAATCCGAGCAGAGCGTCCTCGCACACGACGTATACCCGGCTGTCGGACAGCTCGGCACAAACCGCGGATATAAGCCGCCGCGCGTTTCCAAGCCCGCGTTTTTCGGGGAGAGTTGCGATCTGCGATAACAGCGCCTCGCCGTTTATATTGTGCTGCACCGCCAGCACGGAGCCGTCCAGCCTGCGGAATGCCGTCACGCCGTGCCTGACTCTGTGCGACATATCGAGATACCACGGCTCAAACTCGATATCGAACGCGGTTTTCAGCACCTCGTACACCTCTCCGAGCGGCGGCTCCGTTTCGACGGAACACTGTTCGCCAACGCCCTCAAACCGCATTACATTTACCTTTTTACGCGGCAGCGCGAACTGTTCGCCCGCGCTCTCCGAGCAGAACAGCTCCGATATCCCGACAAACTCGATAAACTCCGTGAGCTCTCCGAAGTCGCACCGTCCATTTTCCGATAACACAAAACTGCCGTTCAACCCGCCGAGAAACGCGCTGCCCTCGCTCCATTCCCCGACGTAAAAGCGGCAGAAATCGTATTTTAAGCCATACGACACCAGAAGCGCACGAATTTTCTGCGCCTCAAGCCCATATTTTGGAAGTCCGTTCAACTCGCCTTCGGTCAGTGCGCGCCTTATCATAGTTCCCCGACGGCAGAGAGCATCTTATCCGCAAGCGCCCTGACCGCCTCAAAGTCGCTCGTTTTTATGACGCAGGACGGCGAATGCAGATATCTGCACGGCACGGATATCGCGCAGGTGCGCACGCCTCCCGCGCTGACGTGGATAGCGCCGCTGTCGTTTCCGCCCGCGATAAGGGTCTTGGTCTGCACCGGGATACCGTTCGCCTTAGCCGTCTCGAACGCCAGCGAATACAGTCCGCGGTCGTACACCGTTCCTCTGTCCATATAGGACACCACGGCGCCCTTTCCGAGTTCGCATACGCGTTTTGCGCCCGAAACTCCCGCAATATCGCAGGCGGTGGTGGTCTCGAGGACAATTGCGATATCGGGAGCGACCGCAAACGCCGCAGCCCTTGCGCCGCGCGTTCCTACCTCCTCCTGCACCGTGAACGCATACCACGCGTCATATTCGGGCTCGCCGTTTATCATATCCATCATGATAAGACAACCCGCACGGTCGTCGATAGCCTTACCTTTGACAAAACCATCGCCGAACTCAAAGAGATCAGCGTCAAAATAGGCATAGCTGCCGCGGGGCGCAAGTTTTTCGGCTTCATCGCGAGAAGCTGCACCGATGTCTATATACAGCTCGCCGAAATCGGGAAGCTTTTTGCGCTCATCGGATGATTGCTGATGAATGGCTTTGGTTCCGATAACACCGGGCGCGCCACATTCCAGCGCAACTCCCCTGCCGAGCGTGACCGCGGGATTTACGCCGCCAACCGCGTCAAAGCATAGAAATCCGTCCTCGTTGATATCGGTTATCATAAAGCCCACTTCGTCCATATGCGCGGCGTACATTATCTTGTGCTTGGGCGTCTTTCTGCCCTTCTTGAACGCGATAAGACTGCCGAGATTATCCGTGTAAACCTCGTCGGGGTGGATATTCGCTTGAATAAACTCGCGCACTCTCGTCTCGTCGCCCGAAGCGCCGTTCAGTTGGCACAGCTCGCGAAGTCTCTCAACCATCCGCTTCACCTCCCGCGTATTCGGCAATGAGCCGCGCAGTCGCTATGATATCGTTTATATCGACAGTTTCCGCGGCGGTGTGCATATAGCGTATCGGGAACGACAGCGTACAGCATTTCGCGCCCTTTCCCGTAACGGCGACGGCGTCCGCGTTCGTGCCCGTAGAGGACGGCATTATCTCGCGCGTATACGGGATATTATGCCGCCCCGCAAGTTCGGTCAGCGCGTTCGACATTGCCTTGTCGAGGCACGCCGAAAAGCCGATCATAACACCGCTTCCGAGCTTTGCCGTCTCCTTCGGGGAGCTGTCGGGAGTGCTGCCGAAGGACACGTCGACTATCAGCGCCTCGTCGGGTTGGATACGGAACGCCGCCTGCTTCGCGCCGCGCTCGCCCGTCTCCTCCTGCGCCGAAAAGCACACCGCGAGGTCGTACTTCAGCGGCTTGCCCTTGAGCATATCAAGAGCCTCCAGGATAGCGCATACGCCGCTCCTGTCATCTACGGCGGACTCGGAAACAACACTCCCGCAAAGCTCACGGAAGCGTGAGTTAACCGTCACCCTGTCGCCCGGAGAGATTATCTCCTCCGCCCGCTCCTTGGTCATTCCGATATCAATGGAGATATCGCCGATCTCGGGCGCCTTATTATCCTTGGAAACATGCGGCGGGAGCGTTGAAACGACGCCTTTGACCGCCCTTTTTCCGTGCACCGTCACCGACTGCGCCAGATACGTCCTTATATCGGGAGAGCCGCACGCGCCCACGCTCAGAAAGCCGTCGCCGCCGATATGGGTCACGATCAGTCCGACCCTGTCGATGTGCGCGTCGAGCAGCAGAGTTTTCGCGTTCTTCGCGCCCGATTTGATAAAGCCGGTAACGTTCCCGAACGGGTCAACGCTCACGTTCTCGGCATAGCGCGACAAAAGCTCCGCCGCCTTTCGGGAAGCGGAAAACTCGTCGCCCGAAACGCCGACCTCGTCGGTCAGCGCTCTCAGAGCCGCCTTGATATCCAAAGGATCACCTACTTCAGAAAATTATTCCTTATCTCGCCCAGATTGAATTTGTAGCCCTTATAGTTCATAGTCTCCAGCTTGTACATAACTATCTCGCGAGGGAAGCCCAGATTTGCCGACAAAGCGTCTATGCTGCTGCAATAAGACAACTCGTCAAGGAGCGTCTCATCGGAGATCAACACACACGCCGCGAACAAATTCGCCTCCCGCTCCGTCCTGTCGCTGTCAAGGTAGAGCGTATTTTCACGGATACCCCCGGCGGACAGCTCTCTGTGCAGCATATCGTGACCCAGTTCATGAGCGCAGACAACCGCCGCTGTAACGCTGTCGAGTTCCTCGTTAAGAACGATGTATCTGCACCCGTTCTCGCAGATGTAAAACCCTTTCAGCCCGCCTAAGGTGCGCCGCCATACTTTAGCGCCCGAGTTTTCGGCGGTGTCGAAGATATTACGTCCGCCAAACTCATCGAGCACTTCTTCCGCCTTTTCAATAATGTGGCGCATTATTTTTTACCGTTTTTCAGCGAATCCTCGTAAATCTCGGTCAGGCAGCGCATAAGGTTGGTTTTATCCTCGTCGGAAAGCGAATTTCCCGCGAGCAGACCGCGCGACTGCGCCAGAAAGCGCATTGCTGCCGACGGGTCGTTTCCGCGGTCGGTGATGCGCTTGATGAAGTGCTCCTCGAGCGTCAGCTCCATATCGATGCTGTCGTCCGCAAGGAACTCGGGAGTTACGTCAAGCTCCTTGGCTATCTTCTCGAGAACGCTCTTGCGGGGACGGCGCGTATCGCTCATATAATAAGCGAACGCACGGTATGTAATGCCTACGCTCTCCGCGAAGTCGACTCTTCTGATACGGCGGCGGTTAAGCAGGATATCCAGCTTCTCATTCATTTTCATAGTAAAATCCTCCACATACAATGCCCGCTGCGCCTATCGCGCGGACATTCATACTTATATTATACCAGTGAACACCATTTTTGTCAAGTACTCACGGAAAATATTTTTATATTCATTTCTCGGAATATTATTCAATTTCTTAAATAATTCAGACCGTACAAAAAGTTCTTTTTTTAAAAAAACAACCTTGATTTTATACGGTTCTCCACCGCCGTAGGCGGGGGAGAACCACGGGGTTATATAAAGGCTGCAATATTTATCGATATATTTTAGCGGAATATTTGAAATTTTTTGCAAAATATTGTATAATATTCATTTTTCTGAATATTTTTGCTTGACATTTATAAAAAATGGTGTATAATAACTATTGTAATTATTTTTTCCAAAAAGGAGACGTTTATTATGGCAAACGAAATCAAAAAGGTAATATTGGCTTATTCGGGCGGTCTGGACACGTCCATTATCATCCCGTGGCTGAAAGAAACATACGACGGCTGCGAGGTCATCTGTGTTGCGGGCAACGTAGGTCAGGACGCGGAGCTTGAGGGTCTCGAGGAGAGAGCCAAGAAAACCGGCGCTTCCAAGCTTTACATCGAGGATATTCAGGACGAATTCGTAAACGACTTCGTTTTCCCGACTTTGAAGGCGGGCGCAAAGTACGAGGGCTATCTGCTCGGTACTTCTTTTGCGCGTCCTCCTATCGCAAAGAGAATAGTTGAGATCGCGAAAAAAGAGAACGCCGACGCTATCTGCCACGGCTGCACGGGCAAGGGCAACGACCAGGTTCGTTTTGAGCTGACGATAAAGGCTTTGGCTCCCGAGCTGAAGATAATCGCGCCGTGGAGAATATGGGATATCAAGTCGCGCGATCAGGAGATAGACTACGCTGAGGCGCACAACGTTCCGATCAAGATCAACCGCGAGACCAACTACTCCAAGGATATGAACCTCTGGCACCTCTCGCACGAGGGTCTCGACCTTGAGGACCCCGCGAATGAGCCGCAGTACAACAAGCCCGGCTTCCTTGAGCTCGGCGTTTCTCCCGAGCAGGCTCCCGACAAGCCCACCTATATCACCATTCACTTTGAAAAGGGTATTCCCACCGCGCTGGACGGCGAGAAGATGGACGGCGTTAAGCTCATCAAGACCCTGAACAAGCTCGGCGGCGAGAACGGTATCGGTCTGTTCGACGTAGTTGAGAACCGTCTGGTAGGTATGAAATCGCGCGGCGTTTACGAGACTCCCGGCGGTACTATCCTGTATCACGCTCATGAAGTCCTGGAAACTATCTGCCTTGACAAGGAAACTCAGCACTACAAGGCGGGTCTGGCTCAGAAGTACGCGGATATCGTGTACAACGGTCAGTGGTATACTCCTCTGCGCGAGGCTATGGACGCGTTCGTTGACAAGACACAGGAGACCTGCACGGGCGACGTTAAGCTCAAGCTCTACAAGGGCAACATCATCAACGCGGGCGTGACTTCTCCGTATACTCTTTACAGCGAGGACTTCGCTTCGTTCGGCGAGGACGACGTTTACGATCAGAAGGACAGCGCCGGATTTATCAACCTGTTCGGTCTGCCTATCAAGGTCAAGGCTCTGCTCGACGCGGAAAGAAATAAGTAATATTTTCGGATAAGTAAGTTTTTTTCATTCAAAGCGGGAAACGGCTTTCCCGCTTTGATACGTTTTTGTAAGGTGACATCTATGAACGATATCGCAATGGTATTATTTACCGTACTCGCCGCGGCGCTGGTTATTGACGTCGTTTATGTGCTGATAAAGATGATACCGCTGATAAAGCGTCTGCGCGAGGTAAAGCACGTTCGGGAAAGCCACGATGTGATAAGCGTTGAGGGCGAGATATTAGAGGTAAACGAAGAACGGCTCAACCAATGGGATATCCAATACGATATCAAGGTCTGCTACATAGTTGGCTATGAAAAATATTACAAGGACATTGTGCTGATAAATAAACAGTCTATTCGGACGGGACAGAAGATAACGTTGCTGTGCAATTCGGACGATCCCGAAAACGCGGTCATCCAGACGGAAGACGAAATGTCAATGCTGAAAAGCCACATTTTCAATCTGATATTGGCAATCATCGGCTTGATAGTTTATATGCTGATGAATATCTGGAGATGGCAGAATGCAATAAGTGATTGACGAAGGTTTTTGATATGGCAATGATGTGGACGGGAAGCTTTTCCAAGGAGGTCAGCAATGAATAACTTTGTGATAATTCTCGGAATACTCATGATATCCGCTTTCGTCATATTTATGAATGTATGCGCGGTAAAATATATCCGCCGTGTCGTTCTGGTAAAAAGAAGAACGGAGATTACCAAGGGCAGGATCATTGAATTTGACAACATTCACAGCCTCAAGGTCGAGTACAGCATAAACGATATATATTATTGCGGCGAGTGCAACGTTTTGTTTGTAAAAGGCAACAGTCCGAATATTATCGGAAAAGACGGAAAAATATCATACAGCGTCGGAGATGAGGTTGACGTATATTACGACAGTGAGAATCCCTCGCGGTTTCTTATCGACGGCGGCAGCGCTTTTTATAAGGCAAGATCGTTTCAGATATTTTTCCTTGACGCGGCGCTGCTTGCTTTGGCGGCATTGTGTTTGTTTATGCATTTTGGTTTGGGATTATAATAGTATAATAGATTTAGGAGTGTTAAATTATGGGACAAATGATGTGGGCGGGAAGATTTTCCAAGGAGGTCAGCGCGGAGGTAAACGCTTTCAACTCCTCGATAGCGTTTGACGCGAGAATGTACAAGCAGGATATTGCGGGCAGCATTGCTCACGCGACCATGCTCGGAGAACAGGGCATAATAAGCATGAGCGATTCGCTGGAGCTTATCGGCGGCTTGAAAGAGATCCTCGCGGATATCGAGAGCGGAAAGCTGGAATTCGACCCCAACGCCGAGGATATTCATATGTTTATCGAGGCGGAGCTTACAAAGCGGCTCGGCGACGTCGGAAAGCGTCTGCACACCTCGCGTTCGCGAAACGATCAGGTTGCGCTCGATATACGTTTGTATCTGCGC
>CAMWVP010000049.1 GCA_947177735.1 uncultured Clostridia bacterium
TTTTATAAGACACAGCTCCTATAAATACATTATTAAGCAAAAATTTATAAACCCGGGGTTTCCCCCGCCTGCGGCGGGGAAAACCGCATAAAATAGAGCTTTGAAAATAAGGATGACAATTTATTCGATGTTTCCTTAACGAATATTACACAAATTACCACGTATTTTTTTAAAAAAACATTTGACAAATCGACAAAAATATGAGACAATATAAGTACGGGATAAATGATAAAAAATGATTTATACTAATCCCCTTTAAAACACTTGACAAGATTTGCGCCAAGATCGCGTCTAGCGCAAGGAAAAGCGACGCAGACGTACTTTATGTACGTCAAGGAGCTTTGACGCAGCGATAGGCGCGAGATTGGTGCAAAGATGTCAAGTTTTTAAAGAGGGATTAGTATTATACCGAAGGAGGAAAAATGAGGTTTTTGAGAAAAGCAGCGGGACTGCTCCTGGCTGCGGTGATAACTCTCGGCTGCACGGCAGGCTATGCCGCACCGCCGATCGTGACCGCCGCCGCAAGCACCGCTCGTCCCGGAGCCGCGCAAAGCGGCTACACAAGGTGGACGGGAAGCACCAAACCCGCGGCAAACAAAAATTACTACATAGACGGAAAGGTGCAGATCAAGCGGGGAACGACGGTGATCTTCCCGGCGGGCAGCAAGCTGGAGCTGCGCAAGGGAGCGGAGCTGCAGGTATACGTCGGCAGCACGCTGCAAATACGCGGCGACGTCGAGGTGCAGGAGGGCGCGAAGCTGACGGTCTCGGGCACGCTTATACTGTCGGCGGGCAGCAAGCTGGAAAACAGCGGAAACGTATCGACGACAAAGAGCTCCACAGTCAGGATATCGTCCACGTTCAACACCGCTGATAAGGGCACGGTGTCGTTCGGCGGTGAGGTGCTGGTCTATATGTCGGGACTGTACAAGAGCAGCGGCAAGACGACACTCACGGCGAACTCCGACACCAAGATAACGGGCGGCTGGAATACGCTCGACGGCGGGCAGCTCTTCGCGAAAGGCAAGCTGTCGGTCACGCTGAGCGGCAAGCTGATACAATCGGGCGACCTCTGCCTGTACAGCAGGCTCGTCAACAGCGGCAAGGTCACGCTGAACTACGGCTCGAAGTATATGAAGTCGCAGAACGCGGTGCTTGCGCTGACAAAGAGCGGGCGCGTCGTGGACAACCGATACTCGCCGCCGCCCGAGAGCACACGCCCCGATCCGCCCGATCTCGGCGAAAATGTAAAGCTGCGCGGCATCGACGTGTCAAGCTGGCAGGATACCATCGACTGGAAGCGCGTGAAGCAGTCGGGTGTGGATTTCGCGATACTGCGTTCCTCGTTCTACGTAAGGAAGGACAGAATGTTCGAGTATAACATCGAGGAGGCGCAGAAAGCGGGAGTGATGGTGGGAGTATACCACTACTGCTACGCGACGACAGTGCTTGAGGCGCGCGAGGAGGCGCGGTATTTCCTTAGCGTTATAGCGCCGTATGAGATCGACTTCCCCGTGATCCTGGACTTTGAGGATCCCTCGCAGGAGGATCTCGGCAAGGACAAGCTCACGACCATCGCCAAGGCGTTCCTCGACGAGGTGAAGAACGCGGGATATTATACGATGCTCTACGCAAACAAGCACTGGATGACCAAGCTGCTCGATATGAACAGGCTGTCGGAATACGACGTATGGCTTGCGGAGTGGCGCACAGCGCCCACGTACAGCGGCAACTTCGGCATCTGGCAGTACACCAGCGAGGGCAGGGTCGCGGGCATACGCGGCGACGTTGATCTGAACATCTGCTATCGGGATTATTACAAGATAATCGAGGACGGCGGATATAAGCGGTAAAGAAGTATTTTAAAGGTAATTTAGAAAGGTTGCGTATTGCTACGCAGCCTTTCTTTTTTTGTCATAGTTCCGTTGATCAAGCGTAGCCGAAGCACTCGCTACATTGAACCTAAAGTAAATCTCAACGCGCTGTTCCCGATGCCCGCCCGATAAGTTAAGTGGGCATCGGGAACAGAAAGTGGAGATATACTTCCGCTTTAATGTAGCAAGTTCCTCGGCAGTAGTGAATTGCAAATACTCCAAAGAATGCAGCACAACAAACACAAAAAGCGAGGTTGCGTAGCTTTCGCTGCGCGGCCTCTTAAAATCCCTTTGAATACTTCCTTATTGAGCTTTAGTTATAGGAAATTTTTAAGCCGAAAATACGGTGTCTTTTTGGATATCCTACATTTCTCACAAACAACTTTGTGCAATATCGCCAACATCCCTAGTGTACTGTCTCACTCAAAATTAACATATCCGCTTGCAATTTTTCCATACGCTTCGTTGTCGTCCTCGACTTGCGTCAGCAAGCCTTCGTCCTCCGCCTCGCGTATGAAAAAAATTGCTGCGCGTCTATTGCTAATTTTGAATGAGACAGCACACTAGCATATTTGCTGACGAACTCCAAGCATAAAAAATCCGCGCCCATCAAGGATAACCTTGAAGGGCGCGAAGAAGAATAGATACCTTTTCCGCTTATCGGGAGATGTTACTACATTCCGCGAAATTTTGTAGTTAAACTGATATTCATAGTACCCATTTTTTATTTTTCTGTCACTTCTTTTTTGCTTGGTATTGTACCGCTCTACCGCTGCTCCAAACAGCTTTTCATATGCTGCTGCAATCGGCTCTTTGATAAATGTGATATTGTCGGGTGTTCTGCTTATGTTAGTATATATCATCGCACTAATTCTACGCTTCAAAAATATGCAATTTTACTTTAAAGCCAAACGAAACTTATGTTTACAGATAGCGGGATCGCAGCTATTATTGAACAGGCATTGGAACTACTTCATATTTTTCTGAAACTGCATAAGCTCTTTTGTAAGTTGTTTTGCAGAAAAATAATTATTCATAATACTGATAAAATTGACAAGCATAAATATTACCAAAACACTGATCATCACACCTATAATAACCTCGGCTTTTTCCGTGTGGATTATGGGACTTAGTATACAGGTGACCACCACTTCTGCCTCTATAACCGCAAACTGTATAATTTTACGCAGAATTATCTGCTTATCCGATAACTCTTTTGAAGAGTACATAAGCAAATTCGGAATAACTCCCAAAGCCGCAAAAATAAACGGCGAGGCAAATGCGCTGTATCCGAATTTCGCATCGGGATCAAGGATTGAACCGAGGATCGTAATTCCCGCTGTAATACAGGCGACAAGAATAAAATATATCATAAGCGATCTGTAAAGTATTTCTTTAAGGCTCATAAGTTTTCTCCTTTCAGAGCTTTTTTAAGCTCCGGTACGTATTTTCTTGAAACAATGATCTGTTCTCCGTTTTGAAGTACAGCCGTAAATCTGCTGTTCAGCGAGGGTTTTATCGACTTGATCTTCATAAGATTCAGCAACACGGATTTTGATACACGCAGAAAATGCTTTTCCTTTAAAGCTTCCTCCAGCTCATACAGCTTCAGACGTGTTTCATATATCTGTTTTTCGCAATAAATGAACACCTTGTTGTCCACTCCTTCAATATAGTACACGTCGGAAACAGGGATTTCATACTGTGCGCCTTCGATAACACCCGTAAGCTGTCCTTGCATGGATTTAACAAAGCGGACGATCTCAGTTATTTCATTGCTTACCTTATGGCAGTAAATTTCCAGCCGTTCCTTTTCGTCTTTTTTTATTTGAGAAATATTTATTATCATTTACAATATACCCCCGAATATTGAAAGCGCTGCATTAATTTTCCGCCATTCGCGCGTCCCAAGGCTCGATACCCGGTTCGCCCTCTCCTTTCAGATAATAATTAAAATAATTAAGAATGATACTGTTTATTTCGGGAATAAATTCGGACGAGTCCACATCGCCTTTACCCAGCATTTTCGCTAATGGGGGAGCAAAAAGCGGCAGATCAGTGAAATCCATATGCTCCGTACCGTCGAAATGAGCTTCTCTGCTGTCGACAGCATTGTTAAGTAAGTATGTGTTTACATATTCTGTTTCCCTTTTTTCACCAACATAAGACGCCGCCCAAGCCCTTGCGTTATCAAGTGAAAGTACCGGTATCGGGTAAGGATCGGGGTTATAGCCGATCTCTCCGTCGTTGAATGACATGTGTTCGCCGAGCATTGTGCCGTCAATGTCAATTACCGCGGTAATGTCATCGCGCTCTCTGCCGAGCTGTACCGCTGCCGCGCCGCCGATGGAATGTCCCGTAAGTCCGATTTTTTCTGTATCTGTCATCTCAAGGGCTCTCAGAATTTCTGCTTTTGCATCCTCGGATCTTGTATACCAAGCCCCGTCAAGCGCGCCCGAATTTTTTGCGGCTTTTATCGTATCGAGTACAAAGTTTTCATCTGCCGTGCGGATAGACATCCATTCACATATCGTGTTAAAATCTTCCTCGGTCTCGGTATAATCCGAACTGGTCTGCATATTCACAGCGGTCTGCATAAACTCAAAGTCAACTATGATTGTTTTGCCCTTTGTGTCCTTTGTAAAGAAAGCGTAATACGGGTGGTCTATGCTCGCTACGACATAGCCGTTGCTTGCAAGCTCAAAATACAGAGAGGAATTGCTCTGATAATAACCGAACGAGCCATGAGCGAACAGCACCAGCGGGCAGTTTGCCGCGCCGCTTTCGGGGTAGTAGAAGTGAATAGGTATCTCACGGTTAGAACCGTCGGTTTCGCGAGTTTCAAGTCTGCTTTTATCGATAAGTATTGCCTGCGTTTCCTTTACCTTGTACGGACCGGTTGTTTTAAGTCCGGAATATCCCGTGAAAATAAACGCCGGAAAAAGCGCAAATCCGATAAGGAAAATGCTCATAACCGCTCCCGCGATCACTTTTGCGTTTGTTTTTTCCTTTGTGCTGCCTCTGCGCTTTATAAGATAAGTGATACCGGACACAACAAGACGTATTCCGAGAATAATGACGCAGCCTGTGAACCTCCACTTCTGTCCCGTCACGGGCAAAAGTATTACCAACAGCAGGAGTATTAATTCCGCTCCGCTGAAAATCGCTCTGTTTCTGTACCAAAGGCTTCTGTACTTTGTGCAGCTTAACACCGTAAGCAATATTTCAATAGCCGCAAAAACCGCAAATAAAACAACTCCCATTTTAAAAACTCCATTAATTTCATTGTGTATTTCAGCTGATGTATTCAGTATACATCAAACCGCAAAAGAAATCAACAGAAAAAAAGTAAAGTGCAATTTTGGACGGTAAAATGCAGACATGTGTTGTTAATTTTTAGCAGAAGTATTCATATGGATATAAATATAGGGATTCCCTGCCTTGCTCCCCCATGTTTGATTATTAAGAACGATCATTATTATTCTACACACTCACATCATAAATACCAAGAGTGACCGTAATTGTCAGGACACCATCTCTGACGGAAGCAGAAACACTGCCATCCATTGCTTCAATAAACTGCTTACAGATATAAAGCCCGATTCCTGCACCGTTGGCTGTCCTCGATCTGCTTGCGCGGTAGAATTTATCAAACATTTTCTCCGTATCTATCTCATTATCCGATATGGGATTCGATACGGATATATGTACTGCTTCATCGGCAGTGAGAGTGAAGTCAAGCCGATCACTGCCGTATTTAATACCGTTTGATATAAGATTTTGTATGACCCTTGTGAGCATTTTTCTGTCTGCGTAAGCATAGACAGGTTTGCCGCTGTCCTCAAACCGGGGAGTAAAGGGCAGGGATTTTATGCGGAGAATGGAACTGTCGGCAAATACCTTTTACCGCCGTGTGCGTGAGTATGAACTCCGTAACGGCATTTCCGAGCAGACCTCTGCTTGACCGTCTGGCGAACGGAAAAGCCACTCAGAGCCGTCCGAGCCTGCGGAGCGGAAAACTTAACCGCCAAAAAGAAAAAGCTCTCGGAAACGCTTACAGAGCGTTTCCGAGAGCTTGCGGTTAGTATTCAGTTCAAAAAGGGTATGTGCTTGTTGTGGTATGCTCCACAATGCTGATTATGACTTGTGTGGGACAGTTTTGGAGTGCGCCATTAGGCTATGATTATAGAGAATAACCATTCTTTATTCATAAAACTCAAACAGCTCTTCGACGGTTGTATTAAATACTGCGGCAATATCCATAGCGAGCTTCAACGACGGATTATACTGTCCTTTTTCGAGACGGATAATAGTCTCACGGCGGACGCCCACAAGCTCTGCAAGCTCATCCTGCTTCATGTTCAGCCGTGCTCGATGCTCTTTGATCTTCGTTTTCAGCTCAGCCATTATTCATCCTTCTCCTCGATTTCCAGTGCTCTGTCAAAAATAAGAAACAGCACGCTTCGCAAAAAAGAGCTGCGCAGATGATAATAAGATATCGAGGAGCAGGTATGGGGTGAAAGCGTCCACGCATATACAACATGACGAGTGCAGCGATCAGCGTCCACATGACAGCAGTATTCGCTTTGGCGAGATGTTGTCTGGCAAGTTCATCATTTTTCTCAAACTTGCCGTCAAAGCATATCACCACTAATATCGGCAAAAAGTGGAACCAGTCGCCCCAATTGTCCATAAATATGATGATCAGCATGGTGAACAGCGACAATGCAGCAAAAAATGCGTGATATAATCTGAGTGACTTTATTTTGGTTTCCTTTTTCATAACAATCGCTCCTTAATGTGATTTATTTATCTCTCTATGTTACAATTATATCACTTTCAAGACTTGTTGTCAAGAGAAAAGTGATGAATTTATCACTTTTGTAAAATCTCACAAATTAAACCATAGTTTTACGTGCAGAGAATACAAAAATGTCTAATCGTTCCTCTGATGAATGTCTCTGAAAAAAGTCTGAATTTTGAACTTATAGAATGGTAAGTGTAGACCAAATACTAAACTACACCTTATTGAAAAGTTATTCTACAGAAAAGAAAATAGTCTTATCCCCGTATCACAGGAATAAGACTATTCCAAAACATTATCAATTTAGACCTTTATTCCATAACTTCGATCATAGCTGTTGCTCCGTCCTTGAATCCTGCCTTGTATGCAACCCTCATATCGTCAGTGGCAGAAGCACTTTGCAGATCGCAGAGCTTATGGAACATTGTGAGCTGGTCATCGGTCAGCATTTCCTCAAACTTAATGCAGAGCGTTTCCCATTCTTCCGAAATCGGGACGGTCAGCAGACTGCTCTGGCGGTAGTTATAAATCTCATCAATCATTGTAAGCTGTCCTTTCGGTAATTATTATAGCTTGCCATATCAGTCTTAACGCAGAAGTATTCATATGGATATAAATATAGGGATTCCCTGCCTTGCTCCCCCATGTTTGATTATTAAGAACGATCATTATTATTCTACACACTCACATCATAAATACCAAGAGTGACCGTAATTGTCAGGACACCATCTCTGACGGAAGCAGAAACACTGCCATCCATTGCTTCAATAAACTGCTTACAGATATAAAGCCCGATTCCTGCACCGTTGGCTGTCCTCGATCTGCTTGCGCGGTAGAATTTATCAAACATTTTCTCCGTATCTATCTCATTATCCGATATGGGATTCGATACGGATATATGTACTGCTTCATCGGCAGTGAGAGTGAAGTCAAGCCGATCACTGCCGTATTTAATACCGTTTGATATAAGATTTTGTATGACCCTTGTGAGCATTTTTCTGTCTGCATAAGCATAAACAGGTTTGCCGCTGTCCTCAAACCGGGGAGTAATGCTTTTGGCTTCAAAGTTCGGGAAATTAGCAAGTATTAGCTCGCAAAGCATATCATTCACATCGACGCTTTCCATAACAGGCTCGCAGCCCTTTGAATCGATGATTGACAGTTCAAAGAAGTCATTCACAAGACTGCTGCAATACCTTGCGCGTTCAAGGGCGATGCTTATGTTCGTCCTATGGTCTTCATTTTCCGCAAGCTGTAGATATCCTACTACTGCTGTAAGCGGAGTGCGTATGTCGTGAGAAATATCGGCAATTGCCTGCTTCAGCGCAATCTGCTCCTTACTTATTTCAACTTTCGCCTTATGATCGTTCTCTATCATAAGGTTTATCTTTTTTACGACAGCTTCAAGCTCGTCACCGTTGAGTTGAGTTGTGATAAGAGTATTATCTTTATCATCGAGCTGCTTTGATATCGAGCCTATCCTGCTTTTTAAAGAAAATAGCTTTGCCGAAAGAACGCATACAGCGGCAGAAAGCGCTATTATAACAAATATTTCCACCGCTGTATCATCTCCTTATTTTATCTCGGCTTTTCTGAAAATAAAGTGTGTAGCTGTCAGCGAAATAATTATCACCGCTGCTGCAAACACCGCTGACAATGCAAGTGTACTGCTATCGCTCGTTTGTGCAAGACTAAAACAGGTCAGTCTGAAAACACTCTTGCTGATGAAGTTTCTGAGAATGTTGCAGGACACAAAGCTGAAAACAACTGTTACTGCTATTCCCGATGTAACTTTTTTGAGGGCAAAAACGATAAACATAACGATACAGATGTTGGCACATATCTGCAGCATGACTACCAGCATCCAAACAAAATTTGTAACAGAAAATATACTGCTGTCAAATCTATTTTTAACGGCAAATCCAAGAACTGTTGCGAATACATAGATCAAATGAAGCAGCATTGCCATAATAACGGTAGTGATAGTTCTTGCAATGAATACTGAAAAACGGCTGTATCCTGATTTTATTTCATTATGTATCGTTCGGTTTTGAAAATCATTTCCTGCAAACCAGGCTGCAACAAGTGAAATAATAAACATAAAGGACGCGTCGCAGATCGACAAAGAAAACACCGCTGCCGTATCAAGATTTTCGGGGAGCTTGAGCAATCCGAGGAAAAATCCCGCTGCTGCAAGAACAGCCGCCGCAAGATACATTATAATAAATCTTTTGGCTTTATATTTTTCGACCATTAGCTGATTATACATTGCCGTCACCTCCCGTGATACCAAGGAAGTATTCTTCAAGGCTTTGTTCCGTAACCGAGAATTCCTTAGTGACAATATGATTCTCCATAAGAAGCTTGGCTATGCTTTCAGCCCTGTCGGTATGCGAGAATAGGTGCAAGGTCTCATCATCAATGACAGTGTATCCCGCATCATGGAACTCACCCTCAATGACGGTTATACATTTCGGCAGCTCGGATGTCTTTATTTTTATGTACTGCCGGCATTTTTCGTCAAGCTCATCATGGGTGAGCGACTCGATTATCTTCCCCTTGTGGATAATATAATAATCGGTGGCAAGCAGATAAAGCTCGTTAAGGATATGACTTGATATGAACAGCGTCACATCATTTTCCTCATTCAGCCTTTTGAGCAAGCTGCGCAGTTCGGATATGTTTTTAGGATCAAGACCGTTTATCGGCTCATCGAGTATAAGCAGTCTCGGCTTTCCGACAAGAGCCATTGCTATGCTGAGCCTCTGCTTCATGCCCATAGAGAACTTCCTTACCTTCTTATCCTTAACCTCGGTCAGCCCCACCATACCGAGTAGCTTATTACATATTTCCTTGTCGGGATTGCCAATAAGGATACGCTGTAATTCCAGATTACGGTAAGCGGAGTATTCCGGATAAAGGGCAGGAGCTTCAATGGTGCTTCCGATATGTCGGCGCATTTTCAGAATGTCGGACGACTCGTTCTTACCAAACAGCGAGAAGGAACCGCTTGTTGGATAAAGCAACCCCGTCAGCACTCTCATCAGTGTTGTTTTGCCTGCGCCGTTCTCACCGATAAAGCCGTAGATATGCTTGTTTTTGAGACTAATACTTACATCATCAAGAGCAAGAAAATTGCCGTATTTTACGGTTAATCCGTATGTTTGCAGGATAATGTTTTCCATTTTGCAAACCTCCTTTTCTTTCCTGCTCTTATGATAACATACGATGTTTTAAAGATTCTTCACCAAATCTAAAGAAAATCTTAATTTACCAGACGATACCCCATCCCGTAAACAGTTTCGATGTATTCCTCCGAGGTGAACTTTGATATCTTTTTTCGCAAATTACTGATATGTACATTCATTGTGTTGTCATCGCTTAAATATGTATCGCCGGAAACGCTTTCGTAAAGCCTGCGTTTTGAGAATATAGTTTTGGGATTTTTCAGCATCAGTTCCAGTATCGCATACTCCATAGCCGTGCAGGTGACCTCGTTTCCTTTGACATAAACACGCTTTGAATCAGTATCGAGCTTTATATCTCTGAATGTGAGCGGAACGGAGGTCTGCACCCCGGTTCGACGAAGCACAGCTTGTATGCGAAGCATGACCTCATCAATATCAAAGGGCTTGGTAATATAATCGTCAGCACCTATCTTGAAAAGCTCTATTCTGTTGTACACCTCCAACTTTGCCGAGATGATGATAACAGGTGTGTTCTTGACAGAGCGCAGCGACTTCAACACTTCCTCTCCCGTTTTCAAGGGTAGCATCAAATCCATAAGAATAATATTATAGTCACCCGACAACGCTTTTTCAAGTCCGTCAAGTCCATTTTCGGCACTATCTACGGAGTAGCCGCTTTTCGTTATAATACTGCAAAGCAGACTGTTTATCGTTTTGTCGTCTTCTATTACAAGTACAGAGAGCATGATTTCACCGCTTTCTTTTGTTATGAGGGATAATGCCTACATATATAATTTTATCATAGATCCGACGAAAAATCAATATGTATTAATGTTATACTTCTCTGTGATAATCATAACACGGGAGAACAAGTAAAGTCAACCGAATTTCGGTAAGCTGCATTGTTTGAGAGGTAAGATACATAATGGAAGATAGAGGCTGGAATTAGTAAGTAATACTAATCCCCTATTAAACTTTAGATAAAATTTGCACCCGTAAAAAAATTGACCAGTGTATGGCGAAGTGCTCTCGTCCTACACTGATTACACAAATAAAGTTCTTTTTTAATTAAACATAGTATAAAACAGGAATCAATACAATAATTGATTCCTGTTTTCATAATCCGTTGTATTTGTCTTTTAACGATATTTTTGAAAAACTTCTATATCGCTATCACCCTAAACTGCGCAGCCTTTCTCTTTTTCCCGAGTGCAGCGGAAAGGTTACAAAAAGGTAACTAGGTAATAAAAAAGTGCGTACTTGTAAAACTTTAGATGTTGTGTTAGAATTAAGTTACGGAAGAAATTCCGAATAAAATACGGAGGTCATTACTATGGCACTTGCAAATTTATCCGATTGGAACAGCGACAACAGCGTTGCGGCGGCTTCCGCTCTGGGGGCAGCTTCTGCCTGCGGTTCGGGCGACAAGCCCGCTGCGTGCGGCTCGGGCGATAAGCCCTCCGCTTGCGGCTCTGCCTGCGGTTCCGGTGACAAGCCCGAGGAGAAGCCCTCCGCTTGCGGCTCTGCGTGCGGAGCGGGCGACAAGTAATCATCTGTTGATGATTGCGAACGTTCCCGAACGGAGAAATCCGATCGGGAATATACGAAATTATTCGGGAGACCGATTAACATATGCGAGGTAATCACAATGAGCAAGTACTTTTCCTTTCAGTGGCACATCACTGACGACTGCGATCAGCGCTGCAAGCATTGCTACATCTTCTCCGAGAACAATTGCAAGGCGCTCGACTCTATGAATTGGGAGCAGATTCAAGACACGTTCTACAACTGCCTTGATTTCTGCAAGGTCTATGACCGTCTGCCGTACTTTTACATAACGGGCGGCGATCCCATTCTGCACCCAAGCTTTTGGGAGCTGCTGAAATTGTTGAAGCAGCACGAGATACCGTTTACGATACTCGGCAATCCGTTTCATCTGAACGACGAGGTTTGCCGTGAATTAAAGTCGCTCGGCTGCGAAAAGTATCAGCTCTCGCTTGACGGAATGAGGGAAACGCACGATTGGTTCCGCAAGCCCGGCAGCTTCGATATCACACTTGAAAAGCTTGCCTGCATAAAGAGAGCGGGAATCCGCGCGGTGGTTATGACAACGGTTTCGGGAACCAATATCGAGGAGATCCCCGATATCATCGATACGGTCGCGAACAGGGCGGACGTTTTCGCGTTCGCGCGGTACTGCCCCACGAGCGAGGAAAAGGACACGAATATCGAGCCTCTGCGCTATCGGGAATTATTGCAATTATGCGATAAGAAATTCAAGGAATACGAAGCGCAAGGCTGCTCCACCTATTTTAATAAAAAAGACCATTTGTGGACGCTGTACGAATACGAGACGGGCGGTTTCAAGATACCCGAAAACGCCGACAAGGACACGATTTACGGCGGCTGCAACTGCGGGAATTGTCATCTGACGATACTCCCGAACGGAGATATTTTCGCGTGCCGAAGAGTTCAGAACAGCAAGGTCGGAAACGTATTCGACGACAGGATCGCGGACGTATGGGTGTGCGAAATGGAACAATACCGCGACTACGCTAAATTCGAGAAATGCGCGAAATGCGAGTTGAAAGCTTGGTGCAGAGGCTGCCCCGCCGTAGCGAGCGGCAAAAACGGCAATTTCTACGCCGCCGATCCGCAATGCTGGAAAGAAATCTCGTAAGGAGTGATCAATATGTTAATGGATATTATCAAGGCTCGTCATTCAATACGGAAATACACCGACAAGCAAATCTCTCGCGCCGATCTGGAGCTTATTCTCGAAGCGGGGAATTACGCGCCCAACGCGGGCGGCGGTCAGAGGAGTATGATCATCGGCATACGCGATAAGGCGCTGACAACAAAGCTCGGGATCATGAACCTCGCGAGGTTCGACCGTTCGCGGCTTGTCGGCTCTTATGTTTCCGCGGAGCAGCCCAGCACTATCGACGATCCGACCATTAAAAACGGATTTTACGGTGCGCCGTGCGTCGCGGCGATTTTCGGTCAGAATAACTTTGCGTTCCGTGTCGCAGACGCGTTCTGCATTGCGGAAAATATGGTATTGCAGGCAACCGAGCTTGGCATATCGTCCTGTATTATCTCACGCGGCGAGGAAACGTTCGACAACCCCGAGGGCGCAGAGCTGCTGAAAGCGTGGGGAGTTCCAGAAAATTATTCCTGCGTTTGCTTTGTGATACTGGGATATATCGACGGCGAACAGCCGCATTTCAAGCCGAGAAAGCCCGACAGAGTAAAAATAATCGAAAGGGAGGACAAGTAAATGGACGCAAAAACCTGTCTTGAAAAATTAAAGCTTGTCGGTGTGCTGTCTTTCGCTACAGTTGACGGCAGCGGCTCACCGCAGATACGCTGTATCAGCGCTATTCACTTCGACGATGAGAGCTTATATTTCTTTACCGCGAGAGGAAAGAACTTCTGCCGTGAGCTTCTTGCGGACGGCAGAGTGCAGATACTCGCTTACACGCGCTTCAAAGAAATGATACGTCTTTCCGCAAAAGCCGTTCCCGTATCGGACGAAAGGCAGGGCGCTTGTATCGATACCATTTTCGAGGAGCAGCCTTATCTCGCTAACGTATACCCAAACGATACAAGAAATATAGGTATTGTTTTTGAGATCAAGAACGCGGAGATCGAATATTTTAATCTCGGTGTGAACCCGATTTTCAGAGAGACCTACGTTATCGGGAATGGGAAAGCGGAGTGCAAGGGTTATCAAATAACCGACAAATGCGTAGGCTGCGGAAAATGTCAGAAGGTTTGTCCGCAGCGCTGTATACGATCGGGCAAGCCGTTTAAGATAGCCGCCGAGCATTGCCTGCATTGCGGAGCGTGCTATGAGAGCTGTCCGGTAAAGGCGGTAGAAAGGCTGGGATAATTGTGAACCGTTCCGAAAAGCTATCGTACTTGATAAAATATCTGCTGTCGGAAAAAGCCGACTATAAAAATATTGCCGTTCCCGAAAGCGCGGAAGAGCGCTTTCGGCTGTTCCGCAGTCTTGTGAACGTGCGTGCTCCAAAGCCCGCTTCGGAAGATTTTCTCGCGGTTCAGGACGAATTTTTAAGAGAGCTGACCGCCGAAAAGGGCGTTGTGGATTACAAAAACTTAACGCCCGTAAAACCGCGCGTTTACTTGTGGCAGGGCGATATAACCACGCTGAAATGCGGCGCTATTGTCAACGCCGCGAACTCGCAAATGCTGGGCTGCTTCTGTCCGTGCCACGGCTGTATCGATAACGCGATACACACATTTTCGGGAGTGCAGCTGCGTTTGGAGTGCGCGGAGATTATGCGCGCATTATCCAAAACGCCGCAAGGCTATGAAGAGCCTGTCGGACAAGCGAAAATAACCGCCGCGTATGATCTGCCGTGCGATAAAATTATCCACACGGTAGGACCGTACGTCGGCGGGAAACTGACCAAAGAGCATTGCGAGCAATTGGAATCCTGTTACAGCGAATGCCTGAAAACGGCTGTGCAAAACGGAATATCAAGCATTGCGTTCTGCTGTATCTCAACGGGAGAATTTCATTTCCCGAACGAAAAAGCCGCGGAGATCGCCGTTAAAACCGTGAGTGAATTTCTGCGCGATAATCAAAATATCGAGGTGATATTCAATGTTTTCAAGGACGAAGACTACACGATCTACAAGAGATTACTCGAGGGAGATTGAACGGCTCAAGGCTGCGCTGAACGCTGCCGAAACGGTCGTTATCGGCGCGGGTGCGGGGCTTTCGACGGCGGCGGGATTCACCTATTCGGGAGAGCGTTTCCGCGAAAACTTCGCCGATTTTGAGGAAAAATACGATTTTCACGATATGTATTCGGGCGGGTTCTATCCGTTTGAGACCGCCGAGGAATTTTGGGCGTTCTGGAGCCGCAATATAATGCTGAACCGCTATACCGAGCCACCCAGATTCGTTTACCGTGATCTGTTTGAGCTTGTAGAGGACAAGGATTATTTCGTGTTGACCACTAACGTCGATCATTGCTTTCAGAAATCGGGCTTTGATAAAAAGCGGCTGTTTTATACGCAAGGCGATTACGGGCTGTTTCAATGCTCCGAGCCCTGCTGCAATGAAACCTTTGATAATGAAAAAATCGTTAAGCAGATGTACGAACTGCAGCAGGATATGAAAATTCCGTCAGAGTTATTGCCGAAATGTCCGCATTGCGGAAAGCCGCTTGTAATGAATCTCCGCGCGGACGACAAATTTGTCGAGGACGAGGGCTGGCACAAGGCGGCGGTGCGTTACTCGGATTTTATCCGTTCGCGGAAAAATTCACGGGTATTATATCTCGAATTGGGCGTCGGCTACAACACTCCCGTTATTATAAAATATCCGTTTTGGCAGCTTACCGCCGCAAATCCGAAGGCGACCTACGCGTGCGTTAATCTCGGAGATGCAAGCTGCCCGCAGGAGATAGCCGCGCAGTCTATCCTTATCGACGGGGATATCGCAAAGGTACTTGACGAACTTATACTAATTCCCGACTGAAAATAGACATTCTTTGCGGTCTATTTTGCGCCCTGCTTCGTCATCGTCCTAGGCAGGCGTCAGCCTGCCGTCGTCCTCTTCCTTGCAGGACACAAAATATCCTCGCAAATCATTTGTCTACTTTCAGCCGGGAACTAGTATTAAGCATTGACAAATTCGCACGAATTTGATATAATAAATGCAACATTATACGTTCGATCAAAATAAGCGCTATAATGGGAATACCCGTGCCGGTGCGGCGAAACAAAAACGCGGGAGGGTGAAATGCACGATATCTGGAATCCGTGGCACGGCTGTGTAAAATGCTCCGAGGGCTGTGAACACTGCTATATGTATTTTCTCGATAAGCAGCGCGACAAAAACGGCGCGGATATCTACCGCACCAAAACAGCGTTTGATTATCCGCTGCAAAAGAACCGCAGCGGCGCGTTCAAAGTTCAGAGCGGCGAGCTGATACGCGTTTGTATGACCTCGGATTTCTTTCTGGAAGAAGCCGACGCGTGGCGAAATGAAGCTTGGGAGATAATTCGCTGCCGCCCGGACGTTAAATTCTTTCTGCTCACGAAGCGTCCTCAGCGCGTTCGGGAATGTCTGCCCGAGGATTGGGGCGACGGTTGGGAAAATGTTATGTTCAACGTGACCTGTGAAAATCAGCGCCGCGCAGATGAACGTATTCCGATACTTCTCGATCTGCCGTTCAAGCACAAGGGAATAATGTGCGCGCCGTTTATCGGCGCCGTAAGCGTCGGGAAGTATCTTGACAGCGGGCAAATAGAGCAGGTGGTCTGCGGCGGCGAGAATTACGACGGCTCACGACCGTGCGATTTCGATTGGGTGAAAAACTTGCAAATCGAGTGTGTAAGCCGAAATATCACTTTCTGCTTTATCGAAACAGGAACGGTTTTTATCAAGGACGGCAGGCGCTATGTCCTGCCGAAAAAGCAGATACAAAGCGAAATGTCGTTCAAGTCGGGAATGAACTTCCTCGGCAAGCCGATAGAGTGGAGCCTCACCGACCGCTTCGGGAACGTGATACCCGAAAATGAATTGTACGTTCCGCATTATGGCAACAGTTGTGCAATGTGCGGCAGCAAGCCGATATGCAACGGTTGCTCAAATTGCGGAAAGTGCGGAAATAATTCGATAAAATAAACCCCGCAGTAATGCCAATTCACCGCGGGGTTTTTGTGTCTTACTTCAGCGCAAATCCGCTTTTGAACGCGTCGCCGACCTTTTCGCCGAGACGATAATAGCCGTGATAGAACGGGTCTACTACTATAATGTCGAGCTTGGCAAGGTCGATCTCGCCCTTGTCGTCGAGCGCGCACTCGCAGACGGAAACGTTCTTGATCTTGCCGATGTGCTTTCCTCCCGGGAACACCTCTATAAGCTCGCACTCCAGTGCAATAGGAAGCTCGTTGATGACGGGAGCGTTGACGAACTCGCTCTTTGTCACGGTAAAGCCCGCCTTTTGCATCTTGTCGGGAGCGTCCTTGCCCGAGACCACTCCGACATAATCACAAGCCGCGGCATACTTTCCGCTCGCGATAGAAACGGTAAACGCCTTTGTTTTGGCGATGTTATCGGTCGTCAGATGAGCGCCGAGATCGATCATTATCTCGTCCGCTCCGCACATACCGCCCCATGCTGCGTTCATGGCATTGGGGTTTCCGCTCTCGTCATAGGTGGCGACGATCAGCACGGGCTGAGGTGCCAGAAAGGGCTTCGCTCCGAAATTCTTACGCATATCCATTCTCCTTTACAAGTAAAAAAATGATTCTCCTGTAATCTTATTGCTCCGTCAATAAAATGTTTCCGGTTACTATTTTCATTTTTTATTGTTTCCCCGTCTGCGGCGGGGGAAGCAATAAGATTTTGGAAATATTTAATTGGATTATAAATATTATAGCACATATCCGCCGAAAAATCAATAGCAGTCCGCATGTTATTTCGGTCATTCTTCGTCAAGGTTCAACTCGTCTATCTCGGCGATTATCTCCTTTTTCCGCTCGAAGAAGAGCATATCCCTGTTATGCTCGAAGTACTCCTTGCAGCCGTATTTGCTTATGAAATGTGCCGCGTAGGGGTTTATCGTAAGCTCGGTGACGAGGATGAGCATCTCCTGCCCGTTCTTGTCGAACGCCTCCTCACAGAATTTGAACACGTTGGACAGCATACCGCCCGTCGTAGTGACCTTGATTTCGAGAACCTTCTTGCGCTTATTGAAGTCGGCTTTGACGATATCAAACGCCTCGTCGGAGTTCTTGGGCTGTTTTTCCGCGAACGCCGCGATCTGCTCGCCGAGCATCTCGATCACCGCACGAAGAACGTACTCCCGATCCGCCGAGATGTTAGACGCTTTCTTGCCGACGTCGATCTCCTTTTGCTTGGCATCGATCTGCCGCCTGATCGAATCCTCGAAGCTCTTGTCGACGGTGAAGTCAAATTTCGCGATCTTCAGGCAGCCCACAAGCTCCGTGAGCTCCTGCTCGAGCAGGAACGCGCCGCGTATCCCGTCCGCCATCCCGTCAAGCATAAGCCCGATAAGCGACAGCCGCTCGTCAAATTTAGCCGCACCTGCGCGCTCGACGATCTCTTTATCAGCGCTTCCCTCGAGTATTTTATCGACCTGATAATCCGACTTGTACTTGTTAAACAGGTCGTAATAAACAGCGAAGCTCTTGGCAATCTTCTTGTTTTGCAGGTACTGCCCGATAAGCTGCTCGTTGACCGGAAAATCTTTCTGCTCGTACAGCTTTATCATCTCCGACAGATCCGACCAGCCGCGCGCCGTCGCGAAACTCTTGCCGTCTACGGTAGTCTCTATCTTATAAAAATCGTCCTTTCTGATGTCAAGGTAGGTGATTATCGCGGTGTGGACGTTTTTGGAGTAGGCGTACTCTTTCCACGCGTCATAGTCCGCCTCGACGTCTATGCGCTTTAATCTGTCCCATGTTACGATATCGAACTCGCGCACGGAATTGTTGTACTCCGGCGGATTGCCCGCCGTGACGACTATCCAGCCGCTCGGAACGCGGTGCCGCCCGAAGGTCTTGTACTGCAAGAACTGGAGCATAGCGGGGGCAAGCGTTTCGGAAACGCAGTTTATCTCGTCGAGGAACAGTATTCCCTCGGTCACTCCCGTGAACTCCATCGTATCATAAACGCTCGCGATGATCTCACTCATCGTATACTCGGAGACGCTGTACATCTCGCCGCCGTAGTTCTTCTGCGTGATAAACGGCAGACCGAGCGCGGACTGACGGGTGTGGTGGGTCATAGAGTAGCTGACGAGACCGATGTTCATCTCCTCGGCTATCTGCTCCATTATCGCGGTCTTGCCGATACCGGGCGCGCCCATAAGAAATATCGGACGCTGCTTTTCTATCGGGATAACGAAGTTCCCGAACTTGTCGCGCGTCAGATATGCGGACACGGCATTTTTGATATCGTCCTTAGCTTGTTTTATATTCATTTTTTCCTCCGTAAAAAGATCTCATTTATGAAAAATGCTTCCGCATATGCCGATCGTCATCGAGTACAAAGCACTGCCTCTCCGCGAATCTGTCATATCTCGTTCCTCCTCAGCACCAGCTTTATCGCCCACGGCGGTACGGCGGGAGCGCTGTCGCCCTCGTCAACGAACACGAACGCCGTTTCATACGGCGGCTTTCTCGACGGAAACTCCCCGTAGCCATCGGTAAAGTAAATAAGCCCTTTGAGGTTCTCAAACTCCTTGATCTCTACAAGCGAGTTGACATAGCTGAACACCGGGCGGAAGTCCGTGCCGCCGAGCCCTTGTATCCGCATTGTTCTAAGATAATCGTCAAACTCCTTTTGGGTGGTTATTTTAACGTCTTCCTGTATCGCCGCGTCGCATTGGATAATGTGAATGTTTATCTTGCTGAAAAAGCTTTCGGTCGATTTCAGGATATTGAAGGTTTTCTGCACGAACGCCTGCACCAGCTCGCCCGAAACGGAGCCCGACGTATCGATGGCGATAACGAACTCGCGTATACGCTTGACCTCTTTGTACTCCAGCGGCTCGATAAGCGGCATATCCTCGTACAGCTCCAGTCCGTAGGTATAGAAGTTGTAATCGAACTCGTCGGGGTTTATCTTCATCACCTCGCCGCGCACCGCGAACTTCTTCAGAAACTCGGTGTAGTCGTAGCGTTCGCGGTTGACCTCGCGGAGGTTCTGCGTGAGCAAGCCCGCCTCGATGCCGCGCTGTCTGCCGAACGACTCCATATCCACCTGCATACGCTCAGCGACGCCCGACCAATCCTCGGCGAGCTCGACCGTATCCCGCTGCTCTCCGCCGTCCTCCGATTCCTCATTGTCCGATGATGTCGGGCGGTAGCCCGGTATACCGTGCCCTGCTTTCTGTATGCCGGTAAGGTACCATATCGTATGCTGTCTCATATACAAATCTGACGCTGCCGACGAAGAGGATAGT
>CAMWVP010000050.1 GCA_947177735.1 uncultured Clostridia bacterium
ATATATAATATAATTATGGAATACTGATTTAATTGCGGTTTTCCCTGCCGGAGGCGGGGAAAACCGCATAAAATAAGGCTTTAAATTTTATAAGAATATTTCCTTATCATTAACGACGGGAGATGAGAAAATGCCCATTACGATAGCAGTATGCGACGACAGCGAGGAATGTGCCGCGGAGCTTCGGCGGCTCCTCGGGGAATGGTCGGCGGACAAGCCGTTCGCGCTTGATATCGACGAGTACGCGAGCGCCGAGAACTTCCTGTTCAACTATCCCGACAAACCGTGCAGCCTGCTGCTGCTCGATATAGAAATGAAAAGCATCAGCGGAATGGAGCTCGCGCGCAGGCTCCGCGCCGGGGGCGATATGCTGCCGATCGTGTTTGTGACGGGCTATCCCGAGCATATGGCGGACGGCTATGAGGTCGAGGCCCTGCATTACCTGTTAAAGCCCGTCAACCGTGAAAAGCTGTTCGCGGTGCTGGACAGATACGTCAAAAAGCGCGTTCCCGAAAACGAGATAATGCTTGAATGTGAGGAGGGCACGCTCCATGTCTCCCCCGATACGATAATCTACTGCGAGGCAATGGGCAAGAAAACCGTTGTCCGTCTCTCCGACGGCAAGACGCTGGACTGCGCCGCGGGAATAAGCACGCTCGCCGAGCTGCTCCCCGACTGCTTTGCCGCCTGTCACCGCTCGTATATCGTCAATCTGCGGTTCGTCCGCAGTATCGGCAAAACGGAGCTCACCCTTGACGGCGGCGGTATTATCCCGATATCGCGTCGGCTGTACAAGGAGATCAACGAGAAATTTATTGCGTACTACACGAGGTAAAATATGAAAATATTTGTAATAATCGGCGCTATCCTTTTATTGGCGGTCATTGGAACAGTCGTTTTTTTTGTAATACGGCGCGCGCTGTGGAATATGGTCGACAAGCGTATCGAGCGCTTTCAGAGCGAGCTTATCGAAAAGCAGGTGCGAGAGATACAGAATATGTACCGTCAGATACGCGGCTGGCGGCACGACTACCGCAACCATATCCAGAATATGAAGATATGGCTCGGCAAGGGCGAGCTCGATAAAATTTCGGGCTACCTTGAGCAGCTCGCGGACGATCTCGACAACGTTGATACGGTCATCAAGACCGGCAACGTAATGGCGGACGCGATACTGAACAGCAAGCTGAACACCGCAGCCAAGCTCAATATACGTCTGAACGTCAAGGCGAACGTTCCCGAGGGGCTGCCGATGAGCGACGTGGAGCTGTGTTCGGTACTCGGGAATATGCTCGACAACGCGGTGGAGGCGTGTGCGTCGCTGCCCGAGGAGGAGCGGTTTATGCGCGTGTACATCGGAAAGCTCAAGGGGCAGCTCTATCTCTCGGTGCAGAATGCCGCGGGTGAGGTGCGCAAGGAGCGCGGCGCTTATCTCTCCACCAAGGAAAGCGATTCCGCCGAGCCGCTGCACGGCTACGGGTTGTTCCGCATTGACCGCGTAGTAAAGAAGTACGGCGGCTACGTCAACCGCCAGAACGAGGACGGAGTATTCGCGACCGAGCTTATGATACCCGTTAAAACCGCGTGATTTTTACAATTCGTTCCGTATTTTGACCGTTCGTTCCGAAATCAACACGGACGGTTATTTTTTTGCTAATATATATTCGGGAAGTAAACAGCGGATAATATAAGCGATACTTCCCCGAAGATAAGCAAAGCCGCAAATATCGGGCACGCCTTGATGCACCTGCGTGCTTGATCTTCGCGGCGGCTTATCCGAATATATTTGCGAGGAGGAGATCTGTTTGAAACGCGTAAAAGTCGCGAAATATACCAAGGAAAAGCAGTTGGAAGCGGGACGAAAATACCGCGAGGAGCTTTCCAAGCTCAAATATTCTATACCGAATAATATGGTGTTTATATTAAAGGAGAGCTGGAAATTCTCGCGCGGACTGTTCTGGGCTATGGTACTGAAAATTATCTTCGTCACCGCAAACGGTCTGTTTGCGACCTACACCGACAAGTACGTCGTCGAGTTCGCGCTCGGGTCGTCGGACAGGGTAGTGCTCGGCATTATCTGCGCGGTACTGATAGCGGGAGGAATATTGTCGGGTTGTATAGTCAGCTGTGCCGATTGGCGTATCAGCACCAACGGACGGTTTAAGTTGTCCGCGAACCTTTTCGGCAGGCTAATGCGCAAGAAGATGAACATATCCTACGAGGACACCGAAAACCCAAAGATAAACGATATGTGTCAGAAAGCCTACACCTCGGTGAACAGCATTTCCGAGGCGGGGCTCGGTACGATGAAGGACACTATCGTCGCGGCGCTTCAGGTACTTGCATACGGCGGTATCCTGTCAATGCTCGACCCGTGGCTGATACTGATAATCGGCGTTCCTGCCGTTGCGGGTTATTACATCAACAAGCACAAGATGAACTGGATATGGAATATGGTGGACAACTGGCAGACCTTTGACCGTCAGCTTGGCTATATAACGTGTATCGGCACGGACAGTAAGTTCAGCAGCGCAAAGGATATCCGCATTTTCGGTATGCAGCGTTGGCTGAAGGACGTCTATGACCGCGTTTATCAAAAGCGCATGGACTGGTACGAGCAGCAGGACGCGTGGGAATACCGCCATGATATGCTCTCGCATATAGTCGTCATAATAGGCAACTGTGCCGCGACCGTCTACATTGTATGGCTGGTAATGAACGGAAGTATCGGCGCGGGCGATTTCGTGCTGTATTTCAACTCGATATTTATGCTGTCGCAGGCGGTGCGCGATTGGTGTGACAAGATAAGCGCGTATCAGTGGCTATCCAACATCACAAACTATGTGCGGGCGTATCTCGAGCTCCCCGAGCCGACCGAATGCTTAGGCGAAAAGCCCGACAAATGCGATAAATACGAAATAGAATTTCGTAACGTTTCCTACACCTATTCGGGCGCGGAAAAGCCTACGATAAAGAACATCTCGTTCAAGCTGAACCGCGGCGAAAAGCTGGCAATGGTGGGCTTGAACGGCGCGGGAAAGACCACGCTGATAAAGCTGATGTGCGGACTGTACGAGCCTACTGAGGGCGAGATACTGCTTAACGGCAAGCCGATACGCGGGTACGACCGCCGCGAGTATTTCAAGCTGTTCGGTACGGTGTTTCAGGATATCGACGTGCTGCCCGTCACCGTCGCGGAGAATATCTCCGGCAGCAAGACGGACGAAACGGATATGCCGAGAGTGTTCGACTGCATGAAAAAATCGGGCATCTACGACAAAGTCATGGATTTGCCGCAACAGCAAAACACGCGCCTCATCAAGTCGGTGTACGAGGACGCGACCGACTTTTCGGGCGGACAAATGCAGAAGCTGGCGCTTGCGAAGGCACTCTACAAGGACGCTCCCGTGCTGCTGCTCGACGAGCCCACTGCGGCGCTCGACCCGATAGCCGAGCAGGAGATGTATCTCAGCTACGCGGATTTTTCCAAAGGCAAATCCAGCGTTTTCATTTCGCATAGGCTCGCCTCGACGCGTTTCTGCGACAGGATAATCCTGATTGCTGACGGCGGCATTGCCGAGGAGGGCTCTCACGCGGAGCTTATGGCTCTCGGCGGAAAATACGCGGAGCTGTTTGAAATGCAGAGCAGCTACTACAACGACAAGAAAGGGGACGGCGGCTATGAAGAATAAACAGAAGCGGAATTGGAGCAAGACCGTAAAAGTGGTAAGGCGCTGTCTGGCTATGTTTGATGAAGCCGACAAGGGATGTTTCGCGCGCGGTATCGCGAAGGAAGTGCTGAATACCGCAAACAGCCTTTTCGCGGTCTGGTTGACCTCGCAGCTTATCGACAAGGTGGTTTCGGGTGAGCCTTGGCGGGATATAATAATTTTTGTGCTGATAACGGCGGCTGTTACACTCGGACTTTATTTCGCCGTGACAACGATAGACAGGCGAAAAAACTGCCACTCGTTTGCGAGCGCGAGCTACGATAACCGCGTGTTGTGGGAAAAGATACTCCATATGGACTATGTTCATATCGAAAATCCCGAAACGCATATCGCCAAGCAGCGTATGCAGCAGGGTTTCGGGCGTATGAACAGGGTGTCCTACGGAATGTTCAACCTCGTTACCGGTATTATCACGATAATAGCGGGCATAGTGATGATACTTCCGCTTGCGCTGCGCAGCGCTCCAAAGTCGGAGGGATTTATGAGCTTTGTAGGCTCGCCGTGGGGACTTGTCGCGGTGGTAGCGGTCGTCGCGGCACTGGAAGCAATGTGGGGGCTTATTGAGAGCAAAACAATGTTCAGATTTATGTCCGACGCGATGAACGACCGCAAAAAGATACAGAGCGAGCGGACATCCTCTTATTATATCGAAAACATTTCGCGAAATTATCAAAACGGCAAGGACGTGCGCATTTTCGATGAACAGGAACTTATTATGCGCGAATACGAACGCTCCTCGATGGACGCAGTGAGCGTATGGGATAAGGTGCTGCGCAAAATGCGCGTTGCCGGGCTTCTTTTGTGTCTGCCGACGCTGATATCCAGGCTGATCATGTACGGCTTCGCGGCACTGAGAGCAGTATCGGGCGCGCTGTCCGTCGGAGAGATAATCGGCTTTGTGATGTACTTTTCGAGGATAAGCAGCGGCATAAGCGCCCTGACGAGCGGTCTCGGGAATATCTCCATTGATGTGGATTTCCTCGACGACGCGTTCAAATTCCTCGACATTCCCGACGAGAAGTACAAGGGCACGCTCCCGACCGAAAAGCGCGACGACGACGAATACGAGTTCGAGTTCAAGAACGTGTGGTTCAAGTACCCGAATTCTGAGCAGTACGTTCTGCGCGGCGTAAATCTGAAGTGGCGTATCGGCGAGAAAATGGCGCTCGTCGGGAAAAACGGCTGCGGAAAATCCACGCTCGTAAAGCTGCTCTGCCGTCTCTACGACCCGACCGAGGGCGAGATAACGCTCAACGGCATCGACATCAGGAAATACCAGTACGAGGAATATATGGCGCTGTTTTCGGTGGTGTTCCAGGATTCGGGGCTGTTTTCGTTCAGCATTGCCGAAAACATTGCGGCGGATACGGAATACGACTGTGACAAGGTTCGTGACTGCGTTGAGCGCGCGGGACTGGGCGAGCGGCTTTCCCGAATGGAGAACGGCATAGACACCTGTCTGTACAAGGACTTCGACGAGAACGGCGTGGAGGTTTCGGGCGGCGAGGCACAGAAGCTCTGCCTTGCGCGGGCAATATACAAGGGCGCGCCGTTTATCGTCCTAGACGAGCCGACAGCCTCTCTCGACCCGATATCCGAGCACGACATCTACACGAAGTTCAACGGCATAGTCGGCACGAAAACCGCCGTTTACATCTCGCACCGTCTGTCGTCCTGCCGCTTCTGCGACGAGATAACGGTAATGGAAAACGGAACGATAGCCGAGCGCGGCACGCACGACGAGCTTGTAGCCCGCGGCGGCGTTTACGGAAAGCTATGGGCGGCGCAGGCGGAGTATTACAAGGACACAGCGGGAGAACTGTTTTTATAATAGGCAAGTGTTACGGATAAGCGCTAAAGTTCCGAGAAAAATTGCCGATAATATATTTAATTTAGCATCGCGAACCGCCAAAAATACGGCGGTTCGCTCAGCCTGTAGAAAAAGTCATTTAACTCGCATTTCTCAGACTGTCGAGAAGCCCTCAGATACGAGGAAACGGCTTGTCGGCTAGCCTTTGTGGCTGCCGAACAAGCCGTTGACGAAGTAGATGAGGGTTTATCGACAGTCTGTGCGAACCGCCGTAGACACGGCGGTTTGCCTTTTGTAAATTTTTTTTGCGTAAGCCTGTAACGAAATCGTTTTTTAGGACACTAATCATACAGAAAGAGGGTGAAAGCGTATGACGGTGACGGAAGAACTGTATTCCGGCTACTACAAGGACGTTTACCGCTATCTGTTCAGTCTCTGCCGCGACGCTTCGCTCTCGGAGGATCTCGCCTCGGAGACGTTCCTTGAGGTGGTCAAGTCGATAAGCAGCTTCCGCGCGGACTGCGACGTAAAGACATGGCTGTTCACGATAGCGCGACGCAGGTGGATAAATTGGCTGAGGAAGAAAAAACGGACGGTCGAAACGTCGGATATCTTCGAGCTGACCGAGCTTGAACAGCCGGGCGGCAGCTCCGCGGAGGAGGACTATCTGAGGCGCGAGCTCGCGGAACGTATCCGCGTCATCATCGACGGCGAGCCGGAGCGGCAGCGTAAGGCGGCTCTGATGCGCATTGACGGCTACTCGTTCTACGAGATCGGCAAGGCGCTGGGGATATCCGAAAACTCCGCGAGGGTAATGTTCTTCAGAACCAGAGAAAAGATCCGAAGGATCCTGAAAGAGGAGGGTTATGATTATGAATGACAATAAGATAAACTGCGAGATCTGCCGCGATCTTATCCCGCTCGTCAGGGACGGCGTGGCGAGCGCGGACAGTGAGGACGCGGTGCGAAGCCACGCGGACGGCTGCAATGAGTGCGCGATGCTGTTGGACGGGAAGTTGGTTCCCGCGGTGCCGCCGTCGGAATCTCCGAGAGTGCTGCTGCACGTCAAGCGCCATCTCGCAATCGTTTACACGGTGCTTATGATGCTCGGCATATTTTTCGGGCTCAGCATAACCGCAAGCGAGGATATGTTCTTCAACTGTCTGATAATGCCGATCGTGGGAGTGTTCGGGTATCTTATGTTCCGCTGGAAGGCGCTGTTTGCGGTGCCGGTGATCCTGTTCGTTTCAAGCTTGATAATAAGCGCGTTCGGGCTTATCTACAAAGAGGCTCAGGTCGATTTTGTGACCATGCTGATGATTTCACTGATATACAGCCTTTTCGCGCTGAGCGGGATAGTGATCTCGATGCTGCTGCATTTCGCGTTCGGCGGCAAAAAAACCGAAAGGAGCGCTGAAAATGAAGATCAATGCTAAAGCGTTAAAGCCGTTAAGAGTGATCGCGGCGGTGGTCGCGTTCGCGATGATAGCAGGATTGCTGTTATTCGCCGATTCTCTGCTCGGTAATCCCGTTTCATACTTCATCGTAAAGAGCAACGCCAAAAAGTACGTTGCCGAAAACCACCCGGGCGAGGGATACGTCCTCGAGAGCGTGAACTATTCGTTCAAGGATGGCACCTATTTGGCGCATTTCTCAACGCCGGACGTTGAGTACAGCCACTTTTCGGTGAACTACGATCGGACGGGGAAGATGCGGTATGACTACTACACGCGCCTTATCACGGACGGCGGCAACATCCGCACGGAACTCGAAATGGAATACCGCAGGCTTGTTGACAGCGCGCTTGAAAGACCTGATTTTCCGTATGATTCGGATATGGCGTATGGCACGCTTATATTTGAGGGCGATTCGCGCTACGACTTCGGTATCCCGAACAGCGCTCTCGCGCCCGACAGTACGCGGGATATCACGGAGCTTGGCAGACAGGCGGGGGTTTTGAATATCTATATCCTCTCCGACGACCTGTCCGCCGCTCATGCCGCGGAGGTGCTTCTCGAAATAAAGGAGTTTACGGAGGGTACGGGAGTGCCGTTCCATGCCGTAGAGCTCACGCTCGAATCGTCGGACGGCGGTTATTACAATCTGTCTCATATCCTCAGTGACGATATCGGCGGCGACGGGCTTGTCGAGCTTGTCGAGGAGAACCACCGCAAAACCGAGGAGTATTACGCCGAGCTTGACGCGAAACAGAAGTAAGCTGAATAATATGATAAAGAGAGCGGCGGGATACGAATGATCCCGCCGCTGTTCTGTTTGTAATGATCCGCCGAGGACGTTCAGTCGATATGGATAACCTCTACGGGGCAGGACTGCGCCGCATCGCGCACCGCGTCCTCGTGTCCGTCGGGATCCGCTATGAGCTCCGAGAGTCCGTCGCCGGCAATTCGGAACACGTCCGGGCAAATATCCGCACATACTCCGCAGCCGATACAGCCCTCACGGTCGATCTCAACTTGCATACGATCTCCTCCTTTTCAAGCGGTGAACCGCTTTGAGGATAGTATGCCCCTCAAAGGCGGGAGTATGCGTCAGCGGATAAAGTTGGTGCGGATAAACGGCTCGCGCTCGGGCGGCTCGATACCGGCAGCTTTTCCCGCCTCAATGCACCCCAGCAGCCACGCCATATTGTTGCCGAGCGTGCGCATGGTCTGCAAGCCCTCTTCGTCCTGCAATACCTGTTCCGGAGTGTTGCCGTGCACCTGGTTCCAGTACTGCGAGGAGACCACGGGCATATTGTTGATGGTGAAGTATTTGTTGAGCTGGTCGAACGTTGCGGAAGCGCCGCCTCTGCGGCAGCTTGCGACGCTCGCGGCGGGCTTGTTGGTGAGGAAGCGCCCGCCCGAATAGAACGCCCTGTCCATAAACGAGGTGATAGAGCCGCTTGCGGAAGCGTAGTACACGGGCGAACCGAAAATAAAGCCGTCTGCGGTTTGAGCTTTTTCGACAAACGTGTTCACGGTGTCGTCGGCGAAGCAGCGTCCGAGCTTAGCGCACGCGCCGCAGGCGATACAGCCCGTGATCGGTTTATTGCCGATCCAGAATATCTCGGTCTCGATGCCGTTGTTTTTCAGTGCCTTTTCGACCTCGCAGAGCGCCGTATAGGTGCAGCCTTTCTCATGCGGCGAGCCGTTTACAAGAATAACTTTCATAAATACCCTCCTGATCAAAATCGGCGGAGCTTTCCGCCTAATATATTATATTACAAATGTTGGGATTTTTCAAGTGAGAATTTTATGAAAATCCAAATTTACGCAAAAACCGCCCGTTTGTGGACGAGCGGTTTATTAGAATCAAATCACTGCAAACGCCTTATCCAGCGCCTCGATAAGGTCGTCGGAATTTTCGATACCGATCGACAGGCGGACAGTGTTCGGCTTTATGCCCTGTTCAAGAAGCTCCTGCTCATTGAGCTGCGAGTGTGTCGTCGACGCGGGGTGGATGACTAAGCTCTTTACGTCCGCAACATTTGCGAGCAGCGAGAATATCTCCAGATTGTCGATAAACTTCTGAGCCTCGGCGGCGCCGCCCTTGACCTCGAATGTGAATATCGAGCCGCCGCCGTTCGGGAAGTACTTCTTGTACAGCTCGTGAGTGGGCTCGCTCGGCAGCGACGGGTGATGCACCGCCTCGACCTTGGGGTTCTTCGAGAGGTAGTCCACGATCTTCAGCGCGTTCTGTACGTGCCGCTCGACGCGCAGAGAGAGCGTTTCGAGACCCTGAAGGAAGAAGAAAGCGTGGAACGGAGAGAGCGTCGCGCCCGTGTCGCGGAGCAGGATCGCGCGTATGTACGTCACGAACGCCGCCGCGCCGACTGCCTCGGAGAATGCGATACCGTGATAGGACGGGTTGGGAGCGGATATCCACGGGTACTTGCCGCTCGCCGCCCAATCGAATTTGCCGCCGTCAACGATAACGCCGCCGATCGCGGTGCCGTGACCGCCGATGAACTTGGTCGCGGAGTGAACTACAATATCCGCGCCGTACTCGATCGGGCGTAGCAGATAGGGCGTCGCAAAGGTACTGTCGACTACCAGCGGTATGCCGTGCTTGTGCGCTACCTTGGCTATCTCCTCAAGGTCGGCAACGTTGGAATTGGGGTTGCCGAGGGTCTCAACATAGAGCGCCTTGGTCTTGTCGTCGATGGCTTTCTCGAACTCGGCGGGCTCGGGGGATACGAACTTAGCCGTTATCCCGTACCTCGGCAGGGTATGCGCGAGGAGGTTGTACGTGCCGCCGTAGATGGTCTCGGACGCCACGATGTTCTCGCCCGCGCCCGCAAGCGCCTCAATGACGTAGGTGATTGCCGCCGCTCCGGAAGCCGTTGCCAATGCCGCAACGCCGCCCTCGAGAGCCGCTACGCGCTCCTCGAAAACGCTCTGCGTGGGGTTGGTCAGACGTCCGTAGATGTTGCCCGCGTCGCGCAGCCCGAAGCGGTCTGCGGCGTGCTGCGAGTTGCGGAAAACGAAGCTCGTGCTGGCGTATATCGGAACCGCGCGTGCGTCCGTTGCGGGGTCGGGCTGCTCCTGACCCGCGTGAACCTGTAAAGTCTCAAATCTGTATTTGTTAGCCATAGTGGTTTACTTCCTTTCGTTTGGTTGTTTTTTCTTTCTGTATTAAGTATATCATATTACTATGTATTTGTCAATCTCATATAATTTATGGTAAACTATAAATTAAATTTATATCTATTTGCCTCGTCGGAGAAATACCGTACAGACGCGCATTCGCCGCCGCACTGTCCCAACTCTCCGGTTTAGGAGGAAACGGAGCTTCGTCTCGGCTATGCTTTTATTATATATAAGTATATCATTGTTTGTATATTATTACCATAAATTCAAGTAAAATTTTTCCCGAATTTGAGAAATTTCCTTGACAACTTGAAGAAAATCGTGTATAATGGTATTTGTGGAAAGGTTTTCGCGGGGCGGGATATGCCGCGGCGCGAAATCCTTGTAAAAAATTTATGAAACGAGGTAATATCCAATGAGCAAGATTGATTTGACGAAGTACGGCATTACCGGTACTACAGAAATCGTTTACAACCCGTCTTATGAGGATTTGTACAAGGCGGAGCTTGATCCCTCCCTCACCGGCTACGATAAGGGTCAGGAGAGCGAGCTGGGCGCGGTAAACGTTATGACCGGCGTTTACACCGGACGTTCGCCTAAGGATAAGTTCATCGTTATGGACGAGAACTCCAAGGACACCGTTTGGTGGACATCCGCCGAGTACAAGAACGACAACCACCCCGCTACCAAGGAAGCTTGGGACGCTTGCAAGGAGATCGCAAAGAAAGAGCTTTCCAACAAGAAGCTGTATGTAGTTGACGCTTTCTGCGGCGCTAACGAGGACACGAGAATGGCTATCCGCTTCATTATGGAAGTGGCTTGGCAGGCTCACTTCGTTGAGAATATGTTCATCAAGCCCACCGCGGAGGAGCTCGAGAACTTTGAGCCGGATTTCGTTGTTTACAACGCTTCCAAGGCTAAGGTAGAGAACTACAAGGAGCTTGGTCTTAACTCCGAGACCGCTGTTATCTTCAACATCACTTCCCGCGAGCAGGTAATCATCAACACCTGGTACGGCGGCGAGATGAAGAAGGGTATGTTCTCGATGATGAACTACTATCTGCCGCTCAAGGGCATTGCTTCTATGCACTGCTCCGCTAACACCGATATGGACGGCAAGAACACCGCTATCTTCTTCGGTCTGTCCGGTACCGGCAAGACCACGCTCTCGACCGATCCCAAGCGTCTGCTTATCGGTGACGACGAGCACGGCTGGGACGACAACGGCGTATTCAATTTCGAGGGCGGCTGCTATGCAAAGGTAATCGACCTCGATAAGGAATCCGAGCCCGATATCTACAACGCTATCAAGAGAAACGCGCTCCTCGAGAACGTTACTCTCGACGCTGACGGCAAGATCGACTTCAAGGACAAGAGTGTTACGGAGAACACTCGTGTATCTTATCCGATCGATCACATTCAGAATATCGTAAGACCCGTTTCTTCCGCTCCCGCGGCGAAGAATGTTATCTTCCTGTCCGCCGACGCGTTCGGCGTATTGCCGCCCGTTTCCATCCTCACTCCGGAGCAGACGCAGTACTACTTCCTGTCCGGCTTTACCGCTAAGCTCGCGGGTACGGAGCGCGGCATTACCGAGCCTACTCCCACTTTCTCCGCTTGCTTTGGGCAGGCGTTCCTCGAGCTGCACCCGACCAAGTACGCGGAAGAGCTTGTCAAGAGAATGCAGCAGAGCGGCGCTAAGGCTTACCTCGTAAACACCGGCTGGAACGGCACCGGCAAGCGCATCTCCATCAAGGATACGCGCGGCATTATCGACGCCATCCTCAACGGCGATATCAACAACGCGCCCACCAAGAAGATCCCGTACTTCAATTTCGAAGTTCCCACCGAGCTCAAGGGCGTTGATACCGGTATCCTTGATCCGCGCGATACCTACGCGAACGCCGCTGATTGGGACGCGAAGGCTAAGGATCTTGCACAGAGATTTATCAATAACTTTGCTAAGTACGAGGGCAACCCCGCAGGTAAGGCGCTCGTTCCCGCAGGTCCGCAGCTTTGATCCGGCTGTTGGCTTTTAAGACTTTATAAAGATTTCCCCCGTTCGGTTGAACGGGGGATTTTTTATAAAATAATCAAACATAATATACACTCGGTTTACCTAACAATGCAAGTAAATCGATTATCGTTCCGATAAGGAACAAACCGCAAGTGAATAAATACACGATTCCCATAAGAACTTTGCCCTCGTAAAATTTATGGAATCCGCCTAAACCGCAAAAGCCCAATAAGCACAATATTATCGCAGTTTTTTTATTGCACTGTTTTCCGCCCATACCTCCGACATTCACATTTGTCGTGTTGGTATTAACATTGTTGTTATCGTTATTGATAACGATTTGCGGTTGCGGCGCGTTTCCCTGTGAAAGCTCCTCGACCTGCCTTCCGCACGCGGTGCAGATAACCGCGTCTTTCGGTATCTTGGCACCGCAGTGCTTGCAGAATTTTAAGTTGTCAGCCCCGTTTACTGCCGTTTCGGTTGTTTCGGTCATTATCAGTACACTCCTTTATTTTACAATGATCTGATACTATTGCTTATTTTTATAAAGCAATTATCATATTCATATTATATCATATTATTTTCGTATTGTCAAGTGGATTTTCGATTATAAAACGGTTTTTCGATATATAATATCCATTAAAATAGTAGTGTGAGGTGGATTAATATGAATGTCATTGATTATAAAGAAGTCGGAAAGCGCATTGCTGCCCGTCGGCGCGAATTGGGGTTAAAACAATGGCAGGTCGAACAAAAAGCCGATTTATGTTTTAAATACCTTTCAAATATCGAAAGAGGGGCAACAGTTATCAGCATAGATGTATTGATGAAACTTTGCGGTGTTTTAAAAACCACGCCCGACGCGCTTTTGCTCGGAACGGTGGTCGACGAGGACAACGACTATCTCCGCTCTATGACGAACCGTGTAAAGCAGATGTCCTCGCAGCAGGCGAGGCTTGCTTTAAGCCTTATGGATTGGATACTCTCACAAAAGCTGTAAAAGCCCTCCCACATTAGCGGACGCGCGATATAAAAGTATTGCGGTATCGAGCGAAAACGCTTGACACCGCAATTTCCTATGAAACGCCTTGCTTTGAAATCAGATAATGCCCGAATTGTTGATAGCGGAGATCAGCGCCTTTATCGAGGAGTTGATTATATCGGTATCGATGCCGACGCCCCAGCCGACCGTGCCGCCCGCGAGGGTTATCCCGATGTAGGAGGCTGCCTTGGATTTGGAGCTCTGCTCGATGGCATGCTCAGTGAACGTCGAGATGGTGTAGTCAAATCCCAGACCGTCCTTTATCGCGTTGGATACCGCGTCGAGACGACCGTTGCCGAAGCCCTTAAGCTTGCGCGTCTCACCGTTTATCTTCACGGTGACCTCGGTAGATATCTGTTCGCCCTGCGTGTAGTGCGCCTCTACGACCTCGAGCTTTTTCTTGAGGTTGACGTAGGTCTTTTCAAATATCTCGTATACTTCGGCGGGCTTGAGCTCCTTATGAGCGCGGTCGGATACGCCCTTGACCGTGTAGCCGAAATGCTCTCTCATCTTCGGCGGCATGATAATTCCGTAGTTCTGCTCCATAAGGTAGCCGATACCGCCCTTGCCCGACTGCGAGTTTATGCGGATAACGTCGCCCTCGTACTCTCTGCCGAGATCGTGCGGGTCTACGGGGATATATGGCACGTTCCAGTGATCGGGATCCTTTTCCTCGCGCCACTTCATACCCTTTGCTATCGCGTCCTGATGCGAGCCCGAGAACGCCGCGAATACAAGCTGTCCGCTGTACGGCATACGTTCGTAAACTCTCATTCTCGTCAGGCGCTCGTATACCTCGGTGAGCTCGGGGAGATTGGTCAGGTCGAGATTCGGTTCAACGCCGTGGGTATACATATTCAGTGCGAGGGTGATTATATCGACGTTGCCGGTGCGCTCGCCGTTGCCGAAGAGCGTACCTTCCACGCGGTCAGCGCCCGCGAGCAGACCCATCTCGGTGTCCGCAACGGCACAGCCGCGGTCATTGTGCGGGTGCAGCGATACGATAACATTACCGCGAGAGTGCAGCTCCTTGCACATATACTCTATCTGCTGCGCGTAAACGTGCGACATACTCTCCGCAACGGTAACGGGCAGATTTATGATGACTTTGTTGTCAGGTGTGGGCTTCCAGATGTCGATTACGGCGTTGCATATCTCGGCGGCAAATTCGGGCTCGGTGCCCGTGAAGCTCTCGGGGGAGTACTCGAAACGGAAATTGCCCTTGGTATTCGCCTTGTATTCGTTCATCAGCTTAGCGCCGCTTGTCGCGATCTCGACGATCTCCTCCTTGCTCTTGCGGAAAACCTGCTCGCGCTGAGCAACGGAGGTGGAATTGTACAGGTGAACTATCGCGTTTTTGCAGCCCTCAAGCGCCTCGAACGTTTTCTTGATGATGTGCTCGCGCGATTGGGTGAGCACCTGCACGGCAACGTTGTCGGGGATAAGGTCGCGCTCTATCAGCGCGCGGCAGAACTCGTACTCGGTATCGCTCGCGGCGGGGAAGCCTATCTCTATCTCCTTGAAGCCTACGTCTACCAGATATTTCCAGAACTCCAGCTTTTCCTCAAGGCTCATCGGGATTATCAGCGCCTGATTGCCGTCGCGAAGATCGACGGAGCACCAGATCGGCGGCTTGTCGACGTACTCCTTTTTCGTCCAGTCGAGACAGGGATACGGCGGCATAAAATAACGTCTTTGATACTTGTCTGCGAATTTCATTGTGTTTCCTCCTGAATATAGTTTACTTTTTTTCGTTAGGATCCCGTGTGAAGAACCGCGTTACTATCAACGAATACACCAGCATGGGGTATGTGTTATCGAGCAAAAACGCGAGAAACCCAAGCGCCCATATGTTTTTCGGGAGCAATATCACTGCGGATATGAACATCATTATCCCCGCGATCAACGGCACAGACGATACAAACCTGTCTATCCCATGCTTTTTGTTGTAAAGGCTAACGCCGATGCAGATGTAGTTCATTACGCAAATACAAAGCCCCAATGCCCCGAGGATTATTCCGAATATCTTCATAAACACCTCGCTCCGGACAATCCGCGCAACAAAAAAGACCCCATTTCCCGACCCGCAGGGGATCGAGAGATGAAGCCAAAAGCCCGTTTTGCGGGATTTAGTCCACGGTACCACTCTCGTTGGCGGAAATTCCGCCCACTCATATGCGTCAATCAACGCAATTCTCTGTAACGGGAGAACCCGAAACGACCTAATTGCCGAAAACCGGCGTTCAACCGTCCTGCTCGGGGAGGAGCTGCATCCGTACAGCATTGCCGCTTCGCACCACACAGCGGCTCTCTGAAAACGCGGGGCACGGACTTTTTTCCCTTCAACGCATTTCAAACTATTTACATTTTGTATTATATCACGTTTTTTCCGTTTTGTCAAGGGGATAAAACAAAAAAATCGGGGATGTTCAAAGAAAAAGTCCACATTCAGACTGTCGAGAAGCCCTCAGATGCGAGGACGAATGACCGCTTCGCGGTCAACCTAGCCTTTGTGGCTGCCGCGCGGGCGGTTGACGAAGCAGATGAGGGTTTATCGACAAGGCTGAGAGGTGTCGTGCCCGACACCTCAATACTTTATATCACACATCAGCATACCGCCTATTGACCGTTATGTTTCTGCGTTAAGTTTTTTTACGCTGTCACGGCATATCAGCTTCCCCGTAACCAGCGTTCTGCTGCGCTTGTAGCTGCCGTCGCGTATCTTGTGGAGAATTATCTCCACCGCCTCATGCGCCATCTGTCGGCTGTCTACGTCAATTGTGGTGAGGTGCGGCTGGCACATCGTGGAGTAGATGTGGTTGTCGTAGCCCGCTATGGAGATGTCCTCGGGTATGCGCAGTCCCAACGAACGTAGCTGATTGACCAGCCTGAACGCGCTCTCGTCACAGTTGCAGACAAACGCGGTCGGAAGCTCCTTTGGCAGCGCGAAGCTCTTGTAGATCTCGCCCTCGGAGGTGCGGTCGCCTATTATCCAGTCATTCCGCAGCATCAGGCGGTTCTCAAGCAGCGCCTTGTAGTAGCCGAGATATCTGTCCTGAATGCTTGAGGTGCTGACAATGCTGCCGAGGAAACCGATCCTGCGGTGACCGTTGGCGACAAGATGAGAGGTGAGCAGATAGGCGCCGTAGAAGTTGTCGGACAGCACGGTATCCGCGTCATCGCGGCTGCCGTAGAAGTCGAGAAACACCGTCGGAATATTGTACGACATCAGTTTGTCGATATAATTATCCGAGAACTGTCCGAGCAGGATAAGCCCATCTATCTTTCTGTCACGCACGAAATTCGGTACCTCGCAGGTGTCGTCCGCTCCGCTCACGTCGTCGACAGCCTCGAGCATACCGTAGTAATTCTGCCGCCGGAGCAGCTCCACAAGATGTCTGTACATTATCCAGTAGAACGCGGAGGGTTCGCTTATGAAGTGCTTGGCGATGATTATCCCTATATTGTACGTCAGCCCGTCCTTTCGCGCGTGACCGCCCGTATGCATGCGGTAGCCCATTTCGGTCGCCTTCTGCTTTATGCGCTCGCGAAGCGATTCGGATACGCCCTCGCGGTCTCCGAGCGCCTTTGAAACGGTGACGGTGCTTACGCCCATGACCTTTGCCACATCGCTCATTGTAACGTTTTTCTTGATCATTGTATATATTTTCCTTTCAGCGGCATAGAAACAAGATATAAATCCCCGCACTGTGAAAACAGCCTTGATTTTATGCTGTTCTCCCCACTGCAGGCGGGGAGAACAGCGGGTTAATATACAGTTCGAAGATATAAACCTCTTTCTTTATTTTAAGTTATTATGCATTATTTGTAAATTAACTTTTTGACTAAATTGGCAACGGTTTTTTTGCGCACTTTTGTGCTTTTATATAAATCGCGCGCAGCAAATGAACTTCGGTGAAAAATTTGATAAAAAACTTAACAAAAAAATATCCATTTTGTCTGATAATGTGGTATAATAATAGATTAAGGGGAACACCTTCAAAGCATCGTACATAAAAGATAGGAGTTTATATGAAAAAATACCGTATAGCACTGGCATTGATACTGGCGGCGGCTCTCACCGGCTGCGCGAAAGAGGGGCAGAGCTCGGACGATCCGTCCGCAGCGCTCCCCGACAGCTCGGCTACGGAGAGCAGCGTATCCGACAACGGCGGCAGACCCGTAGACGTTTCTTCAGGCGACCAAAGCAGTTCCGAGAGCAGCTCCGACAGCGCCGCAAGTGCCTCTTCCGATGAGAGCTCCGAGCCGCATGATCCCGAGACGAGCGAGCCAGACCCCGACGCTACTTTCCTTGTCGGGCTCGCGGGCGACACGATAATGCGCTCCGATCTCGGTATGATATTCACGAGCGACGGCACGGACGGCTCTCCCGAGACGTTCTCCGAGGACAACTTTTCGGGCGTTCTGTGCGACGGGTTTGTCTATCTCGCCGAGCCGTCGGGTGTTTGCCGCACCAGCTATGACAACGCGGACGTTTTCGACAGCGAAACGGCGCGCTTCACCGACGTATCCCGCTCGTCCGAAAGGGATTATAAACGGATCGAGGTCGGGGAAACGTTCTGCGGGCTGACACTTGCCGAGGCGCAGGTGAATTTCGCGCACGGTCTCGACGGGAACGAGTACGTCCTCGGAGACGGCTCCACCAAGCTCGGCAGCGAGCTCGGCTTTCCCGAGATATACTTTATGGGCGGTACGGCGAAATTTGAGGGCGAGGTCACGCTGACGGGCTACATCTGTGTAGCCGCCGAGGATGAGCAAAGCCTGATGGAGGGCGATATCATCTTCATTCCGAGCGACTGCGAGTGCACGCTGCCGGTTATGGGGTACCGTCTTGATCCCGACGTCGGCATAGTTCACTATCCGCGTCTGAACAACCGCGGCGATATGTACTGGCAGAACGACTACGGTCACATCTATCTCGGCAGCGCCTATAACACGGAGCTCGACCTCTCCGAGCTGCCCGACGACGGCAGCTTCGCAAAGGTAAACGTGACGTTTGACGGTCTGAAGCTCACCTGCGGAATAAATATGATGGAGAGCTGCACGGCGGAGCTGATCGGTTTCGAGGTTCTGTAAACCGTTACACGTTCTGTTTTAGCGCAGGAACGCCGCATTATGTCGAATATGCAAAAAAACAGTGTCGGGTTTCTGTTCCCGGCACTGCTTGTATTTTTCTTACTTCTTGATCAGCTTGGAGAACTCCAGCGCCTTGCCGAGGTCGCCTTCTACCTTTAGCTTGCCGGTGGTGTACGCGATAACGGGATCGAGCTTTCCTTCCATGAGCTTTACAAAGTTCGCGGGCTCAATAGAGAGCGCGCAGTTGCGGTCGTGGTAGTCATAAGGCTCGGCGGACACCTTTCCGTCCTTTACCTCAACATAGAATACGCCGCCGTTCTTGCCTGTGAGGTTTACTTGAACCGCGAGGAAATCCGTGCCCGATGCGTCAACGCCGGCAGCCATTTCCTTTACCTTAGCCATTATCTCATCGAATGTCATAAAAAAATACTCCTTTCATAAATAGCCTTTTTTGCCATTTATTTAATTATACCACACTTTTTGGAAAATGTCAATAAAGTATATCATCTTCGGCTATATAAATTACTGATAGTCGGCGATGTCTATCCATGTAAGCAGCAGCTCGCGTTGTTCGGGACGGCGGAATTTGAGCTGTGCCGCCGCGACTATCGGCAGCCAGTCATGGACGTACTTGACGGTAGTCCCCGTTTTATCGCAGTATAGCCTTAAATATTTCTCCGCCCACTCGGTATGGTGCTTGAGACAGAAATTGAGATAGGTCTTGGCGATGTCCGCGGAGGCGTTGCCCTGCTTGGCTTTGAGCCAGTCAACGATAAAAACTCCCTCGTCGTTTACGATTATGTTGTCGGGGGAGAAGTCGCCGTGGCAGAGCTTGATGTGCTTGGGCATAGCGTTGAGGCGCGTGAGGAGATCGTATTTCTTTACGTCGTCGATCATATCCAGCCCCTCGATGGAGCGCTTGAGGTAGTCCTTTAGGCGGCTTAATTTTGCCGAGCGCAGGGAATTGACCTCGATCTGGAGGTCGACCATTTTATTAAGGTACTCGTCGACCTTGGCGGGTTTTTCTTTCATGAGCTGCTCAAGGGTCTTTCCGGCAATGTGCTGATAAATTACAGCCCACTTTCCGTCTATTTTGGTTATCTCCTCGAATTGAGGGATACGCGCGAAACCCGTTTCCTCGACGCGGGTATGGGTGAGCGCCTCGTAGAGGACGACGCTTTTGGGCTCGTCGGGGTCTTTAAAGACCTTGACGCATTTTCCGTCCGCCTCAAACACTTGAACCTTATCGCTTTCGGATATCAATTTTTTAAGCTCCATAAGATCATTCCTTTCGTATATCGGGATCCGGCGCAACAAAACCCGTTCGCTCAGCGGCAGCAGAGCAAACCCCGATCTGCCTTTATCCTGACGATTTTATTATAGCACTTTGACCAATATTTGTAAAGCACCTTTTATCAATTTTTAACAAAATGTCACATATCTCAGAGCGGATTTTGTTAAAAATTCCCAACGCGCGTAAAAAATAACATTATTGATGCTCCAATTAAACATATCCGGTTTTGTGCGGTTTCAC
>CAMWVP010000051.1 GCA_947177735.1 uncultured Clostridia bacterium
TCGCCTATCGAATTTTTCAAAAAGTTTGTCCAATATCATTGACAAACTTACAAAAGCGGAGCCGAGACTCCGCTTTTCCGTTTATACGTCGTTGTGCTTTGAGAGCAGCATACGGTCGTTATTAAGCGCCGTGCCGCTTGCCTGCTCAAATTTCTCGAGCAGCATATCAACGGTCAGGTGCATTTTCTCCTCACCCTTGACGTCGTAGATTATCCGCCCCGCGTTCATCATAATAAGGCGGTTTCCGTGCTTGATGGCGGCGCTCATATTATGCGTTACCATCATCGCGGTAAGGTGGTTTTCCTCGATTATCTTGTCGGACAATTCGAGGACTTTCGCGGCGGTTTTCGGGTCGAGAGCTGCCGTGTGCTCGTCGAGCAGCAGGATATCGGGCTTTTTCAGCGTCGCCATAAGCAGCGTGAGCGCCTGACGCTGACCTCCCGAAAGCAGTCCGACCTTGGTGGACATTCTGTCCTCCAGTCCCAGATCGAGCGTTTTAAGCAGTTCGTGATACTCCTCGCGTTCGGTGCGCTTGATTCCCCAGCCGAGTCCGCGCGGCTCGCCCCTGCGCTTCGCCAGCGCGAGGTTCTCCTGAATCTCCATAGTCGCCGCCGTACCGGTCATGGGGTCTTGAAACACTCGTCCGATAAACGCGGCGCGCTTGTGCTCGGGCAGTCCCGAGACGTTCTTTCCGTTGATGATTATCGAGCCGCTGTCTATCGGCCATACGCCCGCGATAGCGTTCAGCGTGGTGGATTTTCCGGCGCCGTTGCCTCCGATTATCGTCACGAAGTCGCCATCATCAAGCTTTATCGAAACGCCGTCGAGCGCCTTTTTCTCGTTTATAGTGCCCGCGTTAAAGGTCTTTCTTATATCGATAAGCTCAAGCATCTCCGGACTCTCCTTTCCCTATTGACCTCGCTGCGGCATTCTTTGCAGCTCTGCCGTAGGAGTTCCTTGAGGTGTCGCGCAGATACGGCACAGCAAGGAAAATAACAACGACGATCGCCGAGAACAGCTTGTTGTAGGTGGAATCGAGACCAATCTGCATTACGATCTGCAATACGAGGTAGTAGATGATACCGCCGACCGCAGTAAAAGCAAGCCTTGCAACAAAGTTGAAGTGTTTGCCCATTATCGCCGACCCGAGTACTTCGCCTATAATAACGGCAGCCAAACCGATAACGATAGCGCCTCTGCCCATATTTACATCGGCGAAGCCCTGATACTGCGCAAGCAGTCCGCCCGAAAGTCCCACCAGACCGTTGGAAAGTACCAGTGCGATAAGGGTGGATTTCTTGGTGTTGATGCCCTGCGCTCTCGCCATGTTGGAGTTGCAGCCCGTCGCGCGGATAGTGAATCCGTATTCCGTGCCGAAGAACCAATACAGCACGGCGATAAGTATTGCGACGATTATCACGCACTTTCCGACCTCCCAGCCGAATACCGCGAAGCCGCCGCTCACCGCAACTCTTCTTGAGGACAGGAGCAGCGGAAACTTATCCACGCTTATGGACTTGTTCGAGCCGCCGAGTATGGCAAGATTGACGGAATACAACGCGATCTGAGTAAGTATTCCCGCGAGTATTCCGGGTATGCCGAGCAGCGTATTCAACAGTCCGGTTATAAGCCCCGCGAGACAGCCCGCGGCAAACGCGGCGACAAGCGCTATCCAGACGGGAACGCCGTTAAGGATAAGTATAATTGCCACCGCGCCGCCCGTTCCGATAGAGCCGTCAACCGTAAGGTCGGGAAAATCCAGTATCTTATAGGTGATATACACGCCAATCGCCATCACTCCCCAGATAAGCCCCTGAGAAATAACCCCGGGAAGTGCATTTCCAAATTGCGTTAATTCACTCTGCAATATAGCAAGCAGGTTCATTTTGATTTCTCCTATCGCAAGATAAAAAGCTTATGTTTAAATCAACGGGGAACGGAACTCCGCTCCCCGCCGTTTGTTTCTGTAACGTAAAATTACTCAATCGCGGTGTAGCCGTCGGGTACGGTGACACCAAGCGCGTCGCAGATCTCCTTGTTGTACTTCTTGGTAGTCTCGGAGTAGCCGACGGACATCTCGCCGGGGTTCTTGCCGTTTACAAGTATCTCATATGCCATCTCGCCCGCAGCGCGACCCATACTCTCATAGGAGATGGAAAGCGTAACGGTGCCGCAGCCGCCGCAGATACCCTCTTCGCCCGCTACAACGGGAACACCTGCGGGAACTACTACATTCTTTACTGTCTCCGCCGCGTTTGCGAAGGTGTTGTCGGTCGGAATGTAGATAACATCGCAGTTATCGCTGACAGCCGCCTGCGTCTGAGCCTGTATCTCGTTGGAATCGGCAACGGTGTATTCCTTGCATTCAATGCCGTCCTTCTCCAGCTCCTGCTTGATGATCTTTGCCTGGTAGTCGGAATTCGGCTCTGCCGAGCAGTAGAGAATGCCGACCTTCCTTGCGTCGGGGAATATCTCAATGATCATATCCTCCTGTTGATCAAGCGGAGCGAGGTCGGAAGCACCGGTAACGTTTTTGCCCGTCCAGCCGTCGCCGAGAGCAACTTCATAAGAAGTGATCGATGTGCCTACGATCGGAATGGTGCCCGTGCCGGAAACCGCCGCAGCGAGAGCGGGGGTCGCGTTTGCCATGATCAGGTCAACGTTTGCGGAAACAAAGCTGTTGACGATGGTGGCGCAGTTGGCGGATTCGCCCTGTGCACGCTGAACATCGATCTTTACATTGTCGCCGAGCTTCTCTTTAAGCACATCCTGGAAACCCTTGGTAGCAAGGTCAAGCGCGGGATGCTCTATAAGCTGACATATTCCGACATTGTAGACCTTGCCGCCGCTAATGCTCGGGCTGACGTCATTTCCCACTGCGGGGTCGCTCGAGTTATTATCTGTGTTACACGCGGTAAGACCGCAAAGCATTGCCGCAGCGGCTGCCGCAGCCAAAATCTTTTTCATCTTCATATCTTTTCTCCTTAGTAAAAACTGTCTTTTGTCCGTTTGTTTGCAGATTTAACGCACAAAAGCGCCAAACCATACAAATTATTATAGCACATTTTCTCGAAAAAGACAACTTTATTTTTAAGTAAATTGGCGAATAACACTGATTTTTGTTAAGTGTGTCTATATTTGCGCGCAAAACCATTGTGGAAACATTGCGTTTTGCACAACGAACTACACGTGAGCAAGCTCACCGATGACCTCGCCCGCGATGATAAGTCCCGCGACCGACGGCACGAACGAACAGGACGCGGGCACAACGCGCTCGCCCTCCTTTGTCGGCGCGGCGGGTAGTTCCGTTGACCACACGACCTTGAGCCGCTCCACGCCCGCTTTTTTCAGTTCGTGCCGCATTACTCTCGCGAGCGGACAGACCGACGTTTCGTAAATATCGGAAACGCGGAATCTTGTAGGGTCAAGCTTATTGCCCGTGCCCATGGAGCTTATCAGCGGAGTGCGCGCTTCCTGACATTTCACCGCGAGCAGTACCTTCGCGCGAACGTCGTCAATAGCGTCTATCACATAATCGTAAGCCGAGAAATCGAACCGCCCGACCGTTTCCTCCGACAAGCGCAATTGGTGCTTAGTCAGCCGAAGCGCGGGGTTGATATCGAGAAATCTTTTCTCCGCCGCGTCGGTTTTCGGCAGTCCGACGGTGCTGTGCAGGGCGATTATCTGGCGGTTGAGGTTCGAGACTGCGACTTCGTCGCCGTCAATAATATCCAGCGCCCCTATTCCGCTGCGGACAAGCGCCTCGGCGGCGTGACCGCCGACTCCTCCGATGCCGAAAACGGCGACGCGGCACTCGGAAAGGCGCTTCATCGCCGGCTCTCCGAGAAGCCGCTCGGTTCTGGTAAATTCCTCCATTTGTCCTCCTTAAGCCTTAAACGCTTTCCGAAAAAAGAACTTCTGACGAAAACCGCCGTAAAGGCGGTTCGCGTTTATTCAACCGGCTAATCGAGCTCGTAATCCTCCTCGCGGATACGTCCTGTCCTGTCGTCCGGGAAAAAGCCGCAGCTTGTCCATATTTCAAGGCAACGCTTGTTATGCCATTCGACATATCTTCGCTTTGAGCCGAAGTGCTGCCATACGTTTGTTACAGCCTGACCGTCCGTCCAATTTTGCAGTGGAGCGGCGCATATGGTGATATCGAGAAATTTGCAGTTGTTTCCGTTGGGAGTGTATCTGAAAATTATACCGCGCTCTATTTCGAGCTTATATTTTCTGTTATAGGAAAGATTCTCGGGAGGCGCGGGGGGAAGGACAAATTCTTCATCGCGCCAATACAGAACATAGCTGCCGTCAGCGCTTTTTGTTTTTTGAAACTCTATGGTTATCGACATTGAATTGAACTCCAGCGAGCAGTCGGTAAAGGTGATCTCGTCATTCTCTATATAGCTGCCGACAAATACTATGCCAAGTCCCTTTGAAGCGCCGCCTTTGTTGATTATTTGGAAAAATTGTTTTTCACCGGGAATAGCGGGCATACCGTTCTGATGAGATATTTCCAGTTTGGGCGGCGCGGTATTCTCGGAATTTGCAGCAGTAAAGCCGAGGATCGTTACCGTGACGTTTTCGTCGCTCTCCGGCGGATGATCCGCGAACAGATCGCTCTGCACGCATGGTAGCCCCATAAGCTCCTCTATATGGTTCAAAACGTCCTCCGCGAAAACATAGTCCTCTTGCGTGACCTCGATAAACCTATCGAGATCGCTCACCTTGTTTTTCCATTCGGGATAGTTGCTTTCACGCTCCTCGTATTCAGGACGCCCGACGTTCACCCAGGCGTCGGTGTTGTCGGCGGAGTTGACGAGGTTCATGTTCAGGAAGTCGCTGTCATAGCAGGATATCGACATTACGTCGGTGTTCAATTTCTTTGACAGCATTTTCAGAATGCCGTTGTCGCTCTGCGTTTCAAAAAATCCGGAGCTTACGGTTATCCACTTGCCGCCGTTGACCTCGCAAAGGATCACCGTTTCGTCAGCCGACTCAATATCCGTCGTTCTTTTGAAGCCTTTTTTCCCGATCATTGTGCACAGCTGCTCTTCGACTTCCTCGCGGCGCAGGGTATCGGTCTTTTTTATGTGGATGTTTGTGAATGTCGCGCCCATGCTGTCCTCCTAAAATCGCCGATCTTTAAATCACCACGGCTGACACTGCCCCGTTATCTCGGAGAGCGACTTTATGCCGTTCTTCTCCATATACTCGGCGAGCCCGTCGATAACATTAAGGGGCGCATACGGGTCTGTGAAGATCGCCGTACCCATCTGGATAGCCGTCGCTCCCGCGAGCATCATCTCGACCGCGTCCTCCCATGTGGAGATACCGCCCATGCCGATTATCGGGATATTTACCGCCTTATAGCACTGATAGACCATTCTCACCGCCACGGGGAACACCGCGGGGCCGCTCAGTCCACCCATATTGTTGCGCAGTATCGGGCGCCTGGTGCGGATATCTATTCTCATTCCGAGCAGAGTGTTTATCATTGAAAGAGCATCCGCGCCCTCTGCTTCGACCGCCTTGGCTATTGAAACGATATCGGTGACGTTCGGGGTGAGCTTCACGATAAGCGGTTTGGAGGTCGCCTTGCGCACCGCCTTGGTAACGCCCGCTGCGCCCTCGCAGGTAACGCCCCATGTCGCGCCGCCCGCCTTGACATTAGGGCAGGAGATGTTCAGCTCGATCATATCAACGTCCGACGCGTCGAGCGCCTCGGCGGCAGCAATATAATCATCGATAGTCGCGCCCGCGACGTTCGCGATTATAACGTTGCCCTCCTCCTTGAGGGTCGGCAGATAGTACTCGATAAAGCCGTGCACGCCGATGTTCTGCAAGCCGACCGAGTTTAAGATACCCGAGTACGACTCGGCAATTCTGGGAGGCGGATTGCCCATTTTCGGCTCGATAGTCATACCCTTGCAGGAGATGCCCCCAAGCTTTGAGATCGGGTACAGATCGGTGTAGCACTCGCCGTTGCCGTAAGTTCCCGACGCCGCTATAACGGGATTGGGAAACTCGACACCCGCTATCCTAACAGAAAGATCAACCATCGAAACGCACCTCCTCCGCGTTGAATACGGGACCGTCCTTGCATACGCGCGAATAGAACTCTTTCCCGTTTCTCACCGTCATACACGAGCAGACCACGCACGCGCCCACTCCGCAGCCCATGCGCTGCTCAAGAGACACCTGACACGGCACCTTGCGCTCCTCGCAGAGCTTTACGACCGCCTTTAGCATCGGCGTAGGACCGCACGCGAGCACCGCCGCGATGTCTCCCTTGTCGAGCTCCTCCGCGAGCGGAAGCGTCACTAAGCCCTGCCTGCCGACGCTTCCGTCGTCGGTGCAGAGGATAGTATTCGAGTCGTTATCCTTAAACTCGTCAACGAGGATTATCTTCGAGTAGTCGCGAAAGCCCACGATCGCCGTGCACAGCTCGCCCGTCATATGCGACACGCCAAGCAGCGGCGGCACTCCGATACCGCCTCCGACAACGGCTATGCGCTTGCCGTCGGGCACTCTGAAGCCGTTTCCGAGCGGACCGAGAATGTCAAGGCTCTCGCCCTCCGCGAGCATCGCAAGCGCCTCCGTGCCCTTTCCGCGCACCTCGAACACGAACCTCAGCGTTCCGCGCTCCTTGCCGATGCCGCAGATAGATATCGGTCTGCGCAGCGTGAAGCCGGGCGCGGCGATGTTCGCAAACTGCCCCGGGCGAGCCTCGTCGGCAAGCTCGGGAGCGTCGACTATCACCGAATAGATCCCCTTGGCGAGGGTCGTTTTTTCGATTATGGGATATTTCCCGCAAAAATAACTCATAGTCTATTTTTTCTCCTTATCATCATTGTCGGTCATGCGCACTCTGATCACGCTTTCCTCCGCGGCGGGCGCGCTTTCCCTGACCTCGGTCACTTTCCTTATTCTATGCACGGTGAAGCGAATTATAATCGCCACTATGAGAATATCCAGCAATACCTGCATACTGAAAATGCTGATATTGTCTCCGAGCATACGCTGATGGAAAATGTACATCATGTCAAATAATCCCATCAGTATCGGTATCTTGCAGACCGACACGCAGAACGCGTACCAGTCGTAAACGTCCTGAGCGTTGCGCTTGGTGACGTTATACTTTGACATTTTGCGGCTCGTCAGCGTAAGTATCAGATACGCCGCGAACACTCCGACCACCAGTGCCGGGAATATAAGCGCGAGCCAATACCCCCACGATATCGAGCTCATATATTCGCTCTCGATCGCCGCTACGCCCTCCGCGCCTATTTTTTGAAGCATCATACGGTACATCTTGATAAAATTTATCGTTACCGAAAAGATCAGCACGGCTATGCCGAGCGATATAACGTCGCTCACCACCCGCGATACCCGAAACGACGGCTTGACAGGATATTTGCCTATTCTCATTGGATCGACCCCTTAAATCGTTGTAATGTCCACCAGCTCTACGTCCGCGATAGTTTTCTTCATCTCCAGACAGTCAAGCAGCGCGTTTGCGGTGTCTATCGCGGTCAGGCAGACGATAGAGCGTTCGACAGCCTTTCTGCGCATACGCACCGAATCAAGCGACGGCTTGCGACCCGTCTCCGAGGTGGATATGACGTAATTTATCTCGCCGCTTTCAAGCAGTGTGATAACGTTCGGCTCCTTGTACTCGTGGATACGGTAGACGTGGTTTGCGGCTATCATATTGCGGTTGAGCACCGACGCAGTGCCGCCCGTCGCGTATATCTTGAAGCCCAGCTCCTCAAAGCGGCTGGCTATCTCGATAACGTCGTTCTTGTCGCTGTCGCGCACGGAGATAAGTACTCCGCCCATGCTGCCGTTCTGCCGCGCGGTATCCGTTCCGAAGAACTTGTAGCCCGCCGCTATCAGCCCCTTGTACAGCGCCTCGCCGAATGTTTTCGCGATACCGAGACACTCGCCCGTGGACTTCATCTCGGGGCCGAGCTGATTGTCAACGTCGTGCAGCTTCTCGAACGAGAACACGGGAACCTTTACCGCGACATAATCCGCGGCGGGATAAAGTCCGCTCTTGTAGCCCATATCCTTAAGCTTTTTGCCGAGGATTATCTTAGTCGCGAGATCGACCATCGGAACGCCCGTTACCTTGCTGATATACGGCACGGTACGCGACGAACGAGGATTCACCTCGATAACATAGACCTCGTGATTATACACGACGTACTGAATATTTACAAGACCTATAACGTGCAGCGCTTTCGCGAGCTTCTCCGTATAATCGACGATCACCTTTTTGATGTGACCGGTGAGATTCTGGCAGGGGTAGATCGATATCGAGTCGCCCGAGTGTATGCCCGCGCGCTCGACGTGCTCCATAATGCCGGGGATAACAAAATCCTCGCCGTCACAGATAGCGTCGACCTCTACCTCGGTACCCATCATGTACTTGTCGATAAGCACGGGGTTTTCAAGCTCCGTTGCGGTGATTATCTTCATATACTCGTCAACGTCCGCGTCGCAGTGCGCGATTATCATGTTCTGACCGCCGAGAACGTAGCTCGGACGGAGCAGCACGGGATAACCCAGCTCGTTCGCGGCTTTGAGCGCCTGCTTTGTCGTGAACACGGTCTCGCCCTGAGGGCGCGGTATACCGCATTTTTCAAGCAGCTCGTCGAACAGCTCGCGATCCTCCGCCGCGTCAATATCGGCGGCTTGCGTACCGAGTATGCGCACTCCCATTTCGGTGAGGTGCTTTGTGAGCGATATCGCGGTCTGACCGCCGAATTGAACCACACATCCGTAAGGCTTTTCGGTGGCGACAAGCGCCTCAACGTCCTCGCGGGTGAGCGGGTCGAAATACAGGCGCGTTCCCGTATCGAAGTCGGTGGAGACCGTCTCGGGGTTGTTGTTGCAGATGATCGCCTCGCAGCCCTCTTCTTTCAGCGTCCATACGCAGTGAACGGAGCAGTAGTCGAACTCGATACCCTGACCGATACGGATAGGTCCGCTTCCGAAAACGATGACCTTTTTCTTGTCGGTGGGGTGAGCTTCGATAAACTCCGCGGCTTCGTTCTCACAATCGAATGTGTTGTAGAAGTAGGGAGTGCTTGCCGAGAACTCCGCCGCGCAGGTGTCGACCATTTTGTATACGGCAAGTCGGCGGTCAATTCCGCGCTCCGAGAGCTTCTGTCCCGAAATGCGCTCAATGGTGCTGTCGAGATAGCAGTACTTCTTCGCGGTGTCGTACTTCTCTTGGGTCAATTCGCCCTTTGCAAGCCACTTTTCAAGCTCGACAAGATTGTTCAGCTTGGAAATAAACCACTTATCTATCTTAGTGATATCGTGGATCGTGTCTATCGAAATGCCGCGCTTCAACGCTTCAAACACGCAGAACGAGCGGTCAACGTCAACGTCTTCGAGCTTTTTCAGGACCTCCTCGTCCGAAAGCAGGGTGAACTCCTTTTTCGTCATGGTGTCCATTTTCAGCTCGATAGAGCGGACGGCTTTCATCATTCCCGCTTCAAACGAGGGAGCTATTGCCATGATCTCGCCGGTCGCTTTCATCTGCGTACCGAGGGTTTTCTTCGCGTATACGAACTTATCGAAAGGCCACTTCGGGAACTTGACCACAAGATAGTCGAGCGCGGGTTCAAAGCAGGCGTAGGTCTTGCCCGTCACCTGATTGATTATCTCATCGAGCGTATAGCCTACCGCGATCCTCGCCGCGACTTTGGCTATCGGGTAGCCCGTAGCCTTGGACGCGAGAGCCGATGAACGCGATACTCGGGGGTTTACCTCGATAACGGCATAGTCGAAGCTGTCGGGCTTCAGCGCAAACTGGCAGTTGCAGCCGCCCTCGACCTCCAGCGCCTGAATGATATCCAACGCCGCCGTGCGGAGCATCTGATACTCTTTATCCGCAAGCGTTACGCAGGGCGCTACGACAATGGAATCACCCGTGTGTACGCCTACCGGGTCGAAGTTCTCCATAGAGCAGACGGTGATAACGTTGCCCTTGCGGTCGCGCATTACCTCGAACTCGACCTCTTTCCAGCCCGAAATGCACTTCTCGACAAGTATCTGCGTGATAGGCGAGAGCCGCAAGCCGTTTGTGGCGATCTCGTGAAGCTCCTCGCGCGTTTCGGCGATACCGCCGCCCGTGCCGCCAAGCGTAAACGCGGGGCGCACGATAACGGGATAGCCTATTTCCTCCGCGAACGCCATAGCGTCCTCGAGATTTTCAACCACCTTGGACGGAATACACGGCTGCCCGATGGCTTCCATGGTGTCCTTAAACGCCTGTCTGTCCTCGGCTTTGTGAATGGTCTCGGGATTGGAGCCGAGCAGCTTTACTCCGTGCTCCTCCAGAAATCCGCTCTCGGCGAGCTGCATTGACAGCGTAAGCGCGGTCTGTCCGCCCAGATTGGACACTACCGAATCGGGCTTCTCTATCTCGATAACGCGCTTTACTACATCTAAGGTCAGCGGCTCGATGTAAATTTTGTCCGCCATATGCTTGTCCGTCATTATCGTTGCGGGGTTGGAGTTGATAAGCACTACCTCCAGACCCTCCTGCTTGAGCGCGCGGCAAGCCTGCGTTCCCGCGTAGTCAAACTCGGCAGCCTGTCCTATAACGATAGGTCCCGAACCAATCACCAGAACCTTTTTTATATCACTTCTTAACGGCATTGCTTGTCACCTCCAATTTGCCCATAAGCTTAATGAACTCGTCAAATAAATACGAGGTATCGTGCGGGCCTCCGCAAGCCTCGGGGTGGAACTGCACCGTAAACGCGGGCGCGTTGGTGTAGCGAACACCCTCGCAGGTGCCGTCGTTGCCGTTTATGTGGCTGACCTTGCCCGCGCTCTCGGGAACGGAATCGCCGATGACCGCGTAGCCGTGGTTCTGTGAGGTGATGAAAGTCTTGTCCAGAGCGAGATCCTTTACGGGCTGATTTCCTCCGCGGTGACCGTATTTCAGCTTTTCGGTCTTTGCGCCGTTCGCGAGCGCCAGAAGCTGGTGTCCGAGACAAATGCCGAACGTGGGTATTTTCGCGGGGATAAGCTTTTTAAGCGTGTTTATGGAGGCGATGTTGTCGGCAGGGTCGCCGGGTCCGTTTGAGAGCATAATGCCGTCGGGGTTCAGCGCCTTGATCTCGTCGGCGGTCGCGTTGTACGGCATTACCGTGACATTGCAGCCGCGCTTTACCAACTCGCGGCGGATATTGAACTTGTAGCCGTAATCCATCAGCACTACATTATACTTCCCGTTCTCAGCTGGGTAATACTCCTTTTCCTTTACGGAAACCTTCGATACTACCTCTCCGACCTTGTACGCGCGGATATCCCCGAGAAGCTTGTCCTTGTCAAACTTTCCGCTGACGATAGCGCCGTTCATTACGCCGCTCTCGCGGATTATCCGCGTAAGTCGGCGCGTGTCGATATCGCATATCCCGACGATGTTCAGCCCTTTAAGGTAGCCATCAAGATCGCCCTCGCAGCGGAAGTTGCTCGGAGCGTCGCAGCACTCGCGCACTATGTAGCCCGAGACCGCGCTCCCGTTGCTTTCGGGGTCGATCTTATTTACGCCGTAGTTGCCGATAAGCGGGAACGTCTGCGTTACTATCTGACCGCAGTACGACGGGTCGGTGAGCGTCTCCTGATAGCCCGTCATCGCCGTCGTGAACACGATCTCGCCGATAACGCTGCCCTCCGCGCCGAACGCCTTTCCCTCGAAAACAGTGCCGTCCGCCAGAACCAGCGCGGCTTTGCGCCCGTTTTCAAATCTCTCAAAACTCATTTTTGCCTCCAAAAACAGTTGTTTCTTTTGTTCTGTATCTTTAATTATTGTATATCCCGCGGTCTTTGCAGTTCATAAAGCTCCTCGCCGACAAACACACCCCGAAGATAAGCATCGACCGCTCCATTAAGCCGCTCTAAATAGTTTGGGTAATTTATCGGGAAATTTCTTATTTCAACCAAATCGTTCGGGTCGAAATGGAACATAAACATTTGTATTATCCGATTATATACCCCGAGTATCTTTGCGGTAATTTCTACCGTCAATCCGTTCTCTTTCACGTCTTCAGCCAATGCGATAAGACAGTCGTAAAATTGCCAAAAATATTCATCGGAGAAAAAACAGTCTTCACAAAGGCTTTCCCGCAGACTTCCCTCTTGACAAAAAGCGTTTTTATCGAGGATAGTCTTTGCTTCACTAACTGTCATATCAGCCTTTTTTTGTCGTGATTTTTCCGACAAAGCCCATTATCTCGTCGCGCATACGGATAGCCTCGCGGCGCGCTGCCTCGGCGAATTCGCGCTCATTGCACTTCTCTTTCTGATACGCGCACATTATGCCGCGCGAGCTGTTGACGATACCGCCCAGTCCGTTCTTGTCGAACGCTGCCGCAATGTCCTCGGCGGTCGCGCCCTGAGCGCCATAACCCGGGATAAGGAAGAACGTATGCGGAAGTATCGCGCGCAGGCGCTTGATCTGCTCGGGGTAAGTCGCGCCCGTTACCGCGCCAACGCCGCTGTAGCCGTACACTCCGGGGAGCTCTCTGCCCCATTCCTCGCACATATTTCCCATAAGCTCGTAGATAGGCGTACCCGCGACGGGTCTGTCCTGGAGCTCGCCGCTCGACGGGTTGGAGGTCTTGACGAGCACGAAGATGCCCTTGTCGTTCTCCTTGCACACCTTGAGCAGCGGCTTTATGCCGTCCGAGCCGAGATAGCCGTTGACGGTGAGCGCGTCGCCGAGGAACGGCTCGTACTCCTCATTACCCACCTTTACCTTGCCGAGGTGAGCGGTCGCGTATGCCTCCATCGTCGTTCCGATGTCGTTGCGCTTGCCGTCGGTGATGACGTACATTCCCTTTGAGCGCGCGTATTCCTGCGTTTTGTAGAGCGCCTTAACGCCCGCCACGCCATACATCTCGTAATACGCCGCCTGCGGCTTTACCGCGGGAACGATGTCATACAGCGCGTCGATAAGTCCCTTGTTGAATTCGTACAGCGCCTTTGCCGCTCCTTTAAGCGTTTCGCCGTGCTTATCGAAGCACTTTTTCTTGATGTACTCGGGTACGTAGTCCAGCTTCGGGTCAAGTCCCGCAACAGTGGGGTTCTGAGTCTGTTCGATCTTCTCGATAAGTCTGTCTAAAGCCATAGTATTATCTCCTTTTCAATAGCAAATCAGCAGTGTCCGCCGATATTTAATGCCGTCTTTTCAATTATATGTCCGTTCATTTTCTCCAACAACTCGTTGAGGAAAAATCCCTCTTTAACGTCCAATTCGCTGTCCAGCGCGTACACCGTCAGCTTGTACGTATGATCCTTGTCGGGCGGCGTAGGTCCGATGTAACGCTTAGTCACGCGCTCGTCCTTTTCTCCGACAAACGGAGATATGCAGCTGTTCGCGCCCTGAACCATTCCGAGCGCGCCGCTGCGGCTCGCGTCCTCGGGTATCTCCGAAACGTCCGCGGGAATATTCGCCGCTGTCCAGTGTATCCACGCGAAACCGCATACGGGTATCGAATCGAAATCCACGAACACTATTGCAAAGGTTTTCGCTCCCTCGGGAACGTCCTTGATCGTTATTGGAAACGAGACCACGGCATTGCCGTTGATTTTCGTATCCGAATACTTCGCGTATTTTTCGGGCAGGAACCCGTTTTCTTCCGGTATCTTGATCCTCATCCTACTTCTCCTCATAAAACAAGCTTTATTTTATCCATAAACAGATCATACCTATCAAAGACCCGATGCCTCCCAGCGTAAACATTCCTCCCATCAATAACAGGATCCACTTGTCCTCCGGCAGAATGAAGCGCTTGGGATTATGAATATTGACGAGTATGTCCATCTCGGCGCCCACGGGGTGGGCTTCAACATATTCTCCGGTCTTACACACGTTGTAGGTATTCACGTGCTCCAAGCCGTTTGCATAGTATTTCAGCTTTAAGTACCACGAATATTGACGGTGTCTGCTGGCGCTGTGATCGGTTCTGTCGTTGACGTGCTCCGCCACCGTTGCCGTTACGGTCAAGCCGTGCGTCAGCCTGTAATAATGCACCAACGGACATATACCCAGCGGCAAAAACACCGCGGCAAGAACGCCCAGACCTACGATCGCCGCTATTATTTCTTCTCCCATTACGCCTCCTTACGGTCATTCGGCAGCCTGTTACTTATCCTCGTACACTATCTTCCCGTCGACTATGGTCATCTTTACCCGACCGCGCATCTTCATTCCCTTAAAGCAGGTGTTCTTGGACTTGGAGTGCAGCTTATCCGGGTTTACTATCCATTCCTCGTTGATATCGAATACTGTGATATCGGCGGGTTCGCCCTCTCCGAGGCTGCCGCCGGGAACGCCGAGTATCTTGCGCGGATTGACGCACATCAGCCGTACAATGCGCTTGAGGGTTATTTTGCCCTTGTGGTACAGCGCGGTGAGCGTCGCCGCAAGCGAGGTCTCCAGTCCGACTACGCCGTTCGGCGCGGTTTCGAAGTCCGCCTTTTCCTCGGCGGTGTGGGGCGCGTGATCGGTGACTATGCAGTCGATAGTGCCGTCGCATACGCCCTCGGTTATCGCGGTGACGTCGTCCTCGGTGCGCAGCGGCGGATTCATGCGGTAGTCCGCGTCGCGCATTCTGAGCTTCTCATCTGTCAGCATAAAGTAGTGCGGAGCTGTCTCGCTCGTTACCATAGCGCCGTACCGCGCGCCCAATCTGACCAGAAGCATACTTGTCGCGGTCGAAACGTGCGCGATATGGATAGGCATTTCGAGGTCTCCGGCGGTAACGATATCACGCGCGGTGGAGATGTCCTCGGAAATGCGGTGCATACCTTTAACGCCGAGCTCCTTTGACACAACGCCGCTGTTCATAATGCCGCCCGCTACGACGTTCGGGTCCTCGCAGTGGGATATGACCCGAAGCCCCGCGTAATGAGCCTTGACCATTGCCCTCGACATAAGCCGCGCGTTCAGCACGGGCTTTCCGTCGTCCGAAACCGCCACGCAGCCCGCTTTCCGCAGCTCGTCGAAGTCGCACAGCTCCTCGCCGCGCTGACCCTTTGTAATGCAGCCGATAGGGTATACCTTGACCTTGGCTTTCTTTGCCTTGTCGACTATATACTTCACCGTCTCGGCGTTGTCAACAACGGGAACGGTATTCGGCATACACGCCACGGCGGTAACGCCGCCCGCGGCAGCCGCCTCGCTGCCCGTGATGATATCCTCCTTGTGAGTCTGTCCGGGATCGCGGAAATGAACGTGCATATCACATATTCCCGGGATAACCGTCTTTCCCGTGCAGTCAACGACCGTGTCCGCTTCCTCAGTGATATCCGCACCGCAACGCACTATTCTCCCCTTATCAACCAATATATCCGCCACGCCCTCAAAGTCGTTGGCGGCGTCCACAACATATCCGTTCTTCAATAAAAGCTCCATATTCCCCTCCTGTGACCGTCATTCGACGATTATGACCTTATCGCACCCGTCCAGCTCGCGCACCATGACCTTTACCTTTTCGTCGCGGGAAGTCGGCAGGTTTTTTCCTATATAATCCGCGCGTATCGGCAGCTCTCTGTGCCCTCTGTCGATCAGCGCCGCAAGCTGTATCGAGACGGGTCTGCCGCGCGCCAGAACGCCGTCTATCGCCGCGCGAGCCGTCCTGCCCGTGAATATCACGTCGTCAATTATAACGACGCGTTTTCCCGTGATATCAAAGTCTATGCGGCTCGATTCGCCGTCTTTGCGCTTCTCATCGTCTCTGAACGGCGTGATATCGAGCAGCCCCGTGGGCACCTCACATCCCTCGTTACCGGCGATTTTCGCGGCTATTCTCTGAGCCAGCACCGCCCCGCGCGACAGCAGCCCGATCAGGCACAGCCCGTCCGTTCCCTTGTTGCGCTCGATTATCTCGAACGATATCCGCGTTACCGCTCTCTCGACCGCGTTGCCGTCGAGTATTTCTGCCTTAACTCTGCTCCCGTCTATACCGCCCACATTTTCACCTCGCCTACAAAAAATCCTGCCTAAATGCGGCAGGAGAACAAATCTACACCAAAGAACCTCCGTGAGCGAACGCCCGCGGGTCTCGTCTGAATTATTCACGAACCTTGTCGGTATCGCCGTACCGACTTAAAAGCCGCTCTATCTTATTTATTATACTCGATTTGCCGCTTTTTGTCAATAGATATTTTGTCCTTTTCAGCAAAATTTCACCCCTGCTGTAATCGTTTTTTATGTGCAAAATCACAGCCGGTACGGGAAGCTAAAGCTCCGCGTCAATGCTTTCCGTACCGTTTACGACGCGTATCTCCAGCCTATGCGGCAGACAGACTATCGGCACCGCTCCGCCGCTTACCGCGCCCGTTCTCACGCACACCTTGTCGGGGCAGTCCGCTTCCGTCACGCTCACCGCGCCGCCGCGCACGGTCACGACGTTGTAGCCCTCCGCGCACTCCACGGTGAACTCACATTCCTCCGACAGCGGCACCGTTTTCAGAAGCTCGCCATCCAGATATATCTCGGCAACGGGATTCACGCGCGGCAGATTGACCATTATCAGCCACACCGTTATCCCGGCAGCCGCGGCAAACGCCGTCAGCGCCGACGCTATCACTATTTTCTTGTTCATAAGCTCTCCAAAAAATATCCCCGTTTCCTTGACAGCGCAAAAGAAACGGGGATCCGTTTTATTCTATAATACAATCCGCTACATAGCCGTTTTCCGTCTTTTGCAGCTTTACTGTACAGGAGTAGTATGCTGTCCTGCCGCCGAAGCTGCCCGCGTTGATGTAGAGCGTTCCGTTTGCGGTATTCTCCGTCTTTTCATTGATTACAAGAACCGTATCGGAGAGGTTTATCGGGTAGAACGCACCGCCGGAGTAGGTCAGGGTCTCGCCCTCGCCTACGGCACTGCGCAGCTTTAACATTGCCCCCGCGCTCTCGCTGAAGCAAGCCTTAACAAGCCCGTCAAACGTTTCCGTATCGACTATACCGATGCTCTCGCAAAGCATACCGCTAAGCGCGTTCTGCAATCCGACAGCCGCGTTGACCGCCATTCTCATCTCTGTGGGAGCGTTCTCCTCAATAGCATCAAACGTCAGATCGTCGTTTCTCGCGCGGTCGGTGTAAATGCCGTCGACGATGCGCACAGCGCCGTTTTCGGCTGCCGCCAGATATATCCGCGAAAGACTCCGTCTGAAATCAAGCGACGCTATAACGGGCACGCCGCCACTCGGTACCGCGCTGCCGTCGTCTATTGTGTACCAGCCGTCGCTGCCGAGGAACGAGTGCTTGGAAATTCCGAACTTAACATAGAAGTTATTCACGGTCGCCATCCCAAAGCTCTCCGGGTCAAAAACGGCTGCGGTCAGTTCTCCGTCAAACACCGCGTGAGTGAATGCCGCGTTTTTCGTAATGTCATATTTGCCCTGAACGGTCGAAATAACGGAAGCCTCGCCTTCCAACGTCACTTTGTATATCAGCGTGCCGTCCTCGGAGCATTCCGCTATGAACACACTGCCGTTACCGATGTCGCCATAACCCTTGTTCGCCGCAACGAGCGAAAATTCCGAGGCGCTGCTGTAAATAGTCTTTGCGTTGGTAAATCCGTTTTCGTACACGATCAGATCGTAATTGCCGTTATCAAACACGTTGAGCGCAAGAAGTTTCATATTCTCGTTATAGGCGATCTCGACGATCTGACCTTGAACGTCGAGGATATTTTCGGTCACGGTTCCGTTGTCGGCGTTCACATCATAAAGCTTTCCGCTGTCATACGCAAGCTGTCTGCCGCCGTTTTCGGCTATCCAGAACGTCGTCACGTCTCCGCAGCTCCTCGACGCGGAAAGAATCGGCTCGCCGCCGTTCACCGTATAAAGCCGGATATCGCCCGCCGTTCTGACATAAAGCGTATTGTCGTTCAGAAAATATGCCTGTCGTGCGCCGATATCCTCGGTCAGATACATAAATCTGTCGGGGTTGAACGGCAGCACCGCATTCTCGGGCAGAGCGATCATAACATCTACGGATATCGGAAGCGACTCGCTGTCATCGGGCAGCGTTATCTCTCCCGGTAATATTCCGTCTACCTCTGTGATATTGCTGCTGACATTATTAACGGAGGGCTCGACGGGTTCACTCGTACCGCTCTGCGTGGCGCTGCTTGTCTCGGGCGCTGTCGAAGAGCTGCTCTCCGTGCTGTTGTCAGGCAGACTGCTGTTTTCATTGCCCGAACCGATGTCGGGTATCTGTGAGCTTTCACCGCTCGTATCGCCGATCGGATCACTGTTCGCAATGATAGGCGCGACACGGTCGGACGTATTATCGACGGAGCTTTCGGACGACGAATCTCCGACGATCGACGGATCGTTATGCGCGTTTACATCGCTTGCTTCTTTGCCGGACAGCGAAGCAACGGACGAATCCCCGGAACGTGGATCGATAACGTTAGGCGTCTTGCCGATACGTGCCGTCGTTAAAGTGCCGACAGTCACCGCCACCGCGGCAACCGCCGCTGTCATACCTATATAAAGAGGGTATAGCCGACTGCGTTTGTTCCCAATATATTTCCCGTTTTTGGCGTTCGTGTATATCTTATCCTTATCGAACGCGTATTTTTCCATAAGTTCTCTGTAAAAGTCACGTTTATCCACAAGTCAGCCCCCTTTCCTTGTTTTTTCGCCATGTTGTCATAAATCGAACTTTTTCTTTTGCCGCTCAATAGTGCGGTACAGTTTAGTTTTTACCGTCGACAGCTTCATATCCATCGTATCGGCGATCTCGTCCAGCTTCATATCGCAGACGAAGTACAGATAGAAAATTCTCCCCACAGTCTCGTCGGACTGCATTACATCGTCGAAGATCTGCTTAGCGAGGATTTTGTTGTTTATTACCTCGTCGAACATCGGCTCGTTTCTGGACAGCTCCGCCTCAAGAGCGGCGGACTCCTCCTCCGAGAAATCGGACATATTCTTCATCCGCTCGCGGCGCTTGATAAAGCCCGAAAGAAAGCTCCTGCACTCGAACTTCGCGATATTTATAAGAAACGCCTCCACGGATTCTATATCATCGCAGCCCTTTTCGGATATCCGCTTGTAAAAGCGCGAATAAACGTTCTGGATGATATCCTCCGCGTCCTGAAAGCGCGAGGCGTGGCTGAGTACGAACCGCGATACTGTATTGAAGGTTTGTGCATAGGCGTTGTTAAAGTATAGATCGATCTCGTTTTTATCCAACGGCGTTTCACCTCGCTTCACGGGTTAAACGCGCTCCGCTGTCCGTTGTCTTTCGCCATTATTGAAGTCAACGAAAATATGGAAAAAGTTTCAACTGTTTGACGATTTGAGTATTTTTTTGCGGAGCACGTATTAAATTTATTGGCAGAGCGCGTACCGGCAGCGTTTGTTGCACTGAGCGCAGCATTGGTCGGCAGTAAAACCGACAAAGCATATTGATTCACTGTGCTTGGTCTTTTCCAAGCGACTGTACTATTATTATATCACATAATGTTTTTTTTGTCAAATTTACTTTTTCGACTTTACAAAGCGGGGGGAATGTGATATAATTATGATGTATGTAAATTGGGGA
>CAMWVP010000052.1 GCA_947177735.1 uncultured Clostridia bacterium
ATATACATTATAATATATCTGCGATTTTTTGTTCTGCGAAAAGTCCGTATACATTGAAAAAAGTTTATAAAAGATAGATTTTTAACATTTCTTTAACATTTCCTTATCATTTTTTTAACATATATATGATATAATGAAAAAAATCAAATCACAAATGTGATGTATTAAAATAAAGGAGCAATATAATGAACGCAATCGAAATCAGAAACCTATCAAAAAGCTTTCGCGGAATGTACGCGGTCGATCACCTGAATATGACCGTTCCCGTCGGCTCGATCTACGGGTTTATCGGAGAGAACGGCAGCGGCAAATCCACGACCGAAAAATTGATTTGCGGACACCTTGTTCCCGATTCGGGAAATATCAAGCTGTTTGGAAAGGATTATACCGACGCGGGTGTGAGAGTAAGAGTAGGCGCGTTGATCGAAAACGCGGGCTGTTTTCCGAATTCAAGCGTGTGGGATAATCTGATGATGCAGGCAATAAACCTCGGGCTTTCAAACCGACCCGACGAGATCGACAGAGTTTTGAAGATCGTGCGCATGGAGGATTCCGCGCGGATAAAATTCAAAAGCTGTTCGCTCGGAATGAAGCAGCGTATCGGCATAGCAATGGCGCTGTTGGGCGATCCCGCTTTGCTTATTCTCGACGAGCCGATAAACGGGCTTGATACGGACGGTATGAAGATAATGCGCGAGATATTGACCGATATTACTCACAATTACGGCTGCACGGTTTTGATCTCGTCGCATATTCTGGGTGAACTTGAAAAGATCGCGACTCACTACGGAATTATCCGTCAAGGGAAGATGATACAGGAGCTTTCGGCGCAGGATATGGACAGCAGAGCGCGCGTTTTCACATCGCTCAAAACTAAAGATATGCGCGGTGCGAAAACCATTCTGCAAAAGAGGTTCAATAATGTCCGTGAGGAAGATGAATATATTCGGATATACGATATTGACGATACCGAGAGCATTGTCGAATATCTTATTAAAAACGGTCACGTTGTAAGCGAGATCGAAAAGAATAAAGTCGGGCTTGAGGAATATTATATTGAGCTTATGTCCAAAAAGGGGGAAGAATAAATGGCAAATACACGCGAAATAAAATTTGAATCGCCTAGCTTTTTCAAGCGGCTTAAAGGTATGCTCGGTGTGGATTTCTACCGCTTATTCCATACTCCGATGTTTTACATATTTCTTGCAATAGCTGCTGTTATTCCGGCAATGATATTGAGCATGACCGCCCTGCCCGGACCGGATGGCACGGCTGCCGAACCAATGTACACAAACACATGGCAGATAGTTGCTGCCAACGCTCCGATCTATGTTGTTTCCGATATTGCCGAATACGCCAATATGAATATGGTATTTATTTTCGGCGGAATTATGGTTTCGATATTTATCGGGCATGATTATAAAAGCGGTTATGTAAAGCAGCTTTTCACCACTCACGCAAAAAAGCAGGATTATATGATGTCCAAATCGGTAGTTGGAGCTTTTTCGATGGCTTGCATGTGCATTACCTATCTGATCGGGAGCGTTGTTGCGGGAATACTTTCGGGAACATCATTCGAGGTGAATATCGGTTCGCTTGTTTGCGCGGTTTTGGGTAAAATGGTAATGAGCTTCGGCTGGGCGAGCTTGTACACGTTCCTCAATATTATTTTCAGAAGATACTTCGGCGTGTCTATTATTTCTTCGTTTTTTTTCGGAACGGGAATTCTTATAATCGGCGCTGCCGCGATCATCGGTAATAATTCGGCGTTGAATATTTTCCTGTACGGCACTTCGGTTTACGCGTGTCTTTCGAGCAGCTTTTTAACGGTTATAGTGTGCGCACTATGCTCGGCGGCTTGGACGGTAATTTACAATATACTCGGTTCGCGTATTCTCTCGAAATGTGACGTATATTAAAGGGGGCTTGTGAAATGAACGCGATAGAAATAAACAATTTAACAAATAATTTCGGTCAAAAGCAAGCTCTCAAAGGCTTAAATATGACCGTTCCGGTCGGCTCGATCTACGGCTTTATCGGTGAGAACGGCAGCGGAAAATCCACGACCGAGAAAATAATCTGCGGACTTATCCGTCTGAGCGGCGGCAGTGTAAAACTGTTCGGAAAGGACTACACCGACGCGGACGTAAGAGCGAAGATCGGGGTGCTTATCGAGGCTCCGGGCTGTTTTCAGAATTACAGCGTATGGAATAATATGCTGCTGCAAGCCGCAAATTTGAGCATTAAAAATCCCGAACAAGAGGTCGTAAAAGTCCTCAAAACAGTGAGAATGGAGGGCGCGGCTTCCAACAAATACAAGAATTGTTCGCTCGGTATGAAACAGCGCGTCGGAATTGCTATGGCACTGCTCGGAAACCCGACTCTGCTTGTTCTGGACGAGCCGATAAACGGACTTGACGCGGACGGTATGAGAATTATGCGTGACGTACTCTTGGACGTTACGAAAAATCACGGCTGTACGGTGGTTATTTCGTCGCATATCCTCGGCGAGCTTGAAAAAATAGCAACGCATTACGGGATAGTCCGCGGCGGAAAAATGATTCGCGAAATGACCGCCAAAGAGCTTGACGAGAGCTGCCGAACATACGTTGCTCTCCAAACAAAGGAAATGAGCAAGGCAAAGGCGCAGCTTGCGTGTAAATATTCCCGTGTCGAGGAAGATGAAAGCGGATATATCCGTGTTTACGACGCGGAAAAGCCCGAGGACATCGTTACTTATCTGTACGAAAAGGATATTTTGGTGAGCGAAATAAAAACCGCGAAGATCGGTCTTGAAGAATATTACATCGATCTGATGAACGAAAAAGGAGGTCGATAATATGGAGAACAAATTTGAACATAACGGATTTGGAAAAAGGCTTTCAAGTATGCTGAAAGTAGACTTCCGCAGAATGTTTACTATGCGGACGTTTTATATAATCGCGGGTGCTTGCTTTTTAATGCCGATATTGATCTTGACTATGACAACAATGTTCGGAGGCGAGGACAGTATGGCGGGAACGCAGCCGCCGTCAACATCTGTGACGACCCAAGCGGAGCCGATGTTTGAAAACACATGGCAGATCATCGGATCGTTTTCGGGTGGCGCGGAGCAGGACACAAGCGCCGATACAAATGCCGATCCCGCCGCTATGGGAATGTCAATGGATATGACGACTATGTGCAATATAAATATGCTGTATTTCGGTATGGCGGTGCTTGTTTGCCTGTTCGTTTCCGAGGATTTCAAGAGCGGATATTCCAAAAATCTGTTTACCGTCCGCGCGAAAAAATCCGACTACGTTATTTCCAAAACGCTTGTTTGCTTTGTCGGGAGCGCGTTTATGCTGATATCGTTTTTCGTCGGAGCAATGCTCGGCGGTGCGATAGCGGGGCTGCCGTTTGATTTGGGAACAGCAAGCATTGGAAGCATCGTGATGTGTATGCTCTCGAAGATATTCTTGAGTCTGGTATTTGTGGCGATATTCCTTGCGGTGAGTGTTGCCGCGAAAGAAAGAACGTGGCTTTCGATGATCGGGTCGTTCGCGGTGGGTATGTTATTGTTTATGATGATCCCAATGCTCACGCCGCTTGACGCGACTTCTGTGAACGTTATTATGTGTCTTGTCGGCGGAGCGGTATTCGCCGTGGGACTTGGAGCGGTGAGCGGAGTGATTTTGAATAAAACACGGCTGGTATGATCGTTAGATATTTTAAAAAATCCGCGCTTTTCGGGAATAGATCGAGGGGCGCGGAAAATTTAATATTTTTTTAACATTATCTTAAAATCTTCATAACATTTGTAAGTTATAATATAAGCACCAAACGCGAAAAGATAAAAACGGAGGTGCTTATTATGGAGATTTTACTTTGTATTTTGACGGGTTATCTGCTCGGGTGTCTTAGCCCCGCTGCAATGTTTTCTAAACTCAAAAAGAAAGATTTGAGAACGGAAGGAACGGGCAATCTCGGAGCAACCAATGTCACAATGGTGTTGGGCAGAAAATACGGTGCTTTCGTACTGTTTTTCGACATTGCTAAGGCGTTTATAGCCGTGAAGCTGGCACAAGCGCTGTTTCCTGCTTTTATAGCGGCAGGTTTGCTCGCAGGAGCAGCCGCTGTCGCGGGGCATATCTATCCTTTCTACTTAAAGTTTAAAGGCGGAAAAGGACTTGCGGCGTTCGGAGGATATATTTTAGGCATTGACCCTTTGCTGTTTGTCTTTTTGTTTGTGTTTGCACTCGCGCTGATGTTTGTGATAAATTACAGTGCGGCAATGCCGATTTCAGCCGCCGTGCTGTTTCCGATACTGTACGGTGTTCGCACGGGTTGTGATGCGTCAGTGTTAATAGTAACGGCGGTCGGCTGTTTGATAATTTGTAAGTTCTGGAGCAACCTAGTCAAAGCCATTCACGGCGAGGATATAACGGTTCGGGAATATGTACGGGATCATCTGCTTGCGAAGCGCCGCTTAGATAAGGCAGAGGTTCGCGGAAATCTGTTAGCAGACGATATTAAATTTTGCGATTAAATTGCAAGCTTCAAATTATATTTTTTCGCGGAGGGCATTATGAAAAAGATAATTCAATTTTTCGGTTCGCGTTTTTTCTTAGGGGCGTTCTGTATCCTGTTGGAATTTGCGCAGCTTATTGCAGTGTTCGTTTTGCTCTATGAGTTTGTTTTGCCAATTACGATCATGGCGTGGATATTCCATTTCGTGATGCTGATCTATCTTATCAACCGTGACGAAATTCCCGAAATGAAAATGCCGTGGCTGATAATTCTGTTTCTTCTGCCAGTTCTGGGAGCGTTTGTGTTTATGCTCCTGTCCAGCAACAGCACCAGCAAAAAAGACTATCTACGCGCCGAAAAAGCGGCAAAGGATATGGAACGGTACGGTGATCAAACGGAAGTCATCGACAGCTTAAAGGAGCGCGATCCGGACGCTTGGCTGCAAGCAAACTACATATACGCCCAAACTAAAATGCCCTGCCAAGCCAACACGAAAACCACATATTATCCCATTGGTGAGGAATTTCACACTTCGCTGCTTGAGGAACTCAAAAAAGCCGAGAAATTCATTTTTATGGAATACTTCATCATACAAGGCGGTAAGATGTGGGATCCGATACTTGAAATACTGCGAGAGAAAAAGGCTCGGGGCGTTGAGGTTTATCTTATGTATGATGACCTCGGCTGCCTTGCAACGCTCCCGTGGCATTATTACAAGCTGCTGAATGAGGAGGGTATTCACTGTGAGATAGCAAATAAATTCTCACCCGTTCTGTCGCGTATCCACAACAACCGAGATCACAGAAAAATTACCGTAATTGACGGCAAGGTCGGTTTTACGGGCGGCATAAATCTTGCGGACGAATATATAAACGCTTTTGAAAAGCACGGTCACTGGAAAGACACCGCTGTAAAACTCGAAGGTGACGCGGTGCAAAATCTGACTATGCTGTTTTTACTGAATTGGAACGCACAAAGCAAGAAGCAGCCGATAGATTACGCGAAATATATGAGCGTTTGGCCGCAGTCCGAAGAAGATAACGGAATGGTTATCCCATTCGGTACGGGAGCCGAGCCGATCTGCCGTGACAGCGCGGGAAAAAACATTTACCTGAATATGATCCACGCGGCAAAGCGGTATTTGTACATTACAACTCCTTATCTGATCTGCGACCGCGAAATGCTGAGCGCGCTGTGTTTGGCGGCTCAAAAGGGCGTGGACGTTCGCATTATCACGCCGCATATTCCCGATAAGAAAGCCGTATTCTGGATGACACGCTCGAATTATCTTGTGCTGATGAGAGCCGGGGTAAGGATGTTTGAATATACTCCCGGATTTATTCACGCGAAAAATTTCGTGTGCGACGATAAGTTTGCAGTATGTGGTACGCTCAATCTCGATTACCGCTCGCTGGTTCACCATTATGAATGCGGCGCGTGGATGTATGAAACGGATTGTATCGCGGATATGAAAGCGGATTTTCTGCGCACCGAGGAATTGTCCGGTGAGATCGATAAAAACAAAGCTGTAATGCGGGGTTGGCAATACCTGATTGCCGGAATTATGAAAGTTTTCTCGCCGCTGCTTTAAAAAAATATTTTTTAACATTTCTTTAACAAAACTTGAAAATTTCCTAAACATTCATGCCGTATAATATAATCACAAGGTGAGGGGAAGCTCACAAAATAATAAACGGAGGTACTTATTATGAAAAAAGAAAACTTTATGTCGCTGATACTCGGCACTATCGGAGGAATCTTGTTCGCGGTCGGTATGTGTATGTGCCTGCTGCCCGAATGGAACGCTTTTACGCCCGGAGTTGTAATTGCCGCGATTGGCGCTGTAGTGCTGATCATTATGCTTATTGCACGGCGCGTGATGAAAGGCAAGCCCGCGATCAAGGTTACGGGAAAAACCGTCGGAGCGATAGCTCTCGGAATTGTCGGCGCATTAACGCTTGGAGTTGGAATGTGTATGACAATGGTGTGGGAGGGTCTGATGATCTGGGGAATTATCGTCGGCATAGTCGGTATAGTTCTTCTGCTTTGTCTGATACCGCTCATCAAGGGCTTGAAGTAAAGATGGTGTGAATATGAAAAAGTTCGTTATTCCGACAATAATAATGGCAGCGTTGGCGGGTATTGCCGCCGTTGCAACAATGATCATTGACGGGATCAAAACCGCTAAAAAAGTAGTTTATTTGGAGGAGATGTAAACATGAATAATCTTATTATTCCAGGTTTGGCTATAGGAGCCGTAAGTGTTGCGATTGCTGTATCCACAGGTATAGCGGCTAGTTTGACATCGCGTATCGCAGCTATTGCGGCAGCGGGTTTTAACAATGTCAATGATCGTCGGACAGATCTCGATAAACCGAAGTCCGATGATTCTAAGAACAACAAGTAAAAATCAATTTTTAGGAGGAAATGTAAGATGGAAAATCAGGTAAAAACACAGGCAGAGATCGAGCAGGAGATGCTTGAACTCAACAAGCAGTTCGGTGAGTTTCTTCACACAAAGGGAATTACAGCAAAATTCAAGCTGGCATTCTCCAACATGGGAGACTCGGTAAAAAAGCAGCACGAAGCTGATAAAGCGCAGTATGAGGCTGTCAAAGCACAGTCGGCGGAGGATAATAAGGAATTTGTAGAGTTCCTTCACACTAAGGGACTTAAGGCAAAGTTCAACCTTGTTGTCGAGAACATCAAGAAAGGTGCAGAAGCAGCGCCGCAGAGAACAGCAGAGAACATTGCCAAAGCTACGGCGCAGGCTCGCGCTCACGTTCCACCGCACATAAGCTCTCCTGCCCCTCGCGGCGGCTACACCGCGGAATCGCTTTCACAAGAGTTCAATAAATTTCTCAAAATGAAAGGTCTTGATTCACAATATAAAGTCGAGATCAAGGGTAGCGACGAGGACTGATATTGATTCACCGTTGGCTTTTTATTGGCAAAGCAGGAAATCGTCACCAAAGAAAACCGGTCTGTGTGAATTTTTTATCGCACAGACCGATTTTTATAAAAAAATAAAAAGTTTACAAAACTTTAACAAAACTTTAACATTTGCGTGTTATAATGTAAGCATAAAATGTGGGAGGTGCGAACTATGTTTAAAATATTGGTAGTCGAGGACGATAAGGACTTGAACCGCACAGTCTGTTCTTTCTTAAATCAAAGCGGATACGACGCGGTCGGGTGCTTGGATGGCAATGAGGCTTACAATGCCATGTACAGCAACAGCTTTGATTTGATAGTATCGGATATTATGATGCCGGGGATCGATGGCTTTGAGTTCGCGAAAACCGTGCGCGAATTGAATGAGGATATTCCGATACTTTTTATGACGGCACGTGACGATTTCGCGTCCAAACAGCGCGGCTACCGTATCGGGATTGATGATTATATGGTAAAGCCTATTGACCTTGACGAGCTGTTTTTGCGTATCGGGGCGCTGCTGCGGAGAGCAAAGATCGCGAGCAGTCACCGTCTGGAGATCGGCAAGCTCGCTCTCGACGCGGACGAACGCACGGCAATTTATGACGGAGAAGAAATTCCGCTGACGGCAAGAGAATTCAATATCTTGTATAAACTGTTGTCATACCCCAAAAAGACTTTCACAAGAACACAGCTTATGGACGAATTCTGGGACGCGGATTCCAATACAGCGCCGCGGGCTGTGGACGTGTATATGACAAAGCTCCGCGATAAATTTTCCGAGTGTGATGAATTTGAAATCGTGACTGTTCACGGATTGGGATATAAGGCGGTGATCAAGTGAAAAAAAGTTCCGCTCCGAATGTTGCCCGTATATTGTATGCAGCGAGAAGATTTGCGGTTATTTTCCTGATGATCTCGTTTGTAGTTACCTGCTGTATGGAACTTTTTATCATTCTGTTACAGGACAGTATGGGAAGAACGTTTGCTCAAAACGAGCTTGAACACGCCGCCAAGCTTACGTTCGGGAACGTTGTGCTGATCAGCTTGCTGCTCGCCGTTATGGACGAGGTATGGCGCTGGTTTTCGGTTACAAGACCCGTTCGTCATATCATCGGAGCGGTTTCCAAGATAATGAACGGAGATTTTTCGGCGCGGATACAGCCGCTTAAAGGCATTGACAACGGCGACGGATTCAACACGATCATAGATTATTTCAACCGAATGGCGGAGGAATTATCCGGTATTGAAACACTCCGCACCGATTTTATCGCGAACGTTTCGCACGAACTCAAAACTCCGCTTGCTGTTATTCAGAATTACGGAACAATGCTTCAAACTCCGAAACTTTCGGAAGAAAACCGGATAGAATACGCAAAAGCTGTCACAAGTTCTTCTCGCCGGCTTGCCGATCTGATCACTAATATTTTGAAATTAAACAGGCTTGAAAATCAGCAGATCTATCCGGAAAAGAAAGTGTACGACCTCGGAGAACAGCTCTGCGAATGTTTGCTCGGATTTGAAAGCACTTGGGAGAAAAAGAATATCGACATTGAAACGGACATTGAGGACAGCGTACTTATTGAATCCGATCCGGAATTGTTGACATTGGTGTGGAACAATCTGTTTTCCAATGCGATGAAATTTACCGAGCCGGGCGGAAAAGTTTCTCTCTCGCTCAAAACGGACAGCGAATTTGCAGTCGTGCAAGTAAGCGACACGGGCTGTGGGATTAGCCCCGAAGTCGGACAGCATATTTTCGAGAAATTCTATCAAGGCGATACCTCTCACGCAACGCAGGGAAACGGCTTGGGGCTTGCGCTTGTCAAGCGAGTTGTTGATATAGTCGGCGGCGATATTTCGGTTTCAAGCGAACTGGGAAAGGGCAGCACGTTCACGGTGATAATAAGGAGAAATGAGCATGGAACAGTTCAAGAGGATACTCCGTAAAATATTTTTTCTGCCGCCGCTGCCGACAGTGATTATCGCACTTCTGGGATACGGACTTGTGATCGCGGTCGCTGCGCTTGGAATTGAAATTCCCGCGCTGCAATATATCTCTTATGTTGCTTCCGCGTATGCGCTGACGATAACGATCACGGCTTTTCCGCGTTTTAAAAGGTTTGTGAGATCAACAAAGCATCGCGCAACGGAAAGCGCGTTTATGAAAAAAATCCGCAGCACGAAACTCGGCGGTCGATTTTTCGGAGATGTTCGTTTTCGCACCGAGCTATCGCTGTATAGCGGATTGTTGATCAATTTCTTGTATATCGCGATGAAATTATTTTCGGGTATCTACTACCGTTCAGTGTGGTTTATCTCGCTTGCCACTTACTATATCCTCTTGGCGGTAATGCGGTTTATTCTGCTTCACAAAAGCAAGAAAATCGTAATGACTATGGAAACCGAACTAAAGCGCTACCGCTTGTGCGGAATTGTGTTGCTTATAATGAACCAAGCACTCGCGGGTATTGTGATTTTTATGGTGCATCAGAACCGCGGCTTTGATTATCCCGGTCTGTTGATCTACGCAATGGCAACGTATTCATTTTACTCAATAATCACCGCGGTCATTAACCTTGTTAAGTTCAGAAAGCACGGCAGTCCGTTATTGTCGGCGGCAAAGGTGATAAATCTCGTCGCGGCTATGGTATCTATTCTGTCGTTGGAAACGGCAATGCTTGCGCAATTTGGCGGAGATAACGATCCGCTTTTCCGAAAAGTAATGACCGGTGCGACGGGCGGCGGAGTCTGCACCATCGTTATTGTAATTGCAGCGTATATGATATGGAGAGCTACAAAAATGCTGAAAAATATACAAATTAACAATTCTGAAACATAACGCAAACATTATCGAAATAATGCGGTGTTATAATACATTTACAGGATTGAAAGGGGTGTTTTGATTATGAGTGAGAAAAGAGAGGTCTTTAATTATACCTATTCCGCGTCACAGCAGGAGGAGATTCGGCGCATTGCCGAAAAATACAAACAGCCCGCGAAAGGCGAGGATACGCTGGAGCAGCTACGGGAGTTGGATAAAAGCGTTACAAAACCCGGTACTGTCATTTCGCTGATTATCGGAATTATCAGCTCACTTATCCTCGGTGTCGGAATGTGCTGCACGATGGTCTGGGGCGATGATCTCTTTATAGTCGGGATCGTGATCGGTGTAGTCGGTATTTTAGGGGTAATTATGGCTTATCCCGTGTATTCTTCTATCACTAAAAGACGACGGGAAAAGCTCGCGCCCGAGATAATACGGTTATCCAATAAGCTGATGAAGTGAGGCGGGATACATGGAGCAAGAAAACATACAAAGTGTTTCAAGTCCTCTGGAAACGGATCCTATCGGAAAGCTTATCTTCAAATATTCTATTCCTGCGGTCATAAGCAGTCTGGTTGGCTCGATCTACAATATTGTCGATCAGATCTTTATCGGAAACAGTGTCGGGAAACTCGGAAACGCCGCGACTAATGTGGCGTTTCCGCTTGTGATGATTATCGTCACGCTGGCTATGATGTTTGGCGTAGGCGGAGCGTCCGCTTTCAGCCTGTATCTTGGTGCAAAGGACGAAAGGAAAGCAAAGTCGGTCGTTGGCACGGCAATTTCAATGCTGATATTGTCGGGTGCCGCGATAGGCATTGTTTCTTTTGTTTTTATCGAATCGATCTTGACGGTTTTCGGCGGACGCGGGCAAACATTGGAATATGCGATAGAATATACACGCATTGTTGCCCTCGGTGCTCCGTTTGCAATGCTTGAAACGGGCGGCAGCCAACTTATCCGCGCTGACGGAAGCCCTCGGTATGCAATGCTCTCGAATATGAGCGGAGCGGTCTTGAATTGTATCCTCGATCCCATTTTTATTTTCGGACTTAATATGGGAATGACGGGTGCGGCACTTGCGACCGTGATCGGGCAATCTGTCGGCGGCGCTCTGATACTTTTCTATTTTGCGCGGTTTAAGAGTTTTAAGCTGACCCTGCGCGGATTTATTCCGAACCGGCAGGCATTACGGCGGATATGCTCGCTCGGAATGGCGGCGGGAGCTAATCAGCTTGCGGTCACGGCAGTCCAGATCGTTATGAATAACACGCTCGGGCATTACGGAGAATTGTCGCAATACGGCAGAGATATTCCGCTTGCCTGCGTCGGTGTAATAACAAAGGTAAGCTCCGTATTCAGCGGCGTGATGTTCGGAATTGCCCAAAGCACGCAGCCGATCATCGGATATAATTACGGCGAAAAAAACACGGAACGCGTAAAAGCAACATTCAAGCGCGCGGCAATTATCATACTTTGTATTTCCACAGCGGCGTTTTTGTGTTTTCAGATTTTTCCGAGGCAGATCATCCGCATTTTCGGCAACGGCGATGAGCTTTATTATGAATTTGGAGAACGGTATTTCCATATCTTTCTGTTCTGCATTATTATCGCGGGACTTCAGATACTCTGCGCTCAGTTCTTCCCGTCAATCGGAAAGGGCGGCGCAGGTACGGTCGTTTCGCTTTCAAGGCAGGTGTTTTTTCTCCTACCGCTTGTTGTAATCTTCCCTATAATCTGGGGAATAGACGGTGTTCTGTGGGCGGGTCCGATAGCGGACGGCGCTTCGGGTATAATGGGGCTGTTGCTTGTGCGGCGCGAGATGAAGAAATGGCAATACGACTTACACAACCGATTTAGCTTTTGATTAAAAAGAGGCTGCATAGGATAACTATGCAGCCTCTTTAAAATTGTCGAGTGCGGTCATACCATAATTTGCTGCAGGATTGACTGTCCGCTGTTCAATTATTTCCAATTCGTCAAGCGAATAGACTATCTTTTTCCCTTTGACTTGTTTGTACTTTGTCATAGTTGGTTCCACCTTACTGATTTTATAGTTGTATGACTATGTGCGGGTTAGTCTTGGGTAACGATTTTTAGGATGTGAATCCTAAAATCAAATTGAACGGCTTGCCGCTTCAACACACGAAAATATACGTATATTTTCTATGGCTTGCTAACATTACCCAAACGTTAAAAATACGTATTCCAAATTTTCGGCTTTTTTCTCTCAAATCGGTTGCCCTAGACTAACTTGCAATTTGCTTTTTGTTCGGGAGTGCCGACCCCTCGGATTTTTGATTTTGAACTTGCAAGCAGAAAGTTGGTTACCCAAGACTAACTCGTAATTTGTTTTTCGTTCGGAAGTGCCAACCCTTCGGATTATTGACTTTAAATCTGCAAGTGGAAGTTTGGTTGCCTGTGACTAACTTGTTACTCGTGTTTTCTTCCGCAAGATTATTCCCCTGTAAAATTTTCTGCACCCCTTGATGTCAAATCATCAAGGGGGCGCGTTTTTTCGTTAAAAAGAGGATTAGAATTTCTTCTCAAGATCACTTCTGGCTCGGATAATTTTCTCCAGCCAAGTGTTGACGTTCGTCCGACACGCTGCCGCATTATCTCCTTGCAATTTTTCTTTCTGCTCTGCCAAATCACTCTTGAATTTTTCAAAGAGCGCGAGGTACTCACTTTGTAACTTCAGGCTTGCGTTTCTAAATATCTTACCCCTGCGAAAGTTATTGTATCTGTACCGCTCCTCTTGGCACTGCTTGTAAAAATTGTCGCGTTCAAGGTTGTGCTGACTTTGGAGCTTGTTGTCCTTGTCTTGCAGCTTAGCACATTCGTTGTGGTATCGCCGCCGTGATGTGTTGGCTAAGAACGGCTCACCACACCGAGGGCATACCCTAAAGAATAAGCTATGATCAGACAAGTAGGATATGTACTGCACATAAAACTCTGCGAGGTTCGGACAAAATATTTTCTCACCAAGGTTCACGCTCTTATAATAATGTAACTGTTTCAAATCCGAGAGGGTGGTCGGGTTGTGAGCAAGCAGATCAAACTCTTGCTTTATACCCTGCTCCAAGTTCGAGTACATCTCCCGTCTGCGCTCGGCAGTGTAGGCAAGGAAGCCCGCCGTTCCGTTCGCCGCAAAATGCTTGACCTGATAAAACTTACAGAAAAGGTAGTTAATGACGATTCGCTGAAAGGCATTGCCATCGTTCCATAATTTCTCCAACATTTTGTAGTCCGAGGCTTTCTCGCTGTTGCCGCTGTCAATCGAGTGAAGCATTGAGCGGAAGATGTTTGTTACCTCCGACAAGTGGTTTGTTACAAAGTCATAGCTGTCCATAAGCAGACTGCCGAGCGGTCGTTCCTCGGACAACATCAGAATCGAGCCTTTGTGTTTCGATATGAGGTCGGAATTTGCTGCTGTCTGCTGAACGGCTTTTTCTTCTCCGAGATAAAAACGCTCTGAGTTCTCTCCAAACTCAACACAAAGAAGCATTGGATTTTCAATAGCTTTGGGTGGCAGCTTAATTACAAGTTTACTCTTTGAATTATCCCATGCGAATTTTTCAAATGGTATGACCATTCCGTTTTCGGATCGTTTCATAGCATGCCCCTTTCCTATTCTGTTCATCTGTGTAAATTATATCATATTTCATCACGTTTGTCAATCATTTTGTATCTGTTAAGCAGGGGAGTAAATTTTCTCGAAAAAAGAGATATTTTTCAAAAATTCTCCAAAATACACACAGAGAAACAACGAATTTGCCTCTGTTTTATACGATATTTATCAAGTGTTTTTAGGTGAGAAAATGCCTATAATCACGCTTGTATAGCCGCTTTGTGTCGATTTGCTGTTTCTCTGTGTAGAAAACTTAAAAACCTCTTGACTTTACAAAATTTTCGTGGTATTCTGAAATCACAATAAGCGCAAACGCTATAAAATTTTATTTATGAAAGGACTGATTTATTTGAGAAAATTTAAAAAAGTAAAGCGCAAGGAGATCGTGTTCTCTTTGGACGAGTGGAACAGAATCGAACGTCTGGCGGCAGCAGCAAACCTCAATACTACCGAATATATTCGGCGGTTAGCTTTGAATAAGAGGATCGTTCAGATGAATATGCCCGACATAACCCACATCTTGAACGTGATGAAAAGTGTCGCGAACAATCTGAACCAACTCGCCAAGAAAGCGCACGAGATCAACAAGATCTACGCCGCGGACTTTGAGAAAATGGGAGGTGAACGGAAGCCGTTATGCCATTTATTAAGTGCATATCTGTTAGAAGCACGGTCAAACGCAGCTTGAGCTATATCCTCAACTCTGAAAAGACCGATGATTTACTTTACACGGCTTCGCTGAATTGCTTGACCGATCCTGAGTGCGCCTATTTAAATATGAAAATGGTTTATAAGCAATTCAGCGGCAGGAAATTTAACGAGCCGCCGCCAAAGCAAGGAAAAGGTCATATAAAAGCGATCCACTATATTCAATCGTTCGACCCAAAGGACAATATTACTCCCGAAACCGCTTTTGAAATCGGTAAACTGTTTATTACAAAAGCTTTCGGGAAGAACGCGCAGGTGGTGCTGGCTACGCATTTGGATAGAGGGCATTTGCATAACCACATAATCATAAACAGCTATGGTATTGACGGAAATAAATTCTATGCCAACAAGGAAACACTAAATAAAATTAAAGAAATTTCCGACAGAGCAAGCCTTACTTACGGTGTGCAGCCTTACGACAAATCCAAAGCAAAGCGCTCCACAATCGCATATAACGAGTGGCAGAATGAGCAGTGCGGAACATCTTGGAAACAAAAAATCCGTGATGAAATTGACGGTCTTATGACCTGGGTCAAGAATGTTGATGAACTTTTAGCGGAGCTTGAAATACTCGGATACACGGTTAAGCGAGGGAAATATATTTCCGTAAAAGCCCCTTATCAAAAGCGTTTCGTTCGTCTGCAAACGCTCGGCGCGGATTACACGGCAGAGAGCCTATTGTCACGGATTCTGTGGCGTGATGTCGGTTTGGGAACGATTAGCCCTTGCACAAACTCTCCGTTGCGTAACAGTTACAATTTTGTAATTGACAGAGAAGAAAGTAACGGCGCGGATGTTTATAAGCTATCGGTTTTGCTTTCGATAATTAACCGCGACAATTTGCGGTCAATCGGTGAGGTCGAGGGGAAAATAAATCAACTCAAATACGAACTTGAAAAATCAAGAAAGGCGGTAAATGAAATGGAAACAAAGTGCAATTTATTAAGAAGCCTTGCGGCACAAGCGGAGGAATACTTCGCGCTTATGGACAAGCCCTCACTCACGGCAGAGAAAAAACTTCGTGCGGAAATGTACAGAGAAACTCTTTCACTGCAGAACATTGAGAGCACTTCTGATTACGAATATCTCAAAGGTGTTATCATCGAAACTGATCAGAAAGTTGCACCGATCAAAGCACATTATAATAAGTGTGCCGCTCTCTTGAAAGAGTACTCCGATATCGCAATTACATACGAAGAAATTTCGCAAGGCGACTACATCTCAAAACTTATCGAACAGCAACGGAAAAAGGACGAACCGCAGACACGTCCGCGAAGATAGGAGGTACTTATTGAGCAGAATTTTACAAAACGTTGATACACAATTTCAGATTCCCGATGATTGCAAATCCGAATTTATTAAAGCTATGAAAATCGGTTACTACAAGGAATTTCATAAGCAAGGTTTGATTACGGACGAGCAGCTTGAACAGCTTATTTCAATGCAAAATAACAACTCGGAAAAAGCTGCATAAATAATAACAAAGTAGGATATTTCCCCTGCATAAAATTTTAAAAGCATCTTGACTTTAAAGCCCGAAAGTAATATAATTAAAATGCAGGGGGATGTCCGAAAATTTTTGAACATTCCCGATAAATCGGGAGAGGAGGTAAAATGTATAGCAAAATCAGAGTGGCGGCATACTGCCGCGTTTCAACGGATATGGAAGATCAGCTTCATTCGCTCTCGGCGCAGATAAAATATTTCACCGAATACATCAGCGGTCACGAGGATTATGAGCTTGTCGAGGTTTATTACGACGAAGGTATAACCGGAACGTCAACCCGCAAGCGCGACGGGTTTAATCGTATGATCGCCGATTGTGAGGACGGAAAAATTGATCTGATACTCACCAAAGAGGTTTCACGTTTCGCGAGAAACACAGTCGATACGCTTAACTTTACGCGCAGATTATCTGAATTAAAAAACGGAGTAATATTTATGAATGGCGGTATCGACACACGCGATAAGGACGGCGAGTTGAGGCTGACGATTATGTCATCAATCGCGCAGGAAGAAAGCCGTAAAATCTCCGAGCGTATAAAGTGGGGCATGAAAAAGCGTATGGAGGACGGTGTGGTTCTGGGTTGCGGTCGAATTTACGGTTACAAGATAATTGAAATTGGAGGTGGTTCCCGAAGAAGCCGAGGTCGTAAAAGAGATTTTCCGCAGCTATCTGTACGACGGAAAAGGTTCAAACACGATAGCACATGAATTAAGCAACCGCAAAATTCCGACATTGAAAAACCGCGTATGGAGTCCGCAGCACGTTCTGAAAATTTTGAAGAACGAAAAGTATGTTGGCGACTTAACGCAATGGAAAGTTTACACACCAAACGTTCTTGCCGAAAAAGCGAAGATAAATCGCGGCGATAACCCCGAAGCCCCGCTTATTACTATTCGCGATCATCACGAGGGAATAATTTCGCGTGAAATGTGGGATGCGACCCAAGTGGAAATGTTTCGCAGAAGTCAAAAATCCCGCGAGGGCAGAAAGCATTCGCGGACATATTGGTTCAGCGGGAAATTGGTTTGCGGTAAGTTCGGTTACAGTTATATCGTTTCGGGTTCAACAACAAATCCCCACCGGCAGTTGGGTTGCCGCAACCGTCAAATTTACGGCAACGAATAAAAAAACGCTCCAAACGGCGCTCCTATCGGCTGTGATAATCACATTGTTGACGAGAGAATTTTGGCTAAAGCCATGTCGGTTTTATTGGCAAATGTACAGGTTCTTAGGTCGGAATTGGAGAGCGAAATGCTCCAAGAAATTCAGGCTATCCAAAGCACTCAAAAGGTAGTTGATACAAGTTCGCTGCAAGCCGAAATTGAAAATCTGAACGCTAAAAAGCGCAAAACTATTGACCCTATGCTTGAGGGGCTGATTTCCAAAGATGACCTCAAACAGCAGACCGAATTTTACGACAGCGAGATCACACGCATTAGCGAAAAAATCGCGGAAAGCAAAAACATCGGTACGCTCCATAAGAAGCAGATAGACAGCATTAAATCCGCAATGAGCAGAATAAAAAACATCGCTGACTGCGATGTTGACAACACTGAAATATACGGTGAAATGCTTGAAAAAATTGTCGTGCCGAGTTACCAACATCTCCACATTTATTTGAACGGTATCCCGACAGGCTTTCATTTGACATATACCGTCAAAAAGGCTCCACGAGTAGGAATTTATGATATTATCATTGATTCCTGCGAGATCATTCCTTAAAATCGGTTTTCGGAAACGAATGGTACGCCAAGGACTGCTCCAAGAAGATACGCGCAGTCTGGAAGTCAAAAGGCTCTGCAGGAGAACGTTTAGCGGCGGTTCCTGTGTACGGGTATATCAAAGACCCCGAAAATCCTCGGCACTTGTTAATTGACGAAGAAGCCGCGCCGATAGTTCAACGCATTTATAAAATGTGCTTATCGGGAATGGGACCGTCACAAATCGCAAGAACATTGGAAGCCGAAAAAGTCCTGCGACCGTCATATCATCTGAATAATATCGGAATGAACCATCGTACCGATCTTGGGAAAAATCCTTATGGTTGGAGTGAAACGGGAATAGCGGCAATCCTTGATCGCGTGGACTATCTCGGTCATACGGTAAACTTTAAATACCAAAGCAAATCTTACAAGTGCCACAAAGCGATTAAGCGCCCCAAAGAAGAGCAGATGATTTTTTACAACACGCACGAACCAATCATCTCGCAGGAAGATTGGGATATGGTACAGAAAATCCGAAACGGCAGACGCAGAAGAAACAGCACGGGTGAGGTCAACAAATTTTCGGGTTTGCTATATTGCGCGGATTGCGGTGCGCGACTTTATTATCACGCAATGTCTAAAGCTGCTAATTCGCATTTTCAATGCGGTACATATGCTTACAACGCAACAAAAGCAGAATGTTCAACACACTATATTCGCGAGGTTGTGATTGAGCAAATCGTGTTGAATGAAATCAACAAAATCATTAGCGCCGCAAACATTGACTCAAATGCGTTGATAGAGATTATCTCAAAGCGCAATGCCGATATTTCTGAAAAGGCGACCGCAAAGCGCAAGCGCGAATTAACGGCAGCCAAAAAGCGTTATGATGAACTTGACAGGCTCTTTACGAAAATTTACGAGGATAATGCAAGCGGCAAGATTCCTGATGAGCGTTTCGGTAAAATGTCGGCGGCATACGAAGCCGAACAAGCAGAGTTAAGTAAGACGATTTCCAAATATTCATCGGCTATTATCGAGCAAACGAACCAAACCCAAAACGCTAAAAAGTTCTTAAATATTGCGAAAAAATATTCGCAGATAACAGAGCTTACGCCGCAGATACTGCACGAGTTTATTGACAAGATCGTGGTTCACGCTCCCGACAGAAGTTCCGGGCGGCGCGTAGTGCAGATCGATATCCACTATAACTTTATCGGTACTATTGGATAACACAAACAGGCAAACATTTTTAAGAAAACTCCCGAAGCCGCATTACAACGCGCTTCGGGAGAAAAGATGTTGAAGTATCTTTATTATAATGGCTCTGCAAAGCTGATTGTTGGCATAAATCTTCTGAAAAACAGGATTCACGATCCACAGATATTTTCGACACAAAAGTGGACTTGAACCCTCCCCATACAAAATTTTAGGGTATATTTTGTATAAAGTATACAGAACGCCTATGAGTGTCTTTGACCCGCCCCCTGTCAAGTAGACAGCGCAAAAAACAAAAACATTCTCCGAAATA
>CAMWVP010000053.1 GCA_947177735.1 uncultured Clostridia bacterium
AAGCAGTACTGTGGCGGCGTGTGCTCATTGTTCACGACCGATTGCCGAGGGTGAAGGTTATGGCGGATTATACTTCTCTTACGGATAAGGAACTGCTCCGTAACGACCCGCCCGACAGCGGAAAAGTCGCGGAGCTGATATCACGCTATATGAAAACGGTTTTCGCCTGCGCGAAACGTTATTCCGGCGCCGCAGACTATGAAGAGCTCGTATCCGACGGCATGGAGGGCCTGCTTGCGGCGATCAGCGGCTATGACGGGGATAAGGGCGAGTTCGCGCATTTCGCGGCGGTGTGTATCGAGAACAGGCTGCGCAATACCGCGAAAAGGTCAATTAAGCGCACGGCGCTGCTGGATGGCGACCCCGAAAGGCTGGAGGAGATCGCAGATCCCGCGCCCACTCCCGAGGAGATAGTTATCGCCCGTGAACACAGCGAGGAGGTAATGGAGCGCATACGGACAGAGCTTACCGCGCTTGAGGAGCAATGCATCCGTGGCGTGATAATGGGCTTGTCCTATGAGGAGATCGCCGAGCGGCTCGGTACCGATAGAAAAGCCGTTGATAACGCTCTTTCAAGAGCGCGCGCAAAGCTGCGCCGGTACTATTGAGACAGAAACCTCGTGGAGCGGTTTGCTGTTCTAATGGCTTATTATGCCATTTATGTAAAAAAGTTACATATGACCCGTTAGCTCAAGGAGAGCGTTGCGTAACGGAATGCTGCGGCAGGTTAAATTCAAAACCTGCGGCGGTACGATTGCGAAGCAAAGATGTCGGTGCGAATCCGACCCGGGCAAATCTATTTTTTTTAAGGGGTATTACTATGTACACTGACAAGACACTGAAATGTAAGGACTGCGGTGCAGATTTCGTTTTCACTGCCGGTGAGCAGGAATTCTACGCCGAAAAGGGCTTCGAGAACGAGCCGCAGAGATGCAAGGCTTGCCGCGATGCCAAGAAGAACGCAGGCAGAGGAGCAAGAACGTTCTATGAGGCTACTTGCGCCAACTGCGGAGGAGTAGCTAAGGTTCCTTTCGAGCCGAAGGGCGACAGACCCGTATTGTGCAGCGAGTGCTTTGCTAAGCAAAGAGGAGAATAAAACGCCCCTGCGCAGGCAAGATTTATCGGCGGCACGGCTGCTACATAACCACCGATTAGTACATGGGAGTACCCGCGAAAATTTGGGCAATACCCGGCATCTTTTTGGTAATCAATGAACAGTCTTATCGGAATGGATTCACCGTTCGGATACGGCTGTTTGTTTTTTTCCGTATATTACCGAACGCCGAAAACGTATTTTCGGTATGTGAAAGTTCATAATAATATCACCGAAACCTTAAAAAAATTATCACATTTACACCTTGATTTTTTCACGGTAATATTGTATAATTACAAAAAGCTGCCAATTATGGCAAGTTTACTGTTAAAAGAAAGGAAGATACTTAAATGAAAAAAATCGTATCTGTTTTACTTGTATCCGCAATGTTGGCTGCTACGCTTACCGCTTGCGACAACAATTCTTCAAACGATTCTTCGGACAACGGTTCCGTTTCGGATAATTCCTCGTCAAGCAACACCGATAGCTCCGCGGACAACGCCTCCTCTGACGGAAACAGCACGGAGGACAGCGAATCGGCTTCCGAGAGCAACCCCGATGACAACATCGTGATCCCCGACGATCCCGACAATCCCTCCGGTGAAGAGGAGGGCGCCGACAACAGCGGTCTCGAGTACCCTGACAACAAGGCGGGGCAGATGGTAAAAGCGGCTCTCGCGATTAACGTATGGCCCGGCATGGCTATAGTTGAGGATCAGACAATGGTCGACGCGCTCTTCTATGACCGCGGGTTCGTTGTTGACAACTACGACGAGTACTGCCTGACCTCCAACTTTATGAGCGGTCAGCTTAACAACGTCCTCGTTATCAAGCCCAAGGCAGGCAGCGAAGAGGAAGTGGAGACCGTATTCAACAACTATATGGAAGCGCTCAAGACAGACCAGAACCTCACGTTCTACCCCGCTCAGCAGGAGTCGGCGGCGGGCGCTGTTCAGGGCAAGACCGATGACGGCTACTATTATCTGATAGTTCACGTAAACGGCGCGGATATCGAAAGCGGTATGCTCGCGGCATTATAAGGCAACTTTATCGGCGCTCTTACGGGGCGCCGATATTTTTTGAGACGGGGTATTGCCACATTTCCACTGATTTGGAATAATCTTTCAAAAACATTTGACAAGCGGCGAAAAAAGTGGTATAATAGAAATATATATAACTTAGTAGGAGGTACTTATGTCCGATTTACCTGTAAATCCGTTTGACGACGCGGAGGAGATCGCCAAAAAGTCTATGGTGCTGTTCTTCCTGATAGACTGCTCGGGAAGTATGGGCGGCAGCAAGATAGGCACCGTGAACTCCGTAATGGAGGAGCTTATCCCCGAAATACAAGGAATAGGCGGCGCGGACGCCGATATCAAGATCGCCGTGCTGAAATTTTCGGGAGGAAGCGAGTGGATGTATTCCGAGCCTATCTCCGTTGACGAGTTCGAGTGGAAGCCCCTTGACGCGGAGAACGTCACCGACCTCGGAAGCGCGTTTACCGAGCTCAGCTCCAAGCTGTCCAGAAACTCGTTTATGAACTCGCCGTCGCTTTCGTTCGCGCCTGTTATGATACTTATGTCGGACGGTTATCCCACCGACAACTTCGAGAAGGGGCTTGAGGAGCTGCGCAAGAACCGTTGGTACTCGGCGGGAATAAAGGCTGCCGTAGCCATTGGCGAGGACGCGGACTTTGATATTCTCTCCCGCTTCACGGGCAATCCCGACAGCGTCGTTACCGCTCATAACGGCGAGGCGCTGGCTAAGCTCGTCAAGTTCGTAGCCGTTACCTCGTCGCAGATAGGCAGCCGCAGTATGCGCCTTGCCGAGACCGAGGAGGACTTCCGCACCAAACAGGAGACCGCCGCCGAGCAGATCCGTGAATTTGCCGAGAGCGACGAGATCACCGCGGATATTGAGGAAGGCTGGTAATAATGCGGTTTAAGGGCTATGCGCTGTCTGTAAAGGGCGCGTCCCACGAAGAAACGGGCATAGTCTGTCAGGACAGCGCGCGCGTCTACATAGCGGAGCATTTTGCGGTCGCGGCGGTCTCGGACGGTCACGGGAGCGAAAAGCATTTCCGTTCCGCGTCGGGCAGCGAGATGGCGACCCGCGTAGCTATACGGTCGATATGCGACTTCTGCGAGCGCAACAACGGTCTTGACGGAATTTTCCTCGCGAACCCCGACAACGCCGCGCGGAGAATGGCTGCAAACATAATCTGCGGCTGGAACAGCGAGATCGCCGCGCATATCGGTCTGCTGCCGCTTAACGAGCAAGAGCGGGTCATATACAACAAGCACGGCGGCATTGCCAACGAGGTGATGTACGGCGCGACGCTCATAGTCGCGGGCATTACCGAGCACGGCTGCTTCGGGCTGCAGATAGGCGACGGCAGCTTCTGCGCGCTCAGCGGAGGCGAGATGATATTCCCCGTGCCCGAGGACGCCAATCTGGTGGGAAATCTCACCACCTCGCTCTGCGACAACAACGCCATCGACAACTTCCGCCACTTTTACCGTGAGGGAGGCTTTTCGGGCGTAATGCTGTCAAGCGACGGACTGATAAACTCGTTCGTCAACGAAAACGATTACCTAAAATTCGGGCGCAGGGTGCTTTCGGCGGTGAACAGCGGAACGACGTCGGCGCTCGGCGAGCATCTTAAAACGCGTTCACGCAGCGGAAGCCGCGACGATATCTCCGTTTCGGCGGTAACTATTCAGGCGGGTTGAACGTCTGTAAAACAAAGGAGAAAGAAATGGCAAATAATTTATATATCAACCAGAAACTGGAAAACCCGACTATGCGGGAGCTTCTCGTGAAGCGCAAGAGCGTCGACTCAGCCAACCCGAACGCGGTCAACGAGGTTATGGGTGCTCTCATTGGCGAGATCGTTATGAACGCGAGATTTTTGTCCGTTGTGGAGTTCAGCAATAAGCCGGTGTCCGACGACGATGGTCAGTTTGTTCTGAAGGATCGCACCGATATCAACTTCACGCTGCTCAACAATTCCAACGGCGAGCACTTCTTCCCGCTCTTCACCGAGAGCTCCGAGCTTGAAAAATGGCAAAATATTAAGGTGAATTATACCATTCAGGTCGGCTTTGATATGATCGCGAAGATGATACTGACAAACAAGAACTGCGGCGGCATGGTTATCAATCCGTTTTCGGACAATATGACTGTCAGCAAGGACATTGTTTCAAAGTGGCTTGAGAGGAAGCAGATTATGACGCAGGGTCACGCTCAGCACATTCTCTCTCCCGACTCGAAGTATGAGTTCCATCCGCTCAATCCGTATCCCATGCTGCTTTCCAACAAACTTTGCGAGGCGGCTAAAACGCTCCCGATAAAGGCGCTGTGGCTGCGCGGCATCGTGCTTGACGGCAGCGACGGATATCTGCTGGCTGTGGATTACACGGGCGACAGGATGGAGACGTTCAGTGCACTCGGCAATGCCGTAAAGCCGCTGCTTTCGGGCAAGGCTCTGCATATTATTGACTGCAAGGAGCATTTCGGACAGGTCGCTATTGAAAAGACGCTGCCGATCTACCAAAAGGACTGACCGACATATTAAGCTAAGCGGAACTTAACAGATGACGTATTTTGGTTAATTATGCAATGCTTTAGGCAAAATCCACAAAACGCGCCTTGTTAATTCATCACTTTATTGGCGCAATTTGTGTGGACTTTTTACGGAGAGTGTGCTATAATAATATTAGGGAATTTCTTTTGTATTGGAGGAAAATATCATGGCTAAAAAGAAGTTGTTTGGAAATAATATCAAGCCGTCCTGCAAGTATTGTGCGCTGGGTTCCCCGGGCGGGAGCGGAGATGTTATCAAGTGCTCGAAGTTCGGCGATATGAAGGCGTATGATTCCTGCAAGAAGTATGTTTACAACCCGTTGAAGCGTATTCCTAAAAAGGAGCTTTCGCTTGCTAATTCCGCGGTAAACGATATTGATTTTTAATTGACTTGAAAGGCTCGCCAAGGCGGGCTTTTCTTTTTGGAGGTATCCGTGAACGATTTTGAGGAGCTGTACGAGATAGAGCGCGAGTGCTTCGGCAGCTCGTGGACAAGCGAAATGCTGAGGGAGGAATGGGATAATCCGCACTCCGTGACGGTCACGCACCGTGAGGACGGTCGGCTCGCCGCGTTCGCGCTGGGCAAGGTAGCCGCCGATGAGGGGGAGCTGTACCAAATCGGCACACTGTGCGAGTTTCGCAGATGCGGTATCGCCGAGAAGCTGCTCGCCGAGCTGCACGATAAAATGCGTGAAAAGGGTGCGGCGGTGTGCTTCCTCGAGGTGCGCAGCAGGAACGCGGCATCGATATCGCTGTACGAAAAATGCGGTTACGAACGCGTTTCCGTGCGGAAAGATTACTATCCCGACGACGACGCGGTAATAATGAGGAAAGACTTACGATGACACTTTATCATGGAAGCAATATTAGGGGGCTAAAGGTGCTGGAGCCGAATTTAGCCGACCACGACCGTCCGTATGTGTACCTGACGACTATCGATGTTGTAGCGGCATTTTATCTCTGCAACGCAGTGGAGCGCCCTTACTACTGGTTTCCATACGGATTTGACGGCGGTATTCCCGTCTATAACGAGCTGTATCCGAACGCGCTCCGCGAGGTCTCGGAGGGAGTGAGCGGCTGCATTTACACAGTGCAAGCTTCGGAGAGCGATGTGATCCCGTTTGCGAGCGTTCCCTGCGCACGGCTCGCGACTGCTCCCGTTGCGGTTTCGGAGTGTTTATTTGTCGATAACGCGTATGCGCTGTTAATGGAATATGAGCGCTTGGGGAAAATGAAGATCGGCAGATTTGGGGACAAATCTGCCGAGGAACTGGAAATGTTTTACAAAATGGTTATCGGGGTAATGCGCGAAAAGAAAATGCAAAATATCCCCGACTGTTCTTATGCGCGGTTTGTGCGCGCAAAGCTGCCGACGGTGTGGGAGAGATTTCTTGAAGAGGTGCATGAATGACTTACGAGGAGTTTGTCGACGGGATTGAAAAATATTGGATGCTTTTCGAGCAGGGGCTTAAAAAGCAAGCAAACAAGCATCTTTTTGACTTTGCGGAACGTTTTAAGAAGGAAGTTACGCAAGAGGAGGGTGACGTTCTGCTTTTCCGTTTTTGTGCCGATTATATTGACAGCGACAGATTTGACGATCATAAGCGGTATGGAGATATAAATCTGCCGTTTCAGCTTACGGGGCTGCTGAACGATTATTTTGTTCGTGAATGTAGGGCGGAAAAAATGCCGCAGATGCGCTGGGCGGTTCAGGTATTCGGACGGTACTATAATCCTCACGACTCAAACCGCGACGAGTTAAAAACGTATGATATTCTGAAAAGGGCATATGAACATCCCGACTGCGACCAAAAGACCGTCGACTTGTACTTGGATAAACAGGTGGAATGTCTGGAATTCGGTGCGCACCACTTCCCCGAGGGCTGCTGCATTACGCGCGAGGAGTTTGAGGATACTATAAAGACCGCCGAGAGGATAATTGCCGAAAGAAAAGCGCCCGACCAGCTTACCGATGAGGTTCGCTATTTCAAGGCGCTCTATGAGCTCTATTACAAATGGCACGACGGCGGAAGAGCCGGCGACTTCGCGGAGTTATGCGCCGCCAACGACGTACCGTTTCATGCCGTCAAGGCGTATTATTACGGCTGAGCTGCCGCTTAATAACTAAAAAGACCGCGCTTCCCGCAAATATCAGGATACTAATCATCTGTGAGGTCGACAGCCCGAACACGAATCCTCGGTATTCGTCGCCGCGCAGGAATTCCAGGATAAACCTGCCTATCGGATAAATAAGCAGATACAGCGCGAGCAGTTTTCCGCGCAGCCTGTTCGTCCGCGTCAACAGCAACCACAGCACCGCGAACAGCACGAACTCAAACCCTGCCTCAAACAACTGCACGGGCACGCGCGGAACGCCGTTTGCGCTTTCTATGAGCGCGTTCGTGAACGTTATGCCGTGCTCCCACTCGACCCCGTAGCAGCAGCCGCCCAGAAAGCAGCCTATTCGCGCAAATCCGTGCAGCAGCGCTATAACGGGCGCGCAGCAGTCGGTCACGATGTCGAGCGGCAGCTTCTGGACTCTTGCCGAGATGAAGCCCGCAATCAGTCCGCCTATCAGCCCTCCGTAGAACACCGAGCCGCCGAATATCGCAGCGAACCGCTCCCAGAAATTGGTAAAGCTTGTCGCCTCGAACAGCTTGGGGATATATTCGATCATTGTCAGTCCGTACAGCAAATGCATTCCGACAAACACGCCTATTGCCGAAAACAGGAACACGAAAATAAGCGAAAGATCGTCGCCCGTGAACTTCTTGTAGTAGTGTATACCGAGCGGACACGCCGTAAAAATGCCGATCAGGGCGAGTATCATATAGCTCGCAATAAAACGTCCGAAAATCTCAAATCCGGGAAACATAAAAACACCTTTTCTTAATACAAAATTGACCCTACCCAAAGGTAGGGTCAATCGTCTTTGCAGTCCGTATTACAGGATAAACAGTGCGCCTAAAGCGCCGCCCAGCGAACCGATAGCGCCTGCAGCCGCGCAAACCACGCAGATAGCGCAAGCCCAAATCAATACACTTACAGCAGTCGAAACGATACCGCAGATCATTCCGCCCAAAGCCAAGCCCTTGCTTTCAACCTCTTCGCCTGCCTTGATACGCTTAAGAGCCAAGGCGCCGAATACGATACCCGCAATAGCCGCAAGCGGAGCTACCCACGAAACGTAGGGTATGAAAGAGCCTACGATACCAACTATACCGCATACCAGCGCGGTAATGGACATATTTTTTACTGTCATTGTTCAAATCTCCTCAAAAAATAATTCACGAAAAAACATTCGCTTGTATAGATTCTACCATAAATCGAGCGATTTGTCAATGGAAAATTGTCAATCTTGGAAACAATTTTTTGGGCAAACAGCTTGTCTAAATTGGTGAATATGCCTATACTCTACCATATTATTCCTTTTTTTCCAAGTGATATGTGTTTATTGCCGGGGAAATATTGCATTTTTACACAAACCGTGCTATAATAAAGTAAAGCATTTATTTGAGAGGACGCGTTTCAATGAAGATAATAAACTCAACTCCGAGAGCGGACGGCTTTTATATGCCCGCCGAGTTTTCTCCGCACTACGGTTGTATCATGATATTTCCCGAGCGCTCGGACAGCTGGCAATACGGCGGCTACGCGGCTCGCAAGGCTTTCGTGCAGATCGCCGAGACGATAGCGCAAAGCGAACGGCTCACCGTCTGCGCCTCGCAGAAGCAGTACGAGAACGCGCGGCGGCTGCTTTCCGACAATATCCGCGTTGTCGAGATGTCCTCCAACGACGCGTGGGCACGCGACTACGCTCCGACCTTCGTCACTAACGGCAGCGAGATACGCGGTGTAAACTGGGGCTTTAACGCGTGGGGCGGTCTTGAGGACGGGTTGTATTTCCCGTGGGATCTGGACGATAAAATGGCGCGAAAATTGTGCGATTTATACAATAAAGATATGTACGATTTAGGCAGTTTTATACTTGAGGGCGGTTCCATACACGTTGACGGCGAGGGTACCTGCATTACTACCGAGGCTTGCCTGCTCAGCAGGGGGCGGAATCCAATGCTCACAAAGGACAATATTGAGAACTATCTCCGCGATTACCTGAATGTCGAAAAGGTCATCTGGCTCAAGAACGGTATTTTTAACGATGAGACCAACGAGCACGTTGACAATATCTGCGCGTTTGTCAAGCCGTCCGAGGTGGTTCTGGCGTGGACGGACGACGAGAACGATCCGCAGTATGCCATGTCGAAATCGTGTTACGATATTCTTTCGCGTGAGACCGACGCGAAAGGGAGGTCAATAACCGTCCACAAGCTGCGCTGCCCCAAGCCCGTTACTATCACCGCCGAGGAGTGCGGAGGACTGGACACGATGGATTTTCAGCCGACGCGTACCCCGGGGGAGCGGCTTGCCGCGTCATACGTCAACTTCTACATCGCGAACGGCGCGGTGGTCATGCCGTTCTTCGGCGATCCTGCCGACGAGCCCGCGCGCGATCTGTTGGCGGAGTTGTTCCCCGAACGCGAGATCATTTCCGTCTACGCGCGTGACATTCTGATCGGCGGCGGAAATATCCACTGTATTACGCAGCAGATACCGATATTCGGAGGCGCGGAATGATCGAAATCATGAGATTTTTCAGTCGCATTTTTGTTCAAAAAAGCAGTGTTTTTTAAAGACGTTAAAATCCATATATTCCTTATTGTAATGCGATTTTGGTTGTGAAAATGTGCTTTTTTTGATTATCGAAAAACGATAATAAAAAATCCTCCGAAGTCCGTTGAGAAACAGAGGCTTTTCGGAGAGAAAACGGAGGTATAAAATGTCCGAGGAAAACACAGATTGGGGTAAGTCCGTTGCGGGAGTGGTCCTGCGCGACGGAAAGGTTCTGCTGACGCGCCACACATACGGCGCCGGCAAGGGTCGGCTTATAATCCCGGGCGGCTACCTGCAAAACGGCGAATCTCCCGAAACCGCGTTACGGCGCGAATTTCTGGAGGAAACCGGCGTCGAGGTAAAGCCCGTCGGAATGCTCGGAGTTCGCTTTAATATGCATGATTGGTACGTCATATTCCTTGCGGAGTATGTCGGGGGTGAGGCGCGTTCTGATCACGACGAGAACAGCGAGGTCATCTGGCTTGATATTGGCGAGGCACTTACCGCCGCCGACGTTCCCGATCTGTCCAAAAAGCTGATACAAGCCGCCGTAAGCGGCTCTGTTATGCCGATCGTCGAATATGAACACAGTGAAAAATACGCGCCGACGAGCCTGTACTGCACGGGCGCTGACGGCGAAAGGAGCACAAAATGAGAAAGATAACCGCTGCCGCAGTGCAGATGTCCGTTCCCGAAACGCGGGAGCTGTCGATAGAGAAAGCCGAGAAACTGGTTCGCCAAGCCGCTTCGGAGGGCGCGAACGTCATTCTTTTGCCCGAGCTTTTCGAGACGAAATATTTCTGTCAGGAACGCCGATACGAGCACTACGAGCTTGCGATGCCGCTTGACGAAAACCACGCCGTTATGCGGTTCCGGGAGGTATCACGCGAATTGAGCGTTGTGCTGCCGATCAGCTTCTACGAGCGCGATGTAAACGTTTTCTACAACACGGTCGCGATACTCGACTGCGGCGAGCTGCTCGGCGTTTACCGCAAGACGCACATTCCCGACGATCACTTTTATCAGGAAAAGTTCTACTTCACGCCCGGGAATACGGGCTTCAAGGTCTGGGATACGCGCTTCGGGAGGATCGGCGTGGGTATCTGCTGGGATCAGTGGTTCCCCGAGGCGGCGCGGTGTATGGCGCTTATGGGCGCGGAGTTGCTGCTCTACCCTACCGCGATAGGCAGCGAGCCGATCATCGAATGTGACAGTATGCCGCACTGGCGGCGCTGTATGCAGGGGCACGCGGCGGCAAACCTCGTTCCCGTGATTGCTGCCAACCGCGTCGGCACGGAGACCGTCACGCCCGACGACGGCAACGCCGGGCAGTCGAGCGCGCTGACGTTCTACGGCTCCAGCTTCATTACCGATGAGCGCGGCGAGATTGTCGAGAGCGCCGACCGCACGTCCGACTGCGTTCTGCTGCGCGAGATCGACCTCGACGAAGCAAGCGTTTTCCGTCGGGAGTGGGGAGTGTTCCGCGACAGGCGACCCGAAATGTACGGGCAGATCACAAAATAAAACGTTTACACGAACACAAAATTGACGAGCAGCATATACAAGCCCGTTCCCGCTGCAATAGACAGCAGCATATTGCGCTTCCACACGTGCAGCGCAACGATAACCACAAGCGATATAAGCTCGGGCAGTCCATGACTTCCCGCGAGCACGTTTACGTTTTTGAAGCCGTAGATAACGAGCAGTCCGAGCGCCGCACCCGTGAGCGCTTTGCCGAGGTATTCAACGTATTTCGGTACGGGTTTCTTGCCGCTGAACACTAAGAATGGCAGAAACCGCGTGAGCATAGTTCCCAGCGCCACCGCCGCAATCATTAAGGCAATCTGTAAGGAGGTCATGACTTGTCACCCTCCCCCATTGCTTTCTCGATAGGCTTACGAAGTAGCGTCAGCACTATCAATATCACCGCCATTGACGGGATAATAAAGCTGCCGCTGCCGAATATCAGCAGGCAAATAAGCGCCGCCGCAAGCCCTATGATCGACGACAGGTGAGACTTTTCTTTCAGCCAGTTGTCGACGAAGATCACGAGCAGCAGCGCGGTCATTACGAAATCCAGCCCCGGTAGCTCAATATGTATGAACGATCCCGCAAGCGACCCGATGACCGCGCCGCTCACCCAGTACAGCTGGTTCAGTATTGTCACCCAGAAATAGAACCAACCGCGGTCAACGTCCTCGGGAACGTCGGCGGTGCAGTTGATAGAGAAACTCTCGTCGCACAGACCGAAGATCAGATACCAACGCTTTTTGCCCGATTTTTTGTACTTATCCAGCATTGCAATGCCGTAAAACAAATGCCGCGCGTTCACCATTATCGCCATCAGGAACGCGTTCAGCGGGTCGAATGCTCCGCACAGCATGTCCACCGCGACAAACTCCATTGACCCGGCGAAAACGACTGCCGCCATCAATATCGGCGCGGCAGCCGACAATCCCGACGTCCGCGCATAAATTCCGTAAGCCGCGCCCAGAAACAGAAATCCCGTCATTATCGGGATAGTTTTCGGGAACGCGGCTTTCAGTGCCTTTAGTTTACCGTTCACTTTTCAATCCCTCCGCGATCTGCGATAGCTTTTTCAGGCGGTGATTGAGACCGCTCCGCGAGATAGGGCGCTCCTTGCCCTCGGACAACATTCCGCACAGCTCAGACAGCGAGCTTTCGGGGTTCTCCAGCCGCAGCAGCGCCGTTTCACGAAGCTCCGCCGACAGCGACTCCAGTCCCGCCGTCTCGATGATATACTCGATGTCGCGGCGGCTTTTCTCGCTCGCGGCTACCGTTTTGTCGAGATTTGCGCTGTCGCAGTTTACGCACCTGTTCGCGCGGTTGCGGATATCCTTTTCGATCTTCACCTGCATTATCTCCAGCGCGTGGATCCCCGCGCCGATGTATGTCAGGAAGTCCTCGATGACCTCGCTTGTCTTAGCGTATAAAACCTCGTTTTTATTGCGTATCGTAGATTTTATTTTTATCCCGTGCTCCTCGATAAAGCCTTTCAGCGGCTCTATCCGCGCGCTTTCGGGTAAGACCATTTCGAGATGATACTCCTTTTTCGGGTCGGTAACACTCCCGCAACACACGAAAACGCCGCGCAGGAACGCACCGCCGTCCGCGTCGTTGCCCGACACGACCGACGTATTCACCGACGAAAAGTCCCCGAACCGCTCCGCAACGCGCCGTGACTTCACGCCGAACGTATACAGAGAACCGCCGTTCTTAACGAGCCTTGTGACCTCAACGCGCTCCCCGGGAAACACGATCTCCGCAAGCGACCGCGCCGCCGCAATAAGATCGTTATTCTCCGTCTGGATTACGGGCTTTCCGTTCACGAGCCTGCCCGCGTAGAACATTCCGTACAGCATAGCCGCCGCTTCGTTTTCGGGAAACTCGCGTATGTCGCAGAGTTCTTTTTTTATATCGGAAGAAAATGACATGATACCGAGCCCCCATTACATAGATAATAAATTGGAATTTGTCAAAGCGGATGTTTCTGAAATTCCACGGTATTTCTATCGACATCATAAAAAGCGATGTCACCTGCATTTACAGGTAAAACAATGGCAAAAGGTTTGTTGCTATCGATATCAATCACTTGAATTGAATTGCCATCATCTATTTCCAGACATTCCACTTGCTGCTTGTTCATGGAAATAAACGCTCTCTCTTTATATCCCTCCACTGTGTACTCCACAATACCGGTATCTGCTTCTGTGAGGCTTCCGCCTCCACGGAAGAAGTATCCAAAAGAAAGTCCGGGTCGATTTACATAGACAGAAAAGGTATGGTCAGTCATATCATAGGGATAGGAAATAAATGCAGCTATCGTGTCAGAAACAGTTCCATTAACAGTCCAATCCGATTTGATTTTTTGTGCTGAACGAATATCTGTTTCTAATTGGGACTTTTGAACACCAATATCGTTGTTCAAATAGAGAAAACCAACAAATACGATACATATCAAAAGAACACATAATATAAACTTTATCAATTTGTTAACCCGATTTTGCATAAATATTTATCCTCCATAAATCCTAATTTACCGTCCCTTTTCGATATCGCGGTGAACTATCCGCACCTTGCACTCCTTTTCCCGCAAATGCGCGGCGGTGCGCTCGGCGAACGTAATGCTCCTATGCTTGCCGCCCGTGCAGCCGAACGCGATAACGAGCCTGCTCTTGCCCTCGCCGATATAGCACGGCAGCAGGAAATCCACCATATCCCAAATCTTGCTTTCCAATGTCTGCGACTGCTCGTACTTCATCACATAGTCGCGGACTTCCACGTCAAGACCCGTCTTGAGCTTCAGCTCGGGAATATAGAACGGATTGGGCAGACAGCGCACGTCGAATACCAGGTCAGCCTCGCCCGGCACGCCGTATTTGAATCCGAAGCTCATACAGCTTACTATAATGCTGTCGCTTGGCTTGTCCAGAAACAGCCCCGCGATCTGACCTTTGAGCTGTGCGGTAGTCAGCAGCGAGCTGTCGATCTTGTAGTCCGCGTTCGCTCGTATTTCGCTCAGCAGCTCCGCTTCCGCGTCGATAGCCTTGGAGAGGTCGCCGCCCGACACCTCGTCGAGAGGGTGCTTGCGGCGCGTTTCGCTGTAACGCTTCATCAGCACTTCCTTTGAAGCCTCCAGAAACAGCACCCTAACGTCGATGCCGTCCGTGTTTACAAGATCCGAAATACATTCCGATAGCTTCAAAAACAGCGTTCCGCCGCGTATATCGGTAACGATCGCGACCTTGTTTATTTCTCCGTTTTCGCTGCATATAGCGGCGAAATTCGGTATCAGCTGCGGCGGCATATTGTCAATGCAGAAATATCCGATATCCTCCAGCACCTTGATAGCCGAGGACTTGCCGCCGCCGGACATTCCCGTTACAATAATAAATTCCATAATAATCACACCTTATCTTAAACCGGATGTCAACCCTCAAAATCGATCTGCACAAGCTTTTTTCCGTTCGGCAGCGTATATTCGGTTGTAAATATCTCGTTATATCCAATCATGTCCATGATCCGCGCAAGCTCGCCGCTCTCCATTTGATGATGAACGCTGTTCAAACCGTCAAAGGCATGAAGATACGGCGAATCCGAAACAAATCCGCTGCCTGTATTTATCTGTATCCCGCAAGAAACATATTTCGGTTTTACCTGCCTGACAACTGCTTGAAAGCACTCATATCCGATATATTCGATCAACAGATCAGCGATTATCAGATCGGCGGCGGGTAACCCAGATACCTCTCCGGTGAGGTCAACACAAAGACATTTCAATATGCCGTTAAGCGCCTCATATCTTTTCTTGACCTCGCACAGATATTCCGGATTTACATCGATCCCGTAAACGGCAGAATACTTTTCGGGCTTGATATGCTCCAATCCGTTTCCGCCGGCAACACCTAAAATCATTACGCTTTTAACGGAGTAAGTATTTAATTGTTTTTTCATCATTTTGTTAAGCGTTTGCAGTTGCATTACATTATCTAATTTCATATGATTTTCATAATCACGCAAATCGATTGATACCCACGGATTTTCCATTTTATTCCTCCCGATTTTTCTGCCGTGTTTTTTCAACATACGAGCCATACGTAATTATTTTGGATATGTTCCTCCGGTGTTATCCTTGTTAAGAGTTCCCTCGACCTCGATCAATAGGCACTTTACCCGTTCCTTACAAACGGGGCGGTGCATTGTTCCTTTGGGTATAATAATAAGATCACCCTCGCACAAATGAGTCAGACCGTCCTCAAATTCAATGTCGAATTCGCCCTCGATACAGTAAAACATCTCGTCGGAGTTTTCGTGTATGTGAAAATCCAGCGTTCTGTTCTCTGCTTAAAGAACGTTCAGCATATGATCGTTGAGCGTACCTACTCTCTTGTATTCAAATAAATTCTCGATCGCGTTTACTTTTTCTTTCAGATTAACCTTTTGTATCATAACGACCCCGTTTTTATCTGTCAACTATCAGCATTTCGCACTCAAGCTCCACGCCCTTTTTCTCGCGGACTACCGTCTTTATATGCCCGACAAGCTCCATGACGTCCTCGAACGTAGCGCCGCCGCGGTTGATAACAAATCCCGAATGCTTCTCGCTGACCTGTGCGCCGCCGACCGTGCAGCCCTTAAGTCCGCATTCCTCGATAAGCGCCGCCGCGAAATAACCCTCCGGGCGCTTGAACGTGCTGCCGCAGCTTGGGAATTCAAGCGGCTGCTTGTCGCGGCGTTTCTGCATAAGTTCGTCCATTTTCGCTTTTATCGCGGTTTTGTCGCCTTGTTCAAGCTCCAGCGTTACCGACAAAACGCAAAATCCGTTTTCGGAGAATATGCTGTGCCGATACGAAAGCTTCATTTCCTCCGCCGAAAGCTCTGTGATATTCCCGTTTCCGTCAACACACCGCGCGGACTTTACTATATCCTTGATCTCGCCGCCGTACGCTCCGGCGTTCATGTACAGCGCGCCGCCCACCGAGCCGGGTATGCCATACAGGCACTCCATTCCCGAGAGCGAATTTTCCAGCGCCGCCGCGCACACTGCCGAGAGCGCCGCGCCCGCGCCCGCCGTTATTGCGTTGCCGTTGACGGAGATGTTGCCGAGCGCCGCGCCTATCGCGATAACAACGCCGCTAAACCGCTTTATCAGCAGATTGCTGCCCCTGCCGAGGATAAAATGCGGCAGCGCGTTTTCGCGGCAGACGTTCAGCAGCGCTATCAGGCACTCCTCCGAATTAGGCTCCGTGAACACGTCGCACTCGCCGCCTATCTTCATCGTCGTCCTGCCCGAAAGCGTGAAATCCTCCTCGAACGCGCACCCGAACCTATTGCAGACCTCTTTAACAGCGGAATAATTCAAGATGTCTCCCCCTCACAAATTCAGGACGGATGCTGTCCGTCCTGATACCGTATCACTCTGCAATAGTATATAGGAACGCCGCGCCGATTATTCCCGCGTCGTTGCCGAGCTTGCAGATGTCGAGCTTGGTCGACTTATTCGGGTCAATGCAGTAGCTGTCGCGCGTGATTATTTCCCCGAGCGGCTTTGTGAGGTTCTCGCCCTCCTTGCAGATGCCGCCGCCTATCAGCAGTACCTCGGGTTGGAACGTGTTTACGATGTTTGTCAGTCCGCAGCCGAGATAGTTGATGTACATATCCACAACGTCCTTTGCGGCATTGTCGTCGGCTCTCATACCGTCAAACGCAGTCTTGCCGTCAACGTTGTCTATCGAGCCGCCCGCGATCTCCCACATCTTGGAATCCTTGTGCGCCTCCATAGCCTCTTTGGTCATATTGATGAGCGCGGTCGCCGAGGAGTACGCCTCAAAGCAGCCCTTGCGTCCGCAGCCGCACTGTCTGCCGTTGTACTCGATGACGGTGTGACCGAGCTCTGCACCGCAGAAATTGAAGCCGGTGTATATCTTTCCGTCAATGATAATTCCTCCGCCGACGCCCGTACCGAGCGTCACGACTACAACGTCCTTGTAGCCCTTTGCGGCTCCCGCAAGAACCTCGCCGAAAGCTGCCGCGTTAGCGTCGTTTTCGACGTAGAGCGGCATATCGAGGTGCTTTTTAAAAAGCGCGCGCAGATCGGTGTTGTTGAACCCGAGGTTGCAGGAATAGAGCACCGTGCCGCTGTTCCTGTTGGCTACGCCGGGTGTTCCGATACCGATCGAGTTCACCTCGCCTATCGTCACCTTTGCCTCGTTGAGCGCCTTCCACATCGTGTCGACCATCGACTTTACGATAGCCTCGGCGGGTCTGGGAAGATCCGTCGGCGTTGTGGCTTTGGCAATGATATTGTAGTTCTCGTCGACCAATCCGACCTTAATGCCGGTTCCGCCCAAATCAATACCTACGTTGTACATAATAATTACTCCTGTTCAAAATTAAATTCACCGATAAATTTATCGAAAGCCCTTACAAGCTTCCCAAAATCGGAAATATTTTTCATAGTCGGAATGTGAAGAAACAATCCGCGCGGATATATCTTCAACACCTCTGCGTAAACCGTGTTGCAGTACGAGTTCCCCGCGCCCGATGAAAGATACGCGTCATAGCCGTTTTCACGAAAAAATCTCACTACCTTGCCGCAGTCGACGCTCGTTTTGAGAATACCGTGCTCGGCTCTCGCAAAGCGCTCCACAGCTATCTTTGAGCGAATGGACGGCTTTTGACCCGTCATTATCACCGCCAAGGGCTTTCGGGCAATTTCTCCGCGCATTAAAGCCGCGGAGAGAGCGTTGTCGTTCGGCATAATGACCTTGCGGCAAGGTGCCGAAACGCGCTCAACTAACAGGCGCGCGGGGTTATCATCGCCGTCAAATCCCGCAAAAACCGGTCTGCTCATTACAAATTCAGATCGGACATGATCTCCTCGCAGTCGGAATCCATACCGAGCTGACGGAGCAAGTCCTTAGCGGCATTGTAGCCCATCTTCTTCTGGCGGTTGTTCATCGCCGCTACCTCGAGGATTACCGCGAGGTTACGTCCGGGCTTAACGGGGATATTCAGCAGCGGCACCTTAACGCCGAGAATGGTCATATAATGCGTGTCCACGCCCATTCTGTCGTATGTTTTTTCGGGGTTCCAGAGCTCCATTTCGACGACCATATCGATCTTCTCGGACAGCTTTACCGAGCCGATACCGAACAGCTGACGCGCGTTCACGATTCCGATACCGCGCAGCTCGAGGAAGTGGCGGATATTGTCGGGAGACGAGCCAACGAGCGTGATGTTGGACGCCTTGCGTATCTCAACCGCGTCGTCCGCGATAAGGCGGTGACCGCGCTTGACGAGTTCGACGGCGGTCTCGCTCTTACCTACGCCGCTTTCGCCCATTATCAGCACGCCCTCGCCGTATATCTCGATGAGAACGCCGTGGCGCGTTATCCTCGGCGCGAGCTGCATATTGAGAAACGCCATCAGCTTTGAGATGAACACGGTAGTGCTCTCGTCGGTGCGCAGAATGGGAATCTCGTAATTCGGCGCGAGCTCCATCATCTCGGGGAACGCCTCCTGACCGCGCGTAATGATGAGCGCGGGGAAGCGGTAGCTCAGCAGATCCTCAATGCGCTTTCTGCGCATGTCGGGCTCCAGGCCCTGCAAGTAAGCGCTTTCCATTTTTCCCATAACCTGGATGCGCTTGTTGTCAAAATATTCATAAAATCCCGCGAACTGAAGTCCGGGACGGCTGGTATCGTTGTTGGAAATGAGGATGTTCTCGCCGTTTTCCGGCATATAGAGCACCTCGGGCTTGAACTCGTCGATAAGCTTTCTGAGCGGGAACGAAAATTCCCTGCTGATCTCCTCAAGAGGCATGATGATTATCCTTTCTCGGGCGGTTAAGAGCTTGTGTTCATAGGATTTGTGCACGGATTTTCGAGCATAATTTTGTCGATGACCGAATGAACGCTTTGCGTTCACCCTGGCGAATTTTCGTAGGCGGGCTGTCGCCCGTCAAGAAAATTCAACGCAGTCAGCGGCAAAATTTGCCGAAAAAACGTGTGCAATATCCTATGAATACATGCTCTAAGCCCTGCGGTTTATTTTTGGAAACAAATTTACAATTATCATTATACAGCAAACCTCGAAATAATGCAAGTGCTTTTTTATATTTTATTGATATTCCAATCAAATATTTCCATTTTTTTACGGTTTTCCCCGCCTCCCGCGGGGAAAACCGGAAAAAGCTTTGATATTAGGAAATATTTAATTTGCGTAGCAATATTTTATATT
>CAMWVP010000054.1 GCA_947177735.1 uncultured Clostridia bacterium
ATCCTACACCATGCAAAGTTATTGGCAAGGTAGGCAATTTCGGCTACGACCTGCTTGACGGCAGCAATGCTCATATCTTTCTGCACAAGTGGGGGAAAATACTTCTTACCGAGCTGTACGCCTACAAGGACGGCACATTCTCGGTCGACGGGCTGAGCGAGGAGTATCTCACTTTCGAGGACATCACTCGGCTGTTCAAGGACAAAACACTCGTCACCGCGCCGCAAAAAGGCGAGACCGTGAGCTTCGGAGTGCTCGGGGATGCTGAGGTAGAGCCTGTTTACAATCCCGTATCGGCGAGACAAAAGCTTGCCGAGCTGGAGAACAAATCACTGCGTGTGCAGAACAAACCCGACGCTCACGACCGCTGCATCGCCGCCTATCACGCATATCTCACCGAGCCTACCGAGTTTTATAAGGAAGAGCTGCGGAAGGCTTATGAGGAGGTGCCCGAGCACGAGCGCTGCTATTTAGGTGATATGGATACGCGGGACGACGATTTCAGGCGAATACTTTACACCGATGAAAAGAGGGAGGTGTGACCGTGACTACCTTTGAGAAAATATACGTGATAGTGCGGAAAATACCGCGCGGCAAGGTCGCGACCTACGGGCAGATCGCCGCGCTCGCGGGCAATGTAAGATGGGCGAGGGCTGTCGGCTACGCGCTCCACGCCAACCCCGACCCAGATGGGATACCGTGCTACAGAGTGGTGAACCGTTTTGGAGGGCTAGCGCCCGCGTTCGCGTTTGGCGGCATTGACGTGCAGGCTGACCTGCTGCGGGCTGACGGAGTAGAGGTTCGCGCCGACAATACGGTCGATCTGGATAGGTTTTTATGGGACGGACTGTGACAAATAATGAAAAAAACCGCAAAATTTTCGCGAAAGTGCAGTAAAATTTGTAAAATGTATTGATTTTTTGACGGAAATATGAGATAATAAAAGAGAGTGTACATGCATCTAATATAGAGAAAGAAGTTTTTATATGGCAAAGTTTTTTAATTTTGATGAGGACTATTTCGGTCTCACTCCGAGCGATATCGAAAAAAAGCTGTCAATGTACGGCTTGAATACATATACCAAGTCGCCGCGCGCGTTTATGGGCTTTTCGTATTCGGACGTGCTTCTGTCGCCTGCCGTGCTGCTGATGGCTATCGCGGGCGTGCTGTGCTTTTTCGGAGCGGGCGTTGGAATGGGAATTATCGTGCTGCTGATCGACGCCGCATACGTGTTTGCGGAGATATATTTCCGAAAGTCGGCCGATGACCGCCTCGACGAGATCGAGGAGACTACCGCGATGAAGTTCCGCGTAATACGTTCGGGCAAGCTGGAGCTCATTGAAAAGGAGTTCATTGTCCCCGAGGACACTATCGTTGTGCAGGCGGGGGAGAGAGTCCCCGCGGACGCGTTTATTCTAGAGGCGCGCGATCTTACCGTCGACGAGGGGATATTCACCGACAGCAGCGTTCCCGTCGCGAAATACGTTGGGGCGATATCAAAGGACGATCTCAAGCAGTCGTTCGTGTACAGCGGTACGATGATAATTTCGGGCATTGCCGTGTGTAAGGTCGGCGCAACGGGAGTCGATACCAAATATTACCAGAAATACGGCGAAGAACCCGACCGTCACCCATACTACACAAATCTTGAAAAGGTAGTGCGCTCGGTAGTTCCGCTTTGCAGCGCAGTTGCTGTGGTGCTGACCGCCGTTTCGATAGTGATGAAGCTCGTTTCCGGTGGGGAGGTCGTACCATCCGCGCTGGGAGCTATCACGCTCGGGCTGTGCTTTATCCCGACAGGCGTTGGCTCGGTGATACGCTTGTACTACACCAAAGGCGCTATGAGCCTTATCAAGGGCGGTGCGGTGGTCAAATCGCTGTCCGATATCGAGAAGCTGAACTCCCTTTCTGTGCTCTGTGTGGAAAAAGAGGGAGCAATCTCCAAAAATTCCCTCGAGGTCAGGGGTGTTTACGCGAAGAGCGAGGAGCTGCTGTACAAGGTCGCGGCGCTTGCCTGTGAACCGAATACCGTAGACCCTGCGGAGCGCGCTCTTATGGTCAAAGCAACATTTTTTGACGACAAGATAACCGATGTTTACACCGACAACACGTTCGTTGAAAAGATTACCGACACGGGTGAAGCGATCAGCGGCAACGTCTGGATAGTCGGCGGCGCGAAGCTGTGCTGCATAAAGGGCGTTCCCGAGCAGATACTGCCGATGTGCAGACTGAACGGAGACGCGCTGTACACCGCGCAGAAGAAGTACGAGGACTACTACGCCAAGGGCTGCAGCGTTATGGCAGTGGCGTGCGTGGGCGCGGACAGCGAGGATATGGATGTTACCGCGGGCTTTTCATATACGTTTGTGGGATTTGTGGCGTTTTCTGCGCCGCTGCGCGACTCGGTGTCGTCGGCGGTCAAGACTTGCCGCCGCTCGGGAGTACGCGTTGTTATGCTGACCGAGGAAAATCCCAGCGTCGCGGAGTCAACGGGCAAAATGATAGGTCTGTCGACCGGCTCGGTCATAACGGGCAGACAGATCGACGAATCGATAGAATACGGCACCGAGCTTGATTTTGACGCGGATATTTACGCTAAGCTCACGCATGAGCAAAAGCTCTACGTCATCGGGAAGCTGAAGGAGAACGGCGAGGTCGTTGCTATGACAGGCACGCGTACTGATGACGCGGACGCGCTGGAGGCTGCCGACGTTGGTATTACGATATCGCAGCACTCGGCGGGCAGCGCGTACGAGGCTGCCGACGTAATAATGAACGACGACAATTTTTCGACTATCGCCGATATGATCGCCGCTGCCCGTCAGGTTCACCGCAACATTAAGCGCGCTGTATCGCTGATGATATCGGGATATATCGGGCTTATCGCGCCCATTATGATAAACCTTTTCACCGACGCGCCGCTTATGCTGACGCCTGCTATTATCGCGCTGGTTACGATGATCTTCCTGCCGTGCGCGGCGCTTGGATACGTCGGCTGCCGTTCGGATATGCGGTCGGTTATGCCGCCGTCGGAGTTTGTTGCCGAGAGAAAGATAAACTTCCGCTTTATCGGCGGTGCGGCGCTGTTCGGAGTACTTTCGGGAGCTGTCGCGGTAGCAAGCTACCTGTTTATGTACAACGGCAGTAATTTCGAGTTTTCGAGAAGCTGCGCGTTCATTTCCTACGCGTTCTGCTCGGCGTCGTTCGCGGTGCTCAGGCACTCCGAGGAGGAGCCGTTCAAGACGTTTATGAGCGCGGGAACACTCGCCAAAGCGTCGGTTGCGGCGTTCGCGCTGGTACCGATTCTGCTCGTGTATATCCCGTTTATCAACAAATCGTTCGGCTTTGAGCAAGTTGACGTTCTGGCGCTGCTCATCAGCATAGCGACGGGAATACTTCCGGCTGCCGCGTATTATTTCGCGAAACATTTCTTCAAGTTTAAGGAGCTTTCATGAAAAAATTTACCGAGTATCTGAAATATTTTCTATGTGGAGTGGTTTTCGGCACGGCGAACGTGATCCCCGGAGTGAGCGGCGGCACCATGCTTGTGGTGTTCGGCATATTTGACAGGCTGACCGATGCCATATCGGGGATAAAAAAGATATTCCGGAATTTCTGGTTCCTGTTTACGTTCGCGCTCGGAGCAGGCGCGGGGATAATCCTCTCGGCGTTTATAATATCGTCAATGTTTGAGAGCTTCGGTGTACAGACGAATATGTTCTTCATAGGGCTGATACTCGGCGGAATACCGCTGATTTACAGGCTCGGAACGGCTGAGAAAAGTGTAAGGCCGCTCTGCGCTGTGCCGTTTATCATTGCGATGGCGGTGGTCATCGGGCTGACGCTGCTCGAGAAGCTGGACGTGTTCAAGCTCGCGCCCGATGTCGTGACGGGCTTTGATATCGTGGTCTCTCTCAAGCTCGTCGTCTGCGCGGCGATAGCGGCAGTGACGATGATAATTCCCGGGATATCGGGGTCGTTCGTGATGATGCTGCTTGGAGTTTACGAAACTATAATTGGCGCGATAAAGGATCTGAACTTCTTTGTCATCATACCGTTCGCGATAGGTGCTGTGATCGGCATAATCGGCGGCGCGAAGCTTATCTCGATGCTTATCGAAAAAAACAAGCTGATGGTGTATTCGGCGCTTACGGGGCTTGTTATCGGGTCTGTGTACGCGATACTTCCCGAGGGCTTCGGCTTCAATCTGCAAACCGGGTACGGCTTTGTATGCGCGCTGTTCGGTGTGCTGACTGCGCTGCTGGTTGAAAAGCTCGGTTCCGGAGAGTCCGGCTCCGGAGATTCCGCGGCGGAGGTCTGACAGATGCTGGATCCGCGAATCGTAAGGCAAAAGAAGAACAGGCGAAAGGCGCTCATTTCGACAATAATATGCATTGCCGCTGTGGTTTTCCTCGCGGCAATGCTTGTTATGCACCTAAATGACAGATATTTCCATATTGGATCAATTCCGTCTACATATGATGTCATACGTTTCTTTGGCAGCGGCGCAAAGCCATATGCGGAGCTGTCGGAGGGTGAGATCGCGGTAAGCTTTGTCGATGTGGGGCAGGGAGACTGCGAGCTCATCACCGCGAACGGCTGCAATATCCTCATCGACTGCGGAGACGTTGACAAGATCGACAGTACGATCGGTTTCCTGCGGTACAGCGGAGTTGAAAAGCTCGATCTCGTGATAGTAACTCACCCTCACGACGACCACTACGGCGCAATGTATAAGATACTGCGCGATTTCGACGTAGGTGAGGTGATAATGCCCGAGCTCGAGACAGATAGCAGATCGTATGAAAAGCTGTACGTTGAGGCTGCACGGCGGGGTATCCCCATGCGGTACGCTGCCGCGGGCGAGAGTTTCCGGCTCGGTGAGGATATGTATCTGGACATTCTCGCGCCGATCTTCCTCGACTATGACGACGAGAACAACTTCTCGATTGTCGCGCGTCTTGTGTACGGTGAAACGTCGTTCCTGTTCACGGGTGACCTCGGGCGCGACGGCGAGCTTGATCTGATCGACGCGGGCGTAACGCTGAGATCGGACGTGCTAAAGGTCGGTCATCACGGCAGCGCGGGTTCAAGCAGCGACGAGTTTTTGCGTGCAGTTGCCCCGAGGATCGCAGTGTTTGAGACGGGTAAGATAAACTACTACGGTCATCCGCGCGGCGAGGTGCTTGAAAGGCTTGCCGCCGTCGGCTGCTCTAAGGCGTACTCGACCGCCAACAACGGCAATATCGTTATAATAAGCAACGGAAAGGAGCTTCGGGAACTGACCGAAAGGGAAACGGCATACAGCTTTGAAGAATAAAGCACGAATTAGGTAACGTGCAATATACAGAAGTATTGCGGTATCGAGCAAAAACGCCTGATACCGCAATTTCTTATGAAATGGAATAAAAAGGCTTGCCTTTAGCCCGTGCTTTTTTGTGAAATTTTTTCTCACGCATTTTTTGGAGAATATCAAAAACGATTTCCGACAATAATACTTGTACCAAGTAAATGGAGGTCGGATATGTACTATAATAAAGTCGAGATAAGCGGAGTGAATACATCAAAGCTGACGGTTCTTAAGGAAGCGGAAAAAATGGAGCTGCTGCGGCGCGTAAAGCAGGGCGATATGCAGGCGCGTGAGGAGCTTATCCGCGGCAATCTGCGGCTCGTGTTGAGCGTTATACAGCGCTTTATGGGCAGGGGAGAGAGCGCCGATGATCTGTTTCAGGTCGGCTGCATAGGGCTTATAAAGGCGATAGATAACTTCGATATCACGCAGCCCGTGAGGTTTTCGACGTATGCCGTGCCGATGATCATGGGCGAGCTCAGGAGATACCTTCGCGATAACGCTCCGGTGCGCGTGAGCCGTTCCGTGCGCGACCTCGCGTACAAGGCGATGCAGGCAAAGGAGAAGCTGACCGCGGAAAAGGGCTGCGAGCCGCGCGTTGAGGACATCGCCAAGGAGATAGGCGTGCCGAGACAGGACGTGGTCATCGCGCTCGAAGCTATCAGCGAGCCTATCTCGCTGTACGAGCCCGTGTTTTCCGAATCGGGCGACACTATCTATGTCCTTGACCAGCTCGGCGACCACAACGACGATATGAACTGGCTGAACGAGATATCGCTCAAGGAAGCCATCGCGCAGCTCGGCAAGCGCGAAAAGCGCATACTCAATCTGCGCTTCTTCCGCGGAAAAACGCAGGTCGAGGTCGCGAAGGAGATCGGTATAAGTCAGGCGCAGGTCTCGCGCTTGGAGAAGGGCGCGCTGAACAAGATAAAGAACCGTATTTAAGGTGCATGCAGTATAGAAGTATTGCGGTATCAAGCGAAAACGCTTGATACCGCAATCTACCATGAAACGCCTTAGTTGCAGACTTTTTCCAGTTCTTCTCTCAGCTGCTTTATAATGCGCTTTTCAAGCCTCGAGATGTAGCTCTGGGAAATGCCTATCTCGTCGGCGACCTCCTTTTGCGTTTTCTCCTTGCAACCGTTCAGACCAAATCGCATTTCCATTATCTTCTTCTCGCGTTCGCCGAGGTGATTGACCGCGTCGTGGAGCAGCTGCTTCTCGACCTCCTCCTCTATGTGGGAATTTACGCAGTCGCTCTCCGTGCCGAGGACGTCCGAGAGCAGCAGCTCGTTGCCGTCCCAATCGACATTCAGCGGCTCGTCGATGGAGATGTCGTAGCGGTACTGAGAGTACTTGCGCAGATACATCAGTATCTCGTTCTCTATGCAGCGCGAGGCGTATGTCGCGAGCTTGATGTTCTTATCCACGCTGAACGTGTTGACCGCCTTGATGAGCCCGACAGTGCCGATGGATATCAGATCCTCAAGCCATATCCCCGTGTTCTCGAACTTCTTGGCAATGTACACGACAAGCCGCAGATTGTGGATGATGAGCGTGTCGCGTGCCTTGTCGAAGTCCGTTTCCATGAGCTTGAACGCTGCCTCCTCCTCGTCCTTGGTGAGCGGCGCGGGAAGCTGCTCCGAGCCGTTTATGTAATGGACAAGGTTTTCCGTTCCGCCGCTATCGAGCAGCTTTTTCATTGCCATATTGAGCAGCCGTAAAATTTTCTTCAGCATAGCCATTCCTCCGTATTTAAATCGATATTATTTTCGGGTCAAAAATGCAGTCTATCCCGTCGCCTAAGGGGTTCCTTGTTACTCCGACAAGCGCGTCCGCCGTCTTTCCGTCGACCGTCACCGAGTCTGCGGAAAATATCGGCATAAGCGTCTCCGAGGTCACCGTCCTGCACGGGATAACGCGCAGCGCGCCGCTATCGTCGAGCTGCCCGTCCAAAAAGCCGAGGGCGCTTTTCGGGGCTATCACGGCTATTTTGTCGTATTTGCAGACGATCACGGGCTTGCCGCTGAATATGTCGGTCAGCCCGTTTCCCGTATCGCAGAGCCCGCGCAGCGGTATCTCCATGCCGTTCGAGGTGATCTTAACGGTGCATATCCGCGCGCATTTCAGCCGCCTGTCCGCAAAGTATCTCGTCAGCCGCACCGCAAGATATGCCGCCGCGGTGAACGCGATCATCGCCCAAAGCGGTATGCCGAAGTACGCCACGCCGTTTCCGAAAACCATTCCGTAAGGTGCGCAGAACGTCCACAGCGCGGTCATAAGCCCGCCGTACACAAAGCTCACCAACAGGAAAAACAGCGCCGAGACCGCGTAGTCAACGGGCTTCTGCCGTCCGAATGCGGCGAGGGTGACAAGCGCCCCGAGCGCGGTCTTTTCAAGCGCGATGACGATAAACGGAAGCTCGGGCAGCAGTATCACGAGAGCTCCTGCCGCTCCGACCGATGCCGCGACAAGACAGCGCTTCGCCGAAAGGTGCCTGCGCGTTATCAATGCGGTTGACCTTATCAAAAAGTAATTTATGTACAGGTTAAGTATAACCAGAACGTCAATGTAAACTGTCACGCTTCCACCTCGCTTGTACTTTAATTATAGTACCGAAGGTACAAAAAATATGCCGGATTCGGTCGTCGAATCCGGCATTTATTTTTTGTTTCCGCACGGTATGTGCCGCGCTGCGGGGAATGATGTCGTTTAGTCGCGGTTAAACTCCGCGAGCTCAAGACCCTCGTTCTTGTCGAGCGCCCATTTGATATTCCACTCGCTCGTGAATATCAGCAGATAGTTGCCCTTGACGTCCTGAATCAGCTTGGTGTCGGAGGTGAGTATCAGCTTTTGCAGCTCGTCCAAGCCCCCCGACAGATGCTTCTCGCTCGTTATCCAGCGGATATATTCGTAGGACAAGTCCTCGCGGATAATGTCGACGTTATACTCGTTCTTCAGACGGTACTCCAGAACCTCGAATTGCAGTACTCCGACAACGCCCACGATAACCTCCTCAAAGCCGCTCTGCGGCTCGGAGAATATCTGTATCGCGCCCTCCTGAGCTATCTGGGTCGTACCCTTTATGAACTGCTTTCTTTTCAGCGTGTCCTTCTGGCGGATACGCGCGAAGTGCTCCGGAGCGAACGTCGGTATACCCTCGAAAATGACCTTGCTCTTGGGTGCGCATACCGTGTCGCCTATCGAGAAAACTCCCGGGTCGAACACGCCCATAATATCGCCCGCATACGCCTCCTGAATGACCTCGCGGTCGTTCGCCATAATCTGCTGCGGCTGCGACAGGCGCATTACGCGGTTGTTCTGGACGTGCAGCACCTCCATATCCTTGTCAAACTTTCCGCTGACGATACGCATAAACGCTATCCTGTCACGGTGCGCCTTGTTCATATTCGCCTGTATCTTGAAGATGAACGCCGAGAAGCTCTCGTCAAACGGATCAACGATACCGCCATCGGTAGTGCGCGGCAGGGGAGGGGTGGTCATTTTCAGGAAGTTCTCAAGGAACGGCTCAACTCCGAAGTTAGTAAGAGCCGAACCGAAGAACACGGGCGAGAGCTTACCTCTGTTGACGAGATCCGCGTCAAATTCCTCGGACGCGCCGTCAAGAAGCTCCACATCGTCGCGGAGCGTGTTGTAGTTGGTCTGCCCGATGAGCTCGGCGAGGTTTTCGTCGTTCAGATCGACCTCGGTTTTCGCGACCTCGCGCGAGCCGTTGTTCGCCTCAAACGAGATTATATGACGGTTCTCGCGGTCATAAACGCCCTTGAATTCCTTGCCCGAGCCGATAGGCCAATTGACGGGATAGGTCTTTATTCCAAGCTCGTTCTCGATCTCCTCGAGCAGATCGAACGGATTGCGGCTTTCTCTGTCCATTTTGTTGATGAACGTGAAGATCGGGATATTCCGCAGCGTGCAGACCTTGAACAGCTTGCGCGTCTGGTTCTCGACGCCCTTTGCCGCGTCGATGACCATCACCGCCGAATCTGCCGCCATAAGCGTGCGGTAGGTATCCTCCGAGAAGTCCTGGTGTCCCGGAGTGTCCAGAATGTTAATGCAGTACCCCTCATAGTTGAACTGCATTACCGACGAGGTAACGGAGATTCCGCGCTGCTTCTCGATCTCCATCCAGTCGGAGGTCGCGTGACGCGCGTTCTTCTTGCCCTTGACCGCGCCCGCCAGCGAGATAGCCCCGCCGTACAGCAGGAACTTTTCCGTGAGCGTTGTCTTGCCCGCGTCGGGGTGTGAAATAATCGCAAAGGTTCTTCGCCTTTCAATTTCATGCTTTATATCAGCCATATGTCGTTCTTCCTTTATTTTTTTGTAATCGAAATCTTTTTTGTTCTACATCGGTGTATCTCCTTATTTGTCACTGTCGATCTCACTAGTGACTGTTTGATTTATCTTATCCTTGTCGGGCACTTCAATGCCCTTATTCTTTAGCGTAAGCATATAAAACATTCCGACCAGTATCGGCAAATAGAACGTGAAAATACGCCAGAGCATTGTGGACACGCCCGTATAAGAGCCGAAAACATCCTTGAAGAACCCTGCATACCCGAGCTCCGCCGCGCCCATAGCGCCGGGGAGGGGTATAAACGACGATATCATCAGCACGTATGCCTGATAGGAGATGATCTTGAGCAGGCTCTCTCCCTCAAGCCCAAACCCGCGATACAGTACGTAGGAAATGCTGAGGTACAGAGTAAGCTGCACAAACGTATAAATGCAGGACTTGACGATGACCCACACGTTGCGCCTCAGAAACTTGAAATTTGTGTGGAACTTGTTCACCTCGCGAGTGAAATAGAGTCGCCAATGCATGGGGTTCTTAACGACATGTATTTTTGTGAGCAGCGTAATGAGCGCGTTTGCCGCCTTGACGGTGCCGCTCTTCCAAAGCGCTATCGACATCAGAAACACGATGACCGCCGTATTGATAACAAATCCGATAAACACGAACGGCATAAGCCCCTTAGACGACAGATCATCACCGAACTGCCCAAAGCCAATACAAAGCGTGAAAACCGAGTACGCCGTCAGCACAAACTGGTACACGATAAAACGCGACAGCAGCGCTGTCAGCGCCGAACCCAACGGCACGCCGAACTGCACGAAATAGTAAGCCTGCATTGGCTGTCCGCCCGAGGCGAACGGCGTTATACAGTTGAAGTACTGCCCGATTATCGTGTCCAGCCACGAATGCTCGAACTTTGCGGCAGGGCAGAGGGGCTTGAGTATCGAGTGCACCGTTGCGCTTTCGCACAGCCAGTAGCCGATCATAAACAAGACACATACGACAAGAAATATCGGATTGATGTTGCGCAGCGCGTTCAGAACGTTTTCGAGCTTGTCCACAAACAGCAGATACACCACCATAACTATAAACGCAATTCCGCATACGATCAGATTTAATTTATTGCTCTTTTTCTTGGAATTCTTACTCATAACTATACCCCGTATTTTCCGCCACATACATTATTTATTATAATGAAAAACGTTCCCGTTGTCAAGAGATTTTTTCTTACATTTCCGTAATATGGAGCAAAATATACGGAAATTTTGCAAAAAATGTCTTATGCTCCTTGACAATTCTCGGATTTAGTGGTATAATAAATTGTTAAACGGAATACAAAGGTATATCCGAATATTGTATAAATTGTAAAAAAATTCAAATAAATAAACCGTGTCGGTCAGCATCGGTCGATGACCGTAACGGTTAGTGAAAGGGTTGAATATTGTGTTCAGAGAAAATGAGTACCGCACGCAGTACTGCAACGCGGTGAGCGAGAGCGACATCGGCAGGAAAGTCCGCGCGGCGGGCTGGGTGGAGAATATCCGCGATCACGGCGGCATTATGTTCGTTGACCTGCGCGACCACTACGGTCAGGTGCAGATAGTTTTCCACAACGAGGCACTGCTTGAGGGTATAAGCAAGGAGTGTGCCGTGTCGATAACGGGCACCGTCCTCAAGCGCGACGAGAGCACCTATAACGACAAGATCGAAACCGGCACGGTAGAGATCGAGGCAGAGGAGGTACGTATACTCGGCAAAGTTACCGCGGAGCAGCTTCCGTTTGAGGTCGACGAGTCCCGAAAAACCAAGGAGGACTTGCGTCTTAAGTACCGCTATCTCGACCTGCGCAACCGCAAGATGCACGATAATATCATCTTCCGCTCAAAGGTTATTTCTTTCCTGCGCAGCAAGATGACCGATATGGGCTTCCTGGAGCTGCAAACGCCGATCCTTTCAACGTCGTCTCCCGAGGGCGCGCGCGACTACCTTATCCCCAGCCGCAAGCACCACGGCAAGTTCTACGCGCTGCCGCAGGCTCCGCAGATCTTCAAGCAGATATATATGGTGTCGGGCTTCGATAAATATTTCCAGATAGCGCCCTGCTTCCGCGACGAGGACGCACGCGCCGACCGTTCGCCGGGCGAGTTCTATCAGCTCGATTTCGAGATGTCGTTTGCGACGCAGGAGGACGTTTTCGCGGTAGCCGAGGAGATTCTCTCGGAGACGTTCGCGAAGTTCTCCGACAAGCAGGTAAGCTCCGCGCCGTTCCGCCGCATCCCGTTTGAGGAGGCTATGCTGACATACGGCACCGATAAGCCCGACCTGCGCAATCCTCTCGTTATCAAGGAGCTGTCCGATCTGTTCGTCGACAGCGACTTCAAGCCTTTCAGCAACAAGACCGTGCGCGGTATACGCGTTCCGAAAATGGCGAGCCAGTCCAAGAGCTTCTTTAAGAATATGGAGGATTTTGCCACCAAGGAAGTCGGAATGAAAGGTCTCGGTTACTTTAAGGTTGAAGAGGGCGAGGACGGAAAAAAGTTCAAGTACAACGGCCCTATCGACAAATTCCTTGACGATGGACAGCGCGACGAGCTCGCAAAGCGCTGCGAGCTGGAGATTGGCGACGTGCTCTACTTTATCGCCGACAGCGCGAAAAACGCGCCGAAGTTCGCGGGGCAGATACGCACCGAGGTCGCTAAGCGTATGGAGCTTATCGACGAGAGCCGCTTCGAACTGTGCTTTATCGTGGATTTCCCGATGTACGAGCTGGACGAGGAGACGGGGAAGATCATCTTCACTCACAATCCGTTCTCGATGCCTCAGGGCGGTCTGGACGCGCTGATGAATAAAGACCCCCTCGACATACTCGCTTATCAGTACGATATCGTATGCAACGGCGTGGAGCTGTCGTCGGGCGCTGTCCGCAACCACGATCTGGATATTATGGTCAAGGCGTTCGAGATCGCGGGCTACACCGAAGAGGACGTGGCAAGCAAGTTCGGCGCGCTTTATAACGCATTCAAGTACGGCGCTCCTCCTCACGCAGGAATGGCGCCGGGCGTCGACAGAATGATAATGCTCCTCACGGGCGAGGAGAGCATTCGCGAGATTATCGCGTTCCCGCTCAACTCCAACGCGCAGGATCTGCTCCTCGGAGCTCCCACCGAGGTCACCGAGCAGCAGCTCCGAGAGGTGCATATCAAAGTTCGCAAGCAGATGTGATAATGATACGGTGTCAAGCTGATATGCTTGGCACCGATTTTGTATTATTTTATAAAAACGGCGGTACGCCTTTGTACCGCCGCTATATTTATGTAGCTTATTCGCCGGGAGTTTCGAGACTGGAGGCGAGATTGGTTACCTGCTGAATTATCTCGGTGATCTCGGAAACGCTGTTGCTGATGAACTGGAGGCTCTCGTTGAGGTCATCGACCGCCTGATCGGTATTGTCAACATTCGACTTCGTTCCGCCTACGTCGGACATAATGCCCTCCGAAGATTCCCTGATGCCTTCGATATTGTTCAGTATCTCGTTAGTATGCTGCTCGGCAGCCTTAAGTGTATCGGCAGAACGTACCGCGAGCGTTCTGATCTCGCCCGCAACAACCGCGAAGCCCTTACCAAACTGACCCGCGCTCGCTGCCTCGATGGACGCGTTGATAGCAAGGATGTTCGTCTGCTCGGAAATGCTCTTGATCTTTTCGAGAATACGCTCGTATTCGGTGATGCTCACACCGATCTTGGAAACGTACTGCGCGATATCGTTCGCTCTTCTGAGAATACCGTCGATGTTCGCGCCGAGCGTGTTCATATCGACCTTGATATCCTTATTCTTGGTGGAGTTCTCTTCAGCCTGCTCGTGGATAGGCATGATCTTGTCGGAGAGCGTCTCCATCGACTGATGGATATTGGAAACAACGCCGGACAGCTTGCTGTTCTGCAGCTCTATCTGACGCGCCATCTCGTGTATCTGCGATTTTTCGAATACGATACAGTTGTTCGGTGCGTTGTTGCCGTAGAAGATAGTAGTAGCCATATCGTGACAGGTCTTGAATCCACACGCGTGACAGTTTATCTTCCTGTCCGCTTCGGTGTACTTGCCCATCGAAATGAATATTTCTTCCAGCTGCTTCTCGGTCGGGTGAACGGACGTACATCTGTTCTCGTACTTCCTAAGGAAATCCTCAAGCTTGAGCATTTTGAAAATAGCTCTGTGGAAACGCTCGGAGGCTTTGGTCTTCTTAGCCCACTTTCTCGCGTGGATCATTATATCATAAGCGTTGAAGTTGCTTACGTTCTCTCTCGCACCAACGCCCGCACTGCATCCAAACTCACAGTTCAGAACATCGTAAACAACAGGCAGATGGTTGCGGTCGGACTTGAGATAATCGGTAAGATCGTCATATACCTTGTTAGCGCCCTCGGAAGTCGTTACGAGCAAATCGGGATCATACGCGTGCAGACACTCCTTTAGACCGCCCGGAATGGGATAAAACGCGCCGTCAAATCCGCGCGCATCCGTAAACTCAAACGGGCTGCGTCCATGAGTGAGGACGATGTTGTTCTTCTTTAAGTACTCGATAATACTTCTGAATGTAATATTATAGCTGATAACACCGGTATTTCTGAACTCGTCCGACTTTGCCAGACAGGGGGTTATTCCGACGAGTATATCGGTATTCTTTAAGTACTTACGCACATAAATACCGGAACAGAGAAGAGGAGACTGAACAGGGGAGAGGTGAGGAAGAAGCTCCGGCTTGTGCTTCTCGGCATAATTTACGATAGCCGCGCAAGGCTGAGAAATGACTTTATCTCCCATATGGTGCTTAAGATACTCCATATGCATAAAGGTACAGATATCCGCACCGAAAGCGCCGTCATAAACCTCGTGAACACCCTGATCTTTAAACCACTGCAAAACATGACGCCAGTTACCGTCCATCGAAGCCTTAATTGCGGGAGCGACGATAAACGACACCTTCTGATTTTTCATCAACTCAAGTACCTTATCAAGGTCGTCGTCGTAGTATCTCGCACCGTGGGGACATGCCTTGACGCACTCTCCGCACTGGATACATTCGGAGTTATTGATGGAAACGATTTCCCCGTCATAGAGATTTGCATTCGGTATCGGGCAGGCGCGGATACACGCATTACAGCCGATACATTTGTCTTTTCTAACATGAACCATATCTTTTTTCTCCTCCAAGATTATTTTTACATATGCAAAATGAAAATGGCAAAAGAATAGTAAAAACCAATACAGGTGTATACAATTATATTATATATGTAATTTTTACGGAAATCAATTCTTTATTTTCACGATTATCAAGGTTGAAAATTGTGCAATTTGACTAGATTTAGTAGAAAAATGCATACTATTGCCGAGATAAAAACACGAATGTCCGTTCCAATGAGAACGGACATTATGTTCATATCATCAGAATATTGCTGCCAGTTTTACAGCCGCTGCGATGTTGCCCTCTGCATAGAAGTCGTTTGAAGCAACGAGATCCTTAAGGCTCAGCTTGCCGTCTGCGAATGCAACGGCGTTCGCGAAGCTGAGGGAAACTCGGAAGTCCCTAGCTTCATAGTTGTGAGGAGAAACGGTCACCTTGCCGTCTATGATCTCGATATACATCATAGCGTTCGAGCCGTCCTCGAAGCCCCATACCTCAATGTCCGCAGCAACCTTGCCTTTAACGGCAGCTGCCTTTGTCTTGCTGATCTTCTTCTCGAGCTTTTCACAGATAGTAAGAATGGTCACAGCCTTGGGCTTTCTGCCGCCCTTCTTTGCGGCAGCGTCATCTGTCTTTGCGACAGCCTTAGATGCTGTTTTCTTAGCCGTAGGTTTAGCAACGGTTTTAGCAGCCGTCTTCTTTGCGGCAGGCTTGGAAGCAGTCTTCGCTGCGGTTTTAGCGGCTGTCTTGGTCTTTGCTGCGGTCGGCTTATCCGCCTTAGAAGAAGCAGCTTTTTTAACAGCGGGCTTTGCAGCGGGAGCCGCAGGTTTAGCTTCGGTTTTCACTTCAGCTGCGGGTTTATTCTCTGCAGGAGAGAACGTTTTCTTCTCCGCGGACTTTTTTGCGTTGTTCATAATGCGATCCTTTCAAATGGACTCCCTGCGCAAAAACACAGGAACACTTTTCTTGATATATATATAATAACATATTAGCCGAAAAATTTCAACTGTTTTTTACCGTAAAGTTCAAATTTATGTAAAAAACTTGTTTAATTCTTTTTTTCCCGACATTTATTTTTCGGAAAAACAGCGTATATTCCCGGAAGTGTCAATATACTTTTAAATCACTGTTTTAAGCTGTTTATTGCATATATTGAACTCCTTTGGCGAATGTAGTTTTCGGCAAAAGTTCATTGCAGAATGTCAAAAATTTTTTTCAACATTTTTATTGTTTGCGCTGTTGAATAGCTGTTGAAACACGGTTAAATTATGTTGATCAAAAACGGCTGCGGAATCAATGTCCATATGCCGGCGTTCTGACGTTATATCGTTGCGTATTTCTTTTTTCAATTCGTTATATCTAAAACTCAGACCGTTGATAGCTTGATTTTTCTTTGACTTTGAAGTATAATGTACATATACCGAGAAGAAAGGAAGTGAAGTCTCCAATTGCGTAAAATAAAAGTTTTACGCAATTGGAGGAGGAATGAATAACAATTACTACATCAACGCACCGCAGTCGATCAAGGATTTTATATATTATGAGCAGATCGTCAAAGGTCGTTCGGAGCTTACGGTGAAAAATTATTACAACGACCTGCGGACGTTCTTCAGGTTCTATAAGGTCAAAAACGGTCGCGCGTCGAACGCACCCGAGGATTTCGGAAGTGTCGATATTTCCGATATCACCGAGGATGACATCAGATCGGTTGACTTGCAACTGGCACAGGAATTCCTTGTGTTTATGAAAACCGAAAAAAACAATGAGCAGAAAGCCCGTTACCGTAAAGGTGTTTCTTTGCGCCAGTTCTACAAATTCTTGACGAATAACAAGCAGATGTTTGATGTCAGCCCGATGGCTAACCTTGAGCTGCCTACTCCAAAGCCCGCGCTGCCGAAGCATTTAACGCTTGAACAAGCGCTGGAGATGCTCACACATATCGACTCCGTCGATAAGAAGCGCGATTTCTGTATCGTCGTATTCTTACTTAATTGCGGAATGCGATTGAGCGAGCTCGTCGGCATTGATCTGAAAGATATCCGCTGCACACGTGGCACGGACGGCGGAGAGGTCTATACGCTAAAGGTGCTTGGCAAAGGCAGCAAGGAGCGCATTATATATCTTAACGACGCGTGCGTGAATGCTTATATGGACTATGTGGCGCCCGAAGAAACGGATCCGGATATAAGAAAGGCATCCGGCAGACGCGATTCTACTGTCAAGACCGATGCGCTGTTCCTCAGCAAGCGTGGAACGCGGATATCAAACCGCCGCGTTCAGCAGATCGTCGACGACTGCTTTAGGAGCAGCGGACTGGATAACATGGGCTTTTCCGTCCACAAGCTCCGACACACCGCCGCCACGCTGATGTATCAGAACGGCGTCGACGTCCGCGTGCTCAAAGATGTGCTTGGTCACGAAAATCTGAACACGACCCAGATATATACACACGTTTCAAATTCACAACTGGAAAACGCAATGAAGCAGAATCCGCTGTCATCGGTCAAACCGCAAAAATAACGTTTGAGATATATTGAAGTCCAAGTAATGCTCTGTGAACCCAAAAATGTTAAATTTTAACCAGTAAATTGTCAAAAAATATTGACGAGGCGGATTATTTGTGCTATAATGGTATTATGCATAGCAAAATTGTCTATTTTGTTGTGTAAAAAAATAAAAGTGAGGTTTTCAGAGATGTTTCACTCCCTAAAGGCTCAGATACTTATCAGAATATTGATTCTGGTAATTGTCGGAATCGGTATTGTAGGTACCGTTGGCGCCGTACTTAACTACAGCAGTTCCACTGAAACATTAGAGGTAATGCTCAACCAACTAGCGCTCCAGTCAAGTGATCGTGCGAAAAACCGTTTGTGGCGCAGCAGAACTATCGTTAAAGAGCTTGGTATGGATGACAGATTAAGCGATCCCGCCGTTGACGTGGAAACCAGATTGGCAGTCCTTGATGAAAGAAAAGAAGTTTACGATCTGGTATCGGCGGGTTACTACGACAATGACGGTATCAAACATACCCACGATTACGGTGACGGAGACAACGGAATAGGCACCAAGCAATGGGAATATGCGTACACAAGGGGCGAGGAGATCGTTACCGAGCCTTTTGAGGAAAACGGCACATGGATGCTTTATGTTGCCGCTCCCATTAAGGAAGGCGGCGTTCATACCGGCGACACCGTCGGCGTTGTTTATATCGGCTTGAAAGCAACATGGTTAAGCGAAATTTGCAGTCATATCACAGTCGGCGACAGCGGTCAGGCTTACTTTATGGATAAGGACGGTACATATATCGCCAGCAAACACGAAGATCGCGTTACCAGTCAGCTTAACAATGTCAAGGGGCATAACACTACCTCGGAGACCGAAGGACGTAAGGAATTTGAGGCAGCTGCAATTGCTATGACCGATGCGGATGAGGCGGTCTTCTCGAAGTTTGATAACCATGGTACACCGCAGTTTGCGGCCTGCTCACTGATCGGCGATACCGATGGTTGGGTAGTTTGTATTACTACAAATCAGGGCGAATGGCTTGATGACTGCTATACGGGAATCATTATCACTATCGTTATAGCAATTGTTATGGTAATTATTGCTGTTATTATCAGCTTTATGACAGCCAATATGATCGTAAATCCGATCAAGAAGATCGTCAACGTTATGAATTCCGTTGAAGACGGTAATCTGAATGTTAAAGTTGATCATCAATCCAAGGATGAGACAGGTCAGCTTGCACTTGCGATTAACGGTACAGTAGGTTCTTTGAACAGCGTTGTAAGCGAAGTTTCCAGAATATGCCAAAGCATTTCCGACGGCAACTTCAATGTTCACCGTCAGATCGAATTCAAGGGTGACTTTGTTCAGATCATTGACGCACTTGATACCACCACCGATAAATTGAGCGAGACCATGGAACAGATCGACATTGCTGCTTCTCAGGTAAATCAGGGCGCAACGCAGATATCCGACGGCGCTACTTCCCTTGCTTCCGGTACTACCGAGCAGGCTTCCTCTATTG
>CAMWVP010000055.1 GCA_947177735.1 uncultured Clostridia bacterium
TAATTTCATTGACAAAAGGAATAGACGTATCGTCATGGCAAGGCGATATTGATTTTAAGCGCGTGAAAAAAAGCGGCATCAAGTTCGTAATTATCCGTGCCGGATTCGGCACTAACGCCGCTCCCGACAAGTACTTCGAGCGCAACTACGCCGGAGCGCGGGCAGCGGGACTGAAGATCGGCGCGTATTGGTACAGCTACGCCGAAAGCGGCAGCGGCGCGCTTGACGAAGCGCGGACTTGCATGAACGTTATCGGAGGCAAGAAATTCGAGCTGCCCATATTCTACGACATCGAGGAGCAATCGCAGTTCGTCAGAGGCGTGGACTTTTGCAGCAACCTTGCGCGGACGTTCTGCAACGCGCTTGAAGAGAACGAATGGTTTGCGGGACTGTACACTTCGCGGTATCCGCTGCAGCACTACTTCTCGCGTGAAGTTGCAAGCCGCTATGCAGTCTGGGTCGCCGAATATAACCCGACCCTCAACTACCGCGGCAATTACGGTATCTGGCAGTACTCCTCGACGGGCAGGGTCGACGGTATAAACGGCGCGGTCGATCTAGATTACTGCTACGTCGACTATCCGAAGATCATCAAGGCGGCGGGGCTGAACGGCTACTCGGACAATGTGCCGCCTCCCGAAAAGACGATCGAGGAGGTCGCCCGTGAAGTCATACGCGGCGAGTGGGGCAACGGCGATGAGCGATACGACAGGCTCACCGCGGCGGGATACGACTACTACGCCGTTCAGCATGAGGTCAATCGGCTTCTGTACGGATGATTGTTTCCGCGGGTGCTCGGGACGTCCTGCGGCGCGCCCGCAATTCGCCGAAGGCGAATTGGAGCCGTGAGCGAAGCGAGCGGCGGTTTTGGCGAAGCCAAAATGCGGGCGCACCGAGGGCTTTTCGGAAGTCCGCCCCATAGTGGTGGCATCCTTCCGCAGGCGGATTTCGTAGGCGCAGGAGCGCCGTCACCGTCCGAACAGTCCGCGTTTGGCATACTCCTCCGTGCTGACGGACAGGAGCTTATATCCCGTCTTTTCGATGCAGGCGCGAACAAGCTCTTCGTCAAGGGGTGTCTCCGAGATGATCTCGGTGACGCCCTTTTTGTGTGATGACATTGCCTTTTTTACCTTGAACGCGGCGCGTATCGCGTCGTTGATATGCGCCTCGCACATTCCGCACATCATGCCGTCTATTTTCAGTGTTGTCTTTGTCATTTGATGTTCCTCCTAAGTTGGTTAGCTATGACTAACACAATTATACCACTTTTCGGTAAAAATGTCAAGCACGGAAAATTGACATTCTATGTGGAATGTGTTACAATAGTTACATAAAAAACATCAACGGAGGAAGTTGTAATGAGTGAAATAATCGCTGTAATAGATGACGATCTGCACATTAACAATATGCTTTGCGAGCTGCTGAGCCGAGAGGGCTACGAGGTCATACACGCGTTTTCGGGCGGAGAGGCGCTGGCGGTGCTTGAGCAGACAACGCCCGATCTTGTGCTGCTCGACCTGATGATGCCGGGGCTGTCGGGGGAGCAGGTGCTGCCGAAGATACGCGATATCCCCGTCATCGTGATGAGCGCCAAGGTCGACGTGGGGAGCAAGGTAGAGCTGCTGTTGTCGGGGGCGGTGGATTATGTTACCAAGCCGTTCGACACAAAGGAGCTGCTCGCGAGGATACAGGTGCAGCTGCGGCGCAACAGGCAGAATGCCGCCGAAGTGTTGGAGTATGGGGGCTTGAGGCTCGACGCGGAGCTGCACGAGGCGAAATTCGGAGAAAACACGGTCAAGCTGACCAAAACGGAGTTCGCGATATTGAAGATACTCATGCAGAACCCCAAGCAGGTCATTACCAAGTCTCAGATACTCGACCGTATCAGCGCGGATACGCCCGACTGCGTGGAAAGCTCGCTCAAGGTGCACGTCAGCAACCTGCGCAGGAAGCTGCGTGAAGCGTCCGGGCTGGACTTTATCGAGGCGGTTTGGGGGATAGGCTTTAAAATGCGCGAAAATCTTAACTGATTCTTTACGTTTTTCTTTACCGGTTTCTTAACTATTATAGTTTACAATATCAACGGAAGCAAGAAAATGCCCCGAAATTCAAAAAGCCACATACAAAACATTCACGCCAACGGGGCATTACTTGTTTTCATATAGAACATATGGGCTTTAAACGCTTCAAACAAGGAGAATGCAAGAATATGGAAAATGTGTTGACTACCAACGGTCTGGTAAAGAAGTATCGTAAGTTTACGGCGCTGGACGGGCTTACAATGAACGTCCCCAAAGGAGCAATCTACGGATTTGTGGGACGAAACGGCGCGGGCAAGACTACGCTGATAAGGCTTATATGCGGTTTGCAGTTCGCGACGTCGGGGTCGTTCACCCTGTACGGCATGGATAGCGGCAGCGGCGATATCTCCAAGGCGCGGCGCAGAATGGGCGCAGTCGTTGAAACGCCGTCTATCTACCTGGATATGACCGCCGAGGACAACCTCAAGGAGCAGTACCGCGTGCTTGGATTGCCGTCGTTCAAGGGTATAGACGATCTACTGAAGCTGGTCGGGCTGGAGAATACCGGAAAGAAGAAGGCGCGCAACTTCTCTCTCGGTATGCGGCAGCGTTTGGGTATCGCGATCGCGCTGTGCGGCGACCCCGATTTCCTGCTGCTGGACGAGCCGATAAACGGTCTCGATCCGCAAGGCATAATCGAGATACGCGAGCTGATACTCAAGCTCAACCGTGAACGAAGCATCACTGTACTGATCTCCAGCCATATTCTGGAGGAATTGTCAAAACTTGCCACTCACTACGGGTTTATCGATAAGGGCAGGATAGTCAAGGAGATAAGCGCCGAGCAGCTTGAAAAGGAGTGCAGAAAGTGCGCGAGAGTTTCCGTTTCCGATACGAAAAAGCTCGCTATCGTGCTGGACGCGGAGGGTATGGAGTATGCCGTTATCGACGAAAGGGCGGCGGACATCTACGGCGCGATCAGTATCACGCGCCTTACCGAGCTGCTGAAAAACGCAGGCTGCGAGCTGTTCTCCGTCAACGAGCATGACGAGAGCCTCGAGGCGTACTTCATCAACCTTGTCGGCGGCGGAGAATAACGGTTAGGTGCGGTCATGAGCAGATTATTAAGAGCAAATTTTGCAAGATTGTGGAAAACAAAATCATTCTGGGTATGTATGGTATTGGCGGTCGGACTTAGCGCCGCGATCCTTTTATCAAGCTACTCGATCAGACCGATTTGTGTGGAGAATATGGGCAGCCAATTGATGGCGAACGGCAGCGGTGTGATATTAGTATCGGCGATATTGACGGCGCTGTATCTTGGAACGGACTATTCCAACGGAACGATACGCAATAGACTGGCAGTAGGGCGCACGCGCGTAGAAATATATTTCGCGAACCTGATAACAACGGCTCTGAGCGGAGTTATACTGCTCGCGGCGGCATGGATATCTACAGGCGCGGTGGGACTGTACTTGGGCGGTAAGCCGGGTATGCCCACGGGCGAACTCGCGCTTGACGCTGCCGTATCCATATGCGCTATGATAGCGTTTTGCGCAATATTCACGGTGATCGGAATGCTGCTCAGCTCTAAGTCCGCGATAGTTACGATAACGCTTGTGTCAACGTTTGTGCTGATGACAGTCGGATCGTTGATATTGTCGAGACTTTCACAACCCGAGTTTAGATCCAGTATTGTGTTCGACGAGAACGGAAACACAATGATCGGCGGTGAAGTGCCCAATCCCCTGTATGTAAGTGGTATACAGCGCGATATACTGACGGCTGTAAACGACGTTCTCCCGAGCGGTCAGCTGGTGCAAATGGAGATGGGGGAACCCCACAACGAGGAGCTTATGCCGCTTTATTCGCTGGGAGTTCTCGCGGTATCTACGGCAGTCGGAACGCTTGTGTTCCGCAGAAAGGATTTAAAGTGAGGTAAATATAATGGTTAGATTATTAAGGGCAAACTTTGCAAGATTATGGAAAACAAAATCGTTTTGGATCTGTTTTATTTTAGCGGTCGGACTTGGTATCGGTAATTTTATCTCAAGTTACTTGTTCAAGCCGATATGCATTGAGCAAATGGGCAGCATGCTGATGTCGAATTGTTCGAACGTGACGCTGTTTGCGGCAATATTCGCGGCGCTGTACCTCGGTACGGATTACTCAAACGGCACGATACGCAACAAAATGATAATCGGTCACACCCGCGCGGAGATATATTTTGCGAACCTGGTAACAGTGGCGGTCGGCGGTGTTCTGATATTCGCTGCGGCGTGTGCGGCCATGCTTGTTTTGGGGCTGTGCCTGGGCGGAAAGCTCGGTATGCCAGCGGGCGAGTTTGCGCTTGACATTGCGGTATGTTTGTGCGCTGTTATTGCGATATGCGCGATATTCACGGTGCTGGGAATGCTGTTCAGCTCAAAGTCCACGATTATCACATTAACGCTTGTGCTGACATTTGTGCTGGTGATCAGTGCGGCAATGATAGCGTCGCTGCTTGCCGAGCCCGAGTATACTACGGAATATATGATAACTGCCGACGGCGGCGTGGAGATGTCCGAAGAGCTTAAACCCAATCCGCTTTATGTCAGCGGCATAAAGCGCGATATCCTGACAGCAGTGAACGATGTTCTCCCGAGCGGTCAGCTGATGCAAATGGAGATCGGCATCGTTCAAAACGCGGGGATCATGCCGCTGTATTCGCTGGGAGTTCTCGCGGTCTCAACGGCGGTAGGCGCTGTCGTATTCCGCAGAAAGGAGTTGAAATAGTGTCAAGAATACTTCAGGCAAATATTTTCAGGCTGCGGAAAAGCCGTCTGTTCCGGTGGACGGTGATATTGACGGCTATGGTGACGGCGGTGGTTGTGCTGCTCGACAGTTCGTCAATGGGTGCCAGAATCGCGGATTACGAGCTCGAGAATATCGCGCTGTCGGGAGCGCCGTTTGTGCAAATGATCATAGCGGCGGTGATCGTGCTGTTTCTCGGAACGGATCACAGTCACAAAACGATACGCAACAAGCTGATCGTCGGGAGCCGGCGCGGTGAAATATACTCGGCGAACGTGTTGACGGGTATGGTCATCGGCTGCGCGATAAATGCCGCGTGGCTTGTCGGCGGATTGTCGGGCGTTCCGGCATTGGGTTTTTGGGATATGGAGCCTGACAAGGCGTTTATGTATATCGGAATGTCGTTTGTGTGCACGGTTTCGTTATGCTCGATCGCGGCATTGTTCGGTATGATGATACGCAGCAGGTCGGCGGCTATCGTTGCGGCGTTTGCGGCGTTGTTTGTGCTGCTGGCGGGCGCGTCGATGTCGGAACAGCGGCTGAGCAATAATAAGGAGGAGCTTAGCGGGCATATCGTTGACGACGAGCTCGTTTTCGAGATCGCCGAGAACCCCGATTACGTGGACGGCCCTATGAGAGCGGCGTTCGAGCTGGCGCTCAACGCGAACCCGATGGGAATATCGACCATGCTTTCAAATAAAGAATTAGGGAACCGCGATTACAGCAATCCCACTGTCGGTTTGGTCGGAGCGGCGTTTGTGACAATATTCGTAAGCTCGCTCGGCGCGGCGATGTTCGGGAGAAGAGACCTGACATGACAAGTCTCCGGGCACGGCGGCAATGTTTCGGAAATTTTCTGTGTTCTTTAACCGCGGCATAATACAGAGCCAGAGCGCAGCGCTGTTGTGATTTCAAACAAAGAAAACAATAATAATTTGTACTATGTAAACAATTTTGTTGAACATCAACGCTTTACGGGTTGAAAATCTATGTAAAATACGTTATAATATAAATGTATTTACTTGACTTTGACTGACGAAAGGCGGCTGGTGCTATGAAGAAAAAGAGCGGCAAGCTGATAAAGATCGTTAATATCATTCTGCCTGTACTTATTATTTTGGGTACTGCCGCGCTGATGCTTCAAAATTATTTGTACAACACCAGTGAGAGAGTGTACGATCTGGCAGACGCGGAGCGTGACGGAACGCTGTTTAACTTTGACGATCTGACTATTGAGATCTGCACGAGAGGCGGCGATTCGGGCTCGTGGGTATTTGACGGACTGCTTGACGATGACGGAAACTTCATTATCGAACCCGCTGTCGGTACGATCTATGAGATGGTCGTCACCAACAACACTTCCGATACCGTGCTTGATTGGACTGCCAAGCTCCGTGTGCCCGAGGAAATGTACGTCAACAACACCTGGAACGGCAGCTTTGAATTCCACCAGAACGTTCTGGCGGGAAGTGAAAAAGTCCAGACGCTCAACCTTGCCGAGTACTCCAGATTTGACATAGCCCTTGACGGTTATATGGCGCACGTCGGACCAATGATAGCGCTGCACGAGGGCGATTATTTCGTCTACTATCCCAATACCGATATGCACGAAATGCCTATCCCACCGCGGCAGGCGGACTCGAACAAAGAGGGCGGCATCAGGATCGGCTTCATTATGTACATACAAGACCGCGATATCGATTACATTGCGGATTTCTCGGTCGGTGAGATACGCTATCATCTGCAAACAAGTGTGTTCAAAAGCCCGTTTTTCTGGGTGCTGTTAGGATTAACGATAGTGTGGATCGTATGTCTTGCTTCGACTATCGCCGTGCATATGAACACCAAGCGTTTCATCGAACAGCGCAAGCGTGATGAAAAGGCAATCGAGCAGACGATGCAGACGTTCGTCAACTTTATAGAAGCAAAGGATCCCAGCACTAGCGGTCATTCACTTCGCGTTGCCGAGTACTCGAAAATGCTCGCGGAAAAGCTCGGGTTCAACGAGGATGAGTGCCGTAATGTCTACTGTATTGCCTTAATGCACGACTGCGGCAAAATATACATCCCCGACGAGATACTCACTAAGCCCGGGCGTCTTACCGACGAGGAGTACGAAATAATGAAAAAGCACACGGTGTACGGCGCGGAGATACTGCGCGACTTCACCTCAATAGACGGTATGGGATCGGGCGCGCTCAGCCATCACGAGCGTTACGACGGCAAGGGGTACCCGAACGGTATCTCGGGCGAGGAAATACCGATCATAGGTCGCATAATATGCGTGTCAGACGCGTTCGACGCGATGAACAGCCGCCGCTGCTACCGAAGCAGTCTTTCCGAGGAGGTAATCATCGGCGAGCTGAAAAACAACCGCGGCAAGCAGTTTGATCCCGTTATCGTCGATTGTCTGCTGGCGCTGATAAACAACGGAACGATAAAGTTCTCGGATACAAATAACGGGCAGTGAGCTCATTAGTTTCATAGAAAGCTGCGGCGTCGAGCGTTTAGTCGGGCAGCAATATAGAAGTTTTCCAAATCGTTACATACAAACGGCAGGAAATGCACAACATTAAAGAAGCGGGAGAGCATATGGCTTTCTCGCTTCTTAGTTGTTATAATATAGATCGGTGAAAGTGTGCTATACCGCACAGTTCCCCAAACTCCAAAATTTTATGAAAACTGTAAGATTTACTTTTTTTCCGCGCATAGATAGATGAATCAAGCTTGATGACGAGATCGGGAGGTGGTACGGTGAGAGACGCCGAATTGTTGGAGCTGTTGCAAAAAAATCCGGAAAAGGGCTTAAAGGCTCTTATAGTGCAATACGGCGGACTGGTTTACACCGTGGTGCGGAGAAATCTTCCCGAAGCGCTTTGCACCGCCGATGCCGAGGCATGCGCCGCGGAGGTTTTCAGTGATTTTTACCTTGATCTAAACAAATACGACCCTTCCAAGGGAAGCATAAAAGCATGGATATGCGTTATCGCAAGGCATAATGCCATTGATCTTACGCGGCGGAATACAGAGGTTTTGCCGTTAGACGAGGAAATACGCGCGGACATCGGCGGGATATCTTTGGAAAGCGATCTGGAAGAACGCGAGCTGCGCTGTGCAGTATTATCCGGGGTAAAATCGCTGAACGAACCCGACCGTGAGATACTGCTGCGGAAATTTTACTTGGGCGAATCCTCAAAGGAGATCGCCGCGCGGCTGAAAATGTCGGTTTCAAACGTTGACACAAGAACCAGCCGTGCTGTGGAGAAGCTTCGGAAGAAACTTGATGATTGGAGGAAATAACGATGAAATATACGTTGGAGAACTTTTTTGAAGATCTTAATCCGAATGAGCTTGACGAGATTATGCCCGATAACTTTGACGAGAAATTGCAGAAAAATATTTTAAAGCGCATTGAAAAAACAACTCTGTGTAAGTCGGGGATTAAAAATAACAGTCGGCGTTTTAATTTTAAAATATTCGCGCCGGTCGCGGCTTGTCTGGTATTAACGGCGGGGCTCGGCGGTTGTGCGATAGCTGCCGAAGTCAAGGAATACAACGCCGCCGTGGACTTTTTCGAGCAAAACGGACTATCCGTCGAGGGACTTAGCCGCGAGGAGCTGAAGGAAGTCTACCGCGATATTACAACAAACCGCTTTACAAACGACAAGACCGCCGAGGTCATCAGGCGTTCCGTTCCGGGTGTGGAAATTCTTCAGCACGAGCCTACTCCCGAGGAATTATCGGTTTTGTGGAACAGCAATGTCAATGCATGGAGCGGCTCACATACGAAAGCCGCCGTGAAATATCAAATTGATTACGAATATCAGCCCGGAGCACAATATTACGAATTCGATAAGATCACCGTCGAATGTCTGCGAGACGGTGAAACTCTCTGGAAAACGGATTTTCCTACTCTTGGCAAGAAGTGGGGGGATGACGAGCTCTATATTAACGACTGCGTAATGACATCTGTGGGTACTGTCGTTTGGGGACATCGATGTCATTGGACGGAGGTGACCGAGGGTGGTTCCAAAGCAAACCCTCTCACTTACGGCCGGATAGCGCGTATCGATGACAGCGGCTGCAAGCTTTGGGAACGGGAGCTTGATCATGGTTTTAAAGATGAGTATATCAAAGCGGTGCTGGACAACGGCGACGGCACTTTAGCGGTGATAAGTTACGGTGATTTTGAATATCTGTGCCTGAGCCAATATGACGCGGACGGAAATGAACTGAGTTTCACCAAAACACAATTCAGCCGGATAGGCAATATTTTGAACGCCGCGAAATTGGGTGACGGTTATCTTGTACAGCTTGCGGGCACCGATGAGGATGACGGGCGCGCTCACCTTGCCAAGCTTGACAGAGCGGGGAACGTCACCGATAACTTTGTTTACAAGAGCGAGGAGTGCGACTATTACATCACGGATATGGCGGAATTTGAAGGAAACGTGTATCTTTCCGCATACTCCGTGCCGAAGCAGACCGGCGAAGGATGGAGAAATGAGATCGCCGACATTCAGGACTATTTGTTCAACAGGGATAATTGGGATATCTCAAGCGAGGAGCTGACACCCATAGTACGGGATAATTACACGGCGGTACTGCTTTTGTGCGACCCTGCCGGAGGAGAACCCAAGAATTTCTATTCCGTAAAGGGTTCGCTTGGCGGAGCGCTTGCCGTTGAGAACGATCAGCTCAAATGGAACGTGGAAAGTATTGCTTCGACATTCTTTTCACCGGCTACAAGTGCGTTCAGCATAGGCGGAAATTGTCTCGTTTATCGGTATTCGTTTGATGAATCGGGCACTCTTGCGGGGTGCGAGGATACGGGTGAAATTGCGCATTATGCAAGATGAGTATAGTATTCGTGCAGTGGAATTTTTCGTGTGCTAATGCTTGGCGGCGGATTTTGCGGTTATTTTCCATGACTTGCTAAGCGGGCATAGGGAACGGCGCTTTAGGTTAAAAGTATGCTTCAGCTACGCTTGACCAACGGAACTATGACAAAAAGAGAAAGGTTGCGTAGGGTGTTACGCAACCTTTTCAAAATTTAATACTTCTTTACCGCTACGCCGCTTTTCGTTCGGCACCGCAGCTACCTTTGTTTCATACGTCCGATTAAATATCGGAAACCGTCAGTTCTTTCTGCTGTTGATATAGTCGATTATGATATCAACACACTTGTCAAAGCCCAGCACACCGCTGTTCAGCGAGAGGTCGTAATTCCGCGCGTCTATCCATTCTCTGCCCGTGTGCGCCTTATAGTAGGCGGCGCGCTCCTTGTCGATAGCGGCGATCTTCTTCAGCGCCTCTTTGCGGTCGGTGATACCCTTGACATCGGCGACATTTTTAACGCAGTTTTCCTCGTCCGCGTACACAAACACGCGAGCTACGTTCTCACGGCAGCCGAGCACGAAATCCGCGCACCGCCCCACGATAATGCAGGGCTTGCCGCTTTCCGCGAGCTTTTTTATCACCATTGCCTGATAGTTGAACAGGTTCTCCTCCGACGTGAACGCCTTTTTGTCGGGCGAAATAACGCCGCCCTTGTACACGCCTGTTTTTCCGAAAACACTCGATTTGGTCTTTTCGTCGCTCTGCCCGAAGAGCGCCTCGTTTATGCCGCTCTCGTCGGAAGCCAGACGTATCAGATCCTTGTCGTAAAACTCCGCGCCGAGACGCTCGGAGAGCTTCAGCCCGATAGTGCGTCCGCCGCTGCCGTAGCCTCGCGCTATTGTAATAATAAAGTTATCAGCCATAATCTGCACCTCTTATTCTCCGAGATATGCTTTCTTGACCTGCTCGTTGTCCATAAGCTCGTGAGCGTCGCCGGAAAGCGCGATGTTGCCCGTTTCGAGTACATAAGCCCTGTTGGCTATCGAGAGCGCCTTTTTGGCGTTCTGCTCGACGAGGAGCACCGTGGTGCCCGACTTGTTGATCTCCTGAATAATATCGAAGATCTCGCTTACATACAGCGGCGAAAGACCCATAGACGGTTCGTCCATAAGGATTATGGACGGCTTCGACATCAGCGCTCTGCCCATTGCGAGCATTTGCTGCTCGCCGCCCGAGAGCGTGCCCGCGGACTGCGTGCGGCGCTCCTTAAGGCGCGGAAAACGTTCGTAAACGCGCTCTATGCTCTCGTTTATCTCCGTCTTGTCCTTGCGCGTATACGCGCCGAGCATCAGGTTCTCGTACACCGAGAGCTGCGAGAATACGCGCCGTCCCTCGGGAACATGCGCCATTCCCATGCCGACTATCCTGTGAGCAGGGGTCTTGGTGAGCTCTTTGCCGTTGAACATTATCGAGCCGCGCTTTGCCGAAACAAGCCCGGTTATCGTGTGGAGTATCGTGGTCTTACCTGCGCCGTTCGCGCCGATGAGCGCGATGATCTCGCCCTGCTCGACGTCGAAAGAAACGCCCTTTATCGCGTTGATAGCGCCGTAGTATACCTCCAGCCCTTTTATTTCCAGCATTGACATATACAGCGCCCCCTTAATCGCCCAGATAGGCGGTAATGACCTTCGGATCGTTCAGCACCGCCGAGGTCTCTCCCTGCGCCAGCTCCTGACCGAAGTTCAGCACGGTGAGCTCCTCGCAGATGCCTACGACCAGCTTCATATCGTGTTCGATGAGCAGGATCGTCATATCGAATTTCTCGCGCACGAACCTGATGGTCTCCATAAGCTCCGCGGTCTCGTTCGGGTTCATACCCGCCGCGGGCTCGTCGAGCAGCAGCAGCTTGGGATTGGTCGCGAGCGCGCGCGCTATCTCGAGCTTCCTCTGCTTGCCGTATGGCAGGTTAGCCGCAAGCGCCGCCTGTTCGCCGTCAAGCTCAAAGACTTTAAGCAGCTCGATAGCTTTTTCGGTCATCTGCTTTTCTTCTTTAAAGTAACGCGGCAGCCTGAGGATCCCCTCGATCGTCGTATATTTCGTCTGATTCTGCATACCGACCTTAACGTTGTCGAGCACGCTCATCGCCTTGAACAGACGTATGTTCTGGAAAGTTCTGGCGATTCCGCTCTTGTTGATCTCAACGGGAGACTTGCCGGTAATGCTCACGCCGTCGAGAAAAATGCCTCCCGAGGTGGGCTTGTAAACGCCCGTCAGCATATTGAACACGGTAGTTTTGCCCGCGCCGTTGGGTCCTATAAGCCCGTAGAGCTGCCCCTTTTTGACGCGCATATTCAGCCCGTCGACCGCGCGCAGACCGCCGAATTGAATGGATAGCTCGCGCACCTCGAGTATGGGCGCTGTGTTCTGTTCGTTCATTTATTCGGCACCTCCCGCGGTTTTCTTGTCACGCTTAAACATTCCCTTTATTCTCTGCACGGGAGCTGACGCGCCGATACGCTCTCTGAGCTGAATGAAGAACGGCGCGTTGTTGAAGATCATCATTCCTATCAGCACAATAGCGTAGATGAGCATACGGTACTGTCCGACCTCGCGGAACAGCTCGGGCAACGCGTACAGGATTATTGTCGCGATTATCGAGCCGCGCAGACTGCCCAGTCCGCCAAGCACAACGAAAACGAGTATCAGTATCGACTTGTTGTAATCGAACGTCTTAGCCGCCAGCAGCGAGATCGAGTGCGAATACAGCCCTCCCGCAATGCCCGCGATAGCCGCCGAGATCGTGAACGCCATAAGTCTGAACTTGGTGACGTTGATACCTACCGACTGCGCCGCGATGTAGTTGTCGCGAACCGCCATACAAGCGCGCCCCGACTTGCTGTCGATAAACATCATCAGCACTGCCAGGCAGATCAGCAGCACAACGGTAACTATCCAGATATTGGTATCCTGCGGCGCGGACATTCCGATAGGACCGCGCAGCAGCTCTTTTGCGCCCTCCGAGTTCTCCGCCAGCTCGGGAGCCTGTGTAAAACCGAAGTGCAGACCGTTATTGTCCATTACGAGGTAGATATTATTGGCAAGCGACTTCATTATCTCGCCGAAGCCGAGCGTAACGATAGCCAGATAGTCGCCGCGCAGACGAAGCACGGGTATGCCGATGAGCACACCGAAAACCGCCGCCGCGATACCGCCCGCGATCAGCGCCGCGGTAAACCGCAGCCAGTCGGGCACTGCGACATTGGGCGAGTTCTGCAATATCAGCGATACGGTTCCCGAAACATATGCTCCAATGCACCAGAACCCCGCGTGTCCGAGCGACAGCTCGCCGAGTACTCCGACCGTCAGATTAAGCGAAACAGCCAGAATCACGTAGATCCCTATCAGCACAAGCATGCCGTTTATCTTGTTGTTCAGCTGTCCCGCCTGCGAGAGCGCCGCCAGCCCGAAGAATACGACTGCCGTGCCGATAAAGGTTATAAGGTTATTTTTCGTTTGTTTCCTCATAGTTACCACCTTAAACCTTTTCATTCATCTTCTTGCCCATAATGCCCGTCGGACGAACGACAAGAACTATTATCAATACGAGGAACACAATAGCGTCCGAGAGCTGCGAGCTTATGTAAGCCTTTGACAGTAGCTCGATAACGCCAAGCAGTACGCCGCCTATCATCGCTCCGGGAATGCTCCCGATGCCGCCGAATACCGCCGCGACGAACGCCTTGATACCCGGCATGGAGCCTGTGTACGGCGTTATCTGCGGATAGGTCGAGCACATCAGCACAGCAGCTACAGCCGCAAGCGCCGAGCCGATGGCGAACGTCAGCGTGATAGTGCCGTTTACGTTTATTCCCATAAGCTGCGCCGCGCCCTTATCCTCCGAGCACGCGAGCATTGCCTTGCCCGCCTTGGTCTTGTTGATGAAGAGCGTCAGCGCGATCATTATCACTACCGAGACCACGATTGCAAGAAACGTCTCCATCGAGATGGTCAGCACGGGCTTGAGGTCGCCGTAGGGGCTGTCCGCCGCGTTCGTGAAGAACAGCGGAGCCTTGCCCTCGAACGCCAGCATAAAGGGAGGAGCGCCCGCCGCAACGGAGGTGAACGTCCTCGGGTTGGCGGTCTGTGTCAGCAGCGCGATGTTCTGAAGCAGATAGCTCACGCCGATAGCCGTAATAAGAACGGCAAGCGGGGGAGCGCCGCGCAGGGGCTTGTACGCCACCTTTTCGATGACCACGCCGAGCACCGTGCACACCGCGACGGTTATCAGCATAGACAGCCACAGCGGACACCACGACGTCGCCATAGTGATGAACGCCGCATAGCCGCCCACCATAATAATGTCGCCGTGCGCGAAGTTCAGCATTTTGGCGATACCGTATACCATTGTATAGCCAAGCGCTATCAGCGCGTAGATCGAGCCTAAGCTCAATCCGTTTACCAGATACGAAACAAAGCTCATCATAGAGCCGTTCTCCTTTCCGTGTAGGGATTTGTTTTGTATGGGAATTTGTTTTCATAGAAAAATAGCGTTTACTCGTCACAATTCTATGAAAGCAAATCCCCAAATCGGGGATTTGCCAAATGTCCGAAATTATGGCAAAGCCGTACAAGGACTTGTACGCCCTTGTACGGTCTGCATTTTAACGTAGTATAGTTTGCGCGGTTTAGAGCACCTCATACTCGCCCTTGCCGTCCTTAACGACGATCTTGAGCACCTTGGGAGCCTTCTCGGGCTCGCCGTCCGTTGCCCACTTGGTGTTGCCGGTAACGCCCGCGAACTCGATCTGGGTCATAGCTGTCTTTACCTTGTTGCAGAGGTCGGAAGCGGAGATGGACGCGTCGTTCACGCCTGCCTGCTCCATAGCCTGCTTGATAGCGTATACACAGTCGTAAGCGTCAGCCGCGAACTGGTTGAGCGGATCGTTCGGGAACTTCTCCTGATAAGCCTTGGTGAACGCAGCGGACTTAGCCTCGGGAGAGGAAGCCGCATACGGGCTCATTACATAAACGCCTTCCGCGAGAGCAACGTTGTCACCGAGAACGTCGATCAGACCGTCAAGTCCGTCGCCGCCGAATACGGGGATGTCGAGCTTGCCGACAGCCTGCTGGATAACAAGGGCAGCCTCGGTGTAGTAGAAGGGCAGGAACAGCATTTCCGCGCCGCTGTCTGCGATCTTCTGGATCTGTACCGAGAAGTCGGTCTTAGCGTCCGCAGTGAACGCTTCCTTGTCAACTATCTCGAGACCCTTGTTCCTAGCCTCTGCCTCGAAACCGGACACGATACCGGTAGAATAGGAATCGGAGCTGTCGTAGATGATACCGATCTTATTAACGTTCAGGTGGTCCGCGATATAATCCGCAGCGATACTACCCTGCATCGGGTCGGTAAAGCACATACGGAAGCAGTTGTCGCCCGCGGTGATGCACTCGAGCGAGGAGCCGGACGGAGTGAGCAGGAAGATGTTGTCCTCAGCGGCTTTCTTGGAAACAGCTTCGCAGGGAGCGGAGGTAACTGTGCCGACGAGCAGCTTCATATCCTTGTCCTTAAGGTCGTTGTATGCGTTTACGGACTTTTCCGCGTCGTGCTCGTCGTCCTGGAACTCGAGCTTGAGGGTGATACCGTTTACGCCGCCCGCAGCATTGATCTCGTCAACGGCGAGCTGAGCGCCGTTCTTTACGGCGATGCCGTACTGAGCTGCTCCGCCGGTAACGGGACCGATACCGCCGATCACAAGAGTACCGCCGTTTCCGTTATTGGAGCCGGCACCGGAGTCGTTATTTCCGTTACAGCCGGCGAAGCCGACCGTCATAGCCGCCGCCAGCGTAACGGCAGCAGCGCGTTTGAATAAATTCTTCATAACACATTTCCTTTCTTTTTCTTGCCATAATGTTATATCTAATTAGGAAAACCGCCGCGCCAAACCACTATTAAATGCGCGGTGATTTTCTTTGCAATTTTACTATACCATTTAATTCAAAATCTGTCAAGAACAAAATAGCAGCAATCTTACAAAGTAATTTTCAAAATTTTGTGCATTTTACACTAAAATCGGATAATCCGCGCGATTTTGCCGAAAAATATTCCACGCAAATTCACAAAACGAGTAAAAAACTGCGTTCCGCCAAAAAAGCAAAACGCAGTTTTCAGATGCTTGAATTATTTTCTTGCAAGAACATTCTGCCAAGTCTGCAAAATCACTCCGCAAGATACGACTTTACCAAAACCTGTAAAAGCTCGTCCCTGTCAATATGACGAATAAGACCGCGTGCGTTGTTGAACGTGGTGATATATGTAGGATCTTCCGACAGAATATAGCCGACGAGCTGGTTGATGGGGTTGTAACCCTTCTGCTTCAGTGCTTCGTATACGGTAGTGAGGATCTCTTTCATTTCACTTTCTCTGTCCTCATGCACCGAAAATGTCATTGTCTTGTCCAGCATATTTCTCAAATCCTCCTTATTTTTTGCGGCTCCCGCGGCGTTCGGACAGCGGCAGCCGTTTACGATATTTCGAGCCACACACATCAGGAAAGCACAAAGTTCCCCTGCTTCCCTAAACATAATTATACACATTTTTCACCAAAAAAACAACCACATTTCGCAAACAATTGTGAAAATCTATAATTAGCACAAATTATCACACTTTTCTTTGTTGATTTTTCACAAAAATGCACTCCCAAAATCTACATATTTATAAAATTTGCTAAAACACTTGTATATCTGAGAAGTTTGTGCTATAATTGAAGTATGGAGGTGCGCGGATTGTATTTTCGCGTACAAGTGAAATTATTTTTTTCGAGGGGAGTAATTTGTTATGGCAGTCGGCGAAGGCGGATTCAGCACTAAGCCTATGGGCTTTGATAGAAACGAGGTAAACGAATACATAAGCAATCTTCGTAAAACCATGAAAGAGCTGGAGGCGGAGAAAAGGGCTAACGAGGAAAAAACTGCGGCAGCCGTAAAGACCGCCGAGGAAGCCGAAGGCAGGATCAGAGCGGCGGAAAAGCAGAGCGCCGACAAGATCGCCGAGCTCGAGCTTCAGGTCAAGACTGAGCGCAGAAACGCGGAGAGCCTTACCATTCAGATCGATGAGCTTAAAAGAAAGCTCAAGCAGAAGCCCGGCGCGGGCAGTTCCGCAGGCGGCGGCGCAGGCATTGCCGCCGCGCAGAAGCAGTCCGCGGAAATAGTAGCCAACGCCAATAAGACCGCGAAGGATATAGTTGAAAAGGCAAAGAAAACCGCCAATGAGATCATGGCGAGCGCGCAGAACGCTGCCAACGGCGTGTCCGGCGGTGCCGGCTCGGCGAACGTCGAGGCGTTTATGGGCGTGCTCAAGGGCTATCTCGACAGCATTACGGGCGGATTCAACGAGGTGAACAGGAAAGCGGCAGAGCTTCTCGGTGCGAGCTCCGCGCCCGCGCCCGCGGTTCAGATGCCCGATTTCTCGAACATTTCCGCGCCGCAGGCAAGCGTTCCGACGACCTCGCCAGTTCACGAGCCTACCGTAAGCTCCGAGCCCGAGATGACGCTTTCGGGCAGCTTGTTCGATACTATGGACGATGACAATTCCGATGATGATATGAGCTCGGGCTTCGCTTCCGAGGACGTAGCTCCCATCAATCCCAAAGCTCCCAAGGCGGAGACGCTTGATTCGTTTGATCTGTCGCACGTACATGAGCCCGCAGTCGAGGAACCCGTTGACGCGGTGGCTCCCATCGACACCGACAATGTCGGCAGGGCTGAGTTCAATAACGACTTCATGAAAGAGCTCATCGCTCAGACCGTTCCCAGCTCCGCGCTCGGAAACGAGGTCAGTGACGATTTGCTGGCTGCCGTTAAGGAGGAAGAGGCTAAGTACGCCGTTCAGCCCACCGATGCGGATAAGGGCGTGGATTTCGATATGGATATGGGCGCTTCCGCTGCCGATAACAACGCGGCTGATGCGGACGATCCCATGGCGGCGCTGCTTGCTCAGGCTGCTGCTGCGTTTGGCGGCGGAGGAAGCTCGTTCGATATGTCCGAGCCCGCGAGCGACCCCGAACCAGAGCCCGCAAGCATGGGAATGGGCGGCGGAGATTGGGCGGATCTGCAAAAGCAACTCGAGGCTATGGAGCAGTCCGGCAATTTAGGCGACAGCGCTCCCGAGGCTGCCGCGGAGCCCGCAAAGAACGCGACTGAGGATCCCAAGGCACCCAATGCCGACGATTCCGCGATCTGGAATTTCGGCGATATGAGCGGCGGTTCGTCCGATGACGACGATATGAGCTCCGATCTGTTCGGCAGCTTCTGATACGGTATCAATGAAGAGCCGGAATGTGGATTTCGGCTCTTTGCTGTTTTGGGAACTTGTTCTCATAACCGCTCAACGCGAGAACAAGTTCTGATTTAGAGGGTAAACAAATGACAGAGCTTAACACAAGTGAACTGAAGGAAAAGGCAAAAACGCTCAGGGCAGGGGATAAGGTGCTGCTTTCCGGCACGGTCTACACCTCGCGCGACGCCGCGCATAAGCGCATAAAGGCGCTGCTCGACAGCGGGGAGACTCTCCCCTACGCGCTTGACGGAGCGGCCGTGTATTATGCGGGACCCACGGGCGCAAAGGACGGTATGGTGATCGGCTCCTGCGGACCGACCACATCGAGTCGTATGGACGTGTATTCGCCCGAGTTTCTCGACAGGGGGCTGTCCGCGATGATAGGCAAGGGCGAGCGTTCAGAGGCGGTCTGCGAAGCTATACAGCGCAACGGCGCGGTGTATTTCTGCGCGATAGGCGGCGCGGGCGCTTTGGCGTGCAAATGCATTACCGAGTGCGAGGTCATAGCGTTTGAGGATCTCGGCTGCGAGAGCGTAAAGCGCCTTATGTTCAGGGACTTTCCCCTGATCGTAGCTATCGACAGCGCGGGCGGGAACATTTTCAAGAGCGGCAGAGCACAATATTCTCGGTAAAACTTCACAAAAAAGTTGTCCAAATGTATTGTATTATGTCGGTTTTTTTAGTTTTTTTGATAATCCATTGACAAATCGTTTTAAATATGTTAAAATATGATAAGCAGTACTGTGTCGGCGTGTGCTCATTGTTCACGACCGATTGCCGAGGGTGAAGGTTATGGCGGAT
>CAMWVP010000056.1 GCA_947177735.1 uncultured Clostridia bacterium
GATCGCGCGGGGTCGATGACTGCGCTTGTCGATGACGCAGATATCCACACGTTGATGATTGGCGCATCCGGTGTCGGTAAGACCGCGAACTTCTTGTTCCCAAACATAGAATACTGCTGCGCGGCAGGAATGTCATTCGTCACTACCGACAGCAAGGGCGACCTTTACCGAAACACCGCCACCATTGCCGAGAAATATTATGGTTACAAAATTTCGGTTATTGATCTCCGTAACCCGACCCGCAGCAGCGGTTACAATATGCTCTACCTTGTCAACAAGTATATGGATCTGTACAAGACTGAGGGTAAGCTGGAGTTCAAGGCGAAGTCCGAAAAGTTCGCAAAAATAACCGCCAAGACAATAATCTCGGCGGACGGTGATGTGTCAAGCATGGGGCAAAACGCATTCTTCTATGAAGCAGCGGAAGGCTTGCTCACGGCGGTCATATTGCTGATAGCTGAATTTTGTCCTCCCGAGAAGCGGCACATCATCAGCGTATTCAAGCTAATTCAAGACTTGCTCGCGCCGTCCGGAACAAAAGGCGTATCGCGTTTTCAAATGCTGATCGATAAACTGCCCGGCGAGCATAAAGCGAGATGGTTCGCGGGGGCGGCGCTCAATTCGTCCGATCAGGCAATGGCGAGCGTTATGTCGACCGCACTGTCAAGACTGAACTCATTCATCGACTCGGAGCTTGAACAAATTCTCTGCTTCGATACCTCAATTGACGTGGAGGAGTTCTGTAACAGCAAATCCGCAATATACCTTGTCTTGCCCGAGGAGGACGCCACCAAACACTTTTTGATCTCGCTGATATTTCAGCAGCTCTACCGCGAGATACTGACCGTTGCCGATGAAAAGGGTGGTACGCTCGATAAGCGCGTGATGTTCTATATGGATGAAGTGGGAACGTTGCCCAAGATTGATGGCTTGGAGATGATTTTCTCCGCATTGCGTTCCAGAAAGGTTTCGATAGTCGCGATTATCCAATCTCTCGCACAATTCGAGAAAACCTACGGCAAAGAGGGCGCGGAGATCATCGTGGACAACTGTCAATGCACCTTGTTTGGAGCGTTCGCGCCCAACTCCAAGACCGCCGAAGCAATGTCTCAGAACCTCGGAAAGCAAACCGTTCTCAGTGGAACGGTGACACGTTCAAGCGGTAGGGACGGCGGCAACCGCCAGCTTCAGATGATCGAGCGACCGCTCATGACCGTTGACGAACTGAAATCCATGCCGAAAGGTCACTTTATTGTGATGAAAACGGGCTGTCACCCGATGAAAACTCGGCTCAAGCTGTTTTTTAAGTGGGGAATTGCGTTCGAGGACGCTTATTCGATCTCCGAGAAGTCCGAGCGCAAGGTGCAATATGCCGACAGCAAAGAAGTTGAGGCAGCAGTTCTGGAGAGATTTCCACCGAAGCCTATGCCGATTGAGTTCTATGGTGATTCCGAGGGTCATGCAGTTGAGATTTCTGAAAGGAAACATTCGCCAAGAACAAAAAAGATTTAGCTATAGATATAATAGCGGCGGTTTGAGTAAACAAACTGCCGCTGTATTTGTACTTTAAACTTGTATATATTTTGTTTTAACCGATTGTCCATCTTTGACTCTCGGTTTGTAACTTGACCATTTTGGAATAAATACCGTTTTGTTCAAGCAGATTGCTTGGCTGACCTTGTTCCGCAACCGTACCGTCCGATAGCACAACGACCTTATCCGCGCCGGAAACGGTACGCATTCTGTGTGCGATCAAAAGCACAGTCTTATCCTTGATCAGCCGAGAAAGAGCCGATTGTATTGCAGTTTCGTTTTCCACATCAAGAGAGGCAGTCGCTTCATCAAGCAAAATGATGGGAGCGTCCTTTAAAAACGCACGGGCAATAGAAATTCGCTGCCGTTCACCGCCGGAAAGTGAGCTGCCGTTTTCTCCAATATTGCTGTTCCACTTTTCGGGCAGCTTTTCCACAAATTCTTCGCAGTTCGCAAACCTTGCCGCCTGCATGACCTCCTCATCGGTCGCGTTCTTTCTGCCGATGCGAATGTTCTCCATGACGGTATTGTTAAATAGTGTAACGTCCTGAAAAACAATGGAGAACGCCGTCAGAAGCTGTTCCGGATCAACGGCTCTTACATCAACGCCGCCAATCGTAATTGTGCCGATATCAGCGTCCCAAAATCTTGCCGCCAGCTTAGCCGCCGTGGATTTGCCGCCGCCCGACGGACCGATAAGCGCCGTCACCTCGCCCTGTTTTGCTGTGAACGATACATTTTTGAGTACCGTTTCATCGCTGTTATAAGCGAAGCCCACATTTTCAAAAGTAATGTCATAACCTTTAGGTTTGAATTCCTTTTTTCCGTCTTGTTCTTTGAAGTTCTCTATTTCGTTCATGCGGTCGATATTTATTTTCAGTGAATTCATGGCAGCTAAATTCTGCAACGAGAATGACATAGGTTCATATATTCTCGAAACGACAAGCATGAACATAAAGAAAGTGATCAATGACAGAGTGCTGTTTATCAGCAGCATACTGCCAACCAGCGCAACTGTTGCAATTCCGAGCTTCATGATCATCTGAGCCGGTACGACAAACATTGCGATTCCAAGCTCGCTTTTCATATGCCGGCTTTCCAAATTGTCGATTTTCTTAAACAACCCGTCAAGATATTCCTTTTCAGCGTTATTGCTTTTCAGATCACGCACGGTTTCAAGACACTCCTGCACTCCGTCCTGCACTGCGATCTGTGCCATATTCTGCTTGCGGCTGAAATAGTTCTGTGCTTTTTTGGATAGTCCGACGATCAGAAGCGCGACAGGCAGAACCCACAAAGCAGCAAGGGCGAGCCGCCAATCATAAAAAAGCAGACTAACGGCTATCAAGCAAGTGGAAATAATAGAACCATAAAATTGCGGTACATAGTGAGAAAACATCTGCTCTGTCGTCGCTACGTCGCCAAGCATAGTATTTGTCAGATCGGCGAGGTCTTTTTTTCCGAAGAAAGAAAGCGGCAGACGGCGCAGCTTTTCCGCAAGGCGAATTCTGCACGCTCCCGATTCTCTGTATGTAGAGAAGTAGGTGGCGTTATATTTCCAAAATTCCGAAAGGAAAATCAAAAGGAGTGCTGCGACAATTCCAACTCCGTAGAACATATAGTGATTTTCAGGTACGGCTCCTTCCATAAAATCGCTAACCAAAAAGTACAACAGTCCAACCGGAAACATAAGTACGATATCGGCAGCGGTACACGCCGCAATAGCGCGCACAAGCCCCTTTGCACCCTCTTGTGAAAGTGCGAAACGTTTCATAATTCTGCTTATCATATTGCACCTCCAACCTTCCAATTGACCGAGGTCTGATAATCCTGCCACATTTTTGAATACAGACCGTCGGCTCCCGCAAGTTTATCGTGTGTGCCGCTTTCTTGAATTTTTCCATCCTTTAATACGAAAATTCTGTCCGCGTTTCTGACCGTAGTCAAGCGGTGGGCGATCATAATTACCGTTTTGTCCTTTGAAAGTTCCTCAAAAGCGCGTTGTACAAGCGCTTCGTTTTCCGGGTCGGCAAAAGCGGTGGCCTCGTCTAAAATAATAATGGGAGAATTCTTCAGCATAACGCGTGCAATGGCAATGCGCTGTTGTTCGCCGCCCGACAAATACACGCCCTTTGTTCCGATAACGGTATCGATCCCGTCCGGTAGCTTTGCAATAATGTCGTCACATTGTGCCTTATGCAGAGCATTTTCCACCTCTGTTCGGGAAGCGTTCGACTTCGAGAGCCTTACATTTTCGAGAATCGAGGTTTTGAGAAGTCTGCTGTCTTGAAAAACGTATGACACGGTTTCCGTCAGCTCGGATTTTTTAATATTCTTAACATTAACGCCGCCGACCTTGATCTCGCCGTTGGACACATCCCAAAATCGTGCGATCAAACCCGCAGCGGTGGTTTTTCCTCCGCCCGACGGACCAACCAGCGCAATGGTTTCGCCCGGCTGTACCTTAAACGAAACGTCTTCAAGCGCGTTTGTTTCCGCTCCGTTATAACGGAAAGAAACATTTTTGAATTCTACTGAGTTATCTTTCGGTGACTCGGGTTTTTGCGTATCGGGCAAGGGCTTCATATCAAGTATCGAGTGGACGCGGGTGAGCGCGTCGTTGACGATCATTCCGTTTTCACTAATATACATGACCTTCGTCATAGAGGTGGCGATGGCGGGGGTAAATATCACATAGAAAATAAGACTGAGCAACACTGATTGTGCCACGGCTTCACCGCCTGTCAAGATCAGCGCGAGCGTGATAAGGAACGCAAAGGCGCTGTTGATGAAAACAGTATACATCAGCATAGGCATACGGCATTGTTTACAATAAGCAATGCAGAATTTATAATAGCTGTCTATCGATCCCTTAAAGCGTGTAAAAGTATGCACAGTCTGACCGAAAGTTTTCACAACGGGAATTCCGCGAACATATTCAACGGCTTGGTTATTCATATCTTCAAGTGCATTCTGATAATTTTTCATATCCTCCGCCATTTTCGGTCCTGCCATTTTGAACATTGACGCAAATCCGAAAACGACCGGAACAAGACAGATCAGTCCGAACCGCCAATCAAACAAAAACAGCATAACTATCATGCCGAGAGGGGTTGTGACTGCTCCCGCCATATCGGGTAATTGGTGAGCGAGGTAAGTTTCCGTTGCCGCACTACTTTCGTTGACAATACGGCGTATTTTTCCGCTGCCCATTTCGCCGATAAATCCAAGCGGCAGCTTTGCGATATGCGACATCATTGTTTTTCGCATATTTCCTGCGATCCTGAACGCCGACATATGAGAGCACATCAAACCGCAGATATAAACGACAATTGCGATCAGCGCAAAGATCACCGCCATCCATCCGTTGCGGGAAACATTGACAGCCTCCGAAAAGTTTGGAGCGACCTCTATGACCTCCTTGATAATAAAGAAGATAAATACAAACGGCAAAAGCGTTAAAATTGCGCTTATTACCGATAATACGAGCGATAAATAGGTTAGATACCTGTGCTTGCCCGCATAGCTCATAAGCTCCGAAAGATTTTTATTCTTTTTCACTTTCAGTCCTCCTTGTGAAGTGGATTTATGATAAGGGAATCTCTGCAGCCGATTCCGAATATCCTTGTTTGAAGTTAGTTACAGCTAACCGATGGCTAAAAATTATAGAGCATTACTGCCCCATAATTTTCATCCAACCCGCAGTGTAAAACTCACGAAGCTGTTTTATAAAAGCCTTAGCACGATCTTTTGGCATATCGTGGCGAATCGCTTCAAAAACGCCCTCGAACATACCGCTTGCGATCATGTGACAAAGCTCTCTGTCAAGTTCGGGAACATCTTTGCCAAGACTTTTCAGAACCTCAATATACTTAAATGTATATTCAACTTCAATATCTACCATTGAGTCGATGAAATGCTCGTATGGAGTTCCGTCGCCGCAGCAGATCAGAATTTTGAATTCTTCGTAATTATCGTACATATAATCGATCATCCAACTTACGCAATCCGCCGATTCCTTGCCCATGTGATCGGGCTGCTCCTCTTTTGGTAGCTCGGCGAATTCGGTCTGCGCCGTCATAAACTTGCCCATAACTGCGGCGGCGTGAGGTTCTACGATAGAGGCGAACAGCGCTTCCTTGCTTGAAAAGTATCCGTAAAAAGCTCCTGTTGTCACGCCTGCCGTCTTGACGATATTCCGCAGCGACGCAGACAGGAAACCTTTTTCAAGGAATTCTTCTTTCGCTGCCGCATGAATTTTTTCAAGTGTTGTATGTTCAGACTCGCTCACTTTATCACCTCTATAACAGCGTTATATAGCACTGTTATATTATAAACCCAATTCGAGTGATTTGTCAATAGGTTTTTTAAGAGAAAAATACCATTTCTTGCTTTTTCGGCGTTTATTATAAAAACATCCGTTATTTATTGATGATAATTGTATTTTTGCACAAACAAGGCTATAAAAGCATTACTTCCGGATTGACAAACCGAAAAACTTATGCTATAATTATTATATATGTTAGCCAATGCTAACCAAAGGTTAGCGCACACTAACCGAATTGATGAAAGGAGAATTTTTCCATGATAAAGATTACAGTAGGCATTGAGGGAATGGCTTGTGGAATGTGTGAGGCGCACATCAATGATGCTGTGCGGCAAGCATTCTCGGCAAAAAAGGTGACGAGTTCTCACACAAAAAAGCAGACGATAATAATTACTGAGAACGATATTTCGGAGCAAGAACTGAAAAAAGTGATTGGTAATACAGGATATGAGGTTGTTTCCGTAAGCAGCGAGCCTTATGAAAAGAAAGGTCTTTTCGGTAAGAAAAGTTAGATCATGAAATTTTACAAGTTTGGTAATCCCGAAAAGCCCGTTATCATGCTTCTGCCGGGAACCTGCTGTTTTTGGAGAGCAAACTTCGGCGAGGTGATCCCTTTATTGGCGCGGGATTTTAACGTTGTATGCGTATCCTACGATGGATTCGATGAAAAGGAACGCGGCATATTTCCCGATATGATCACCGAGACGATAAAAATCGAACAGTACATACTTGATAATTTTGATGGTCGTATTTGCTGCGCTTACGGCAGTTCGCTCGGCGGTTCGTTTGTGGGATTGCTTGTACAGCGCGGTAATGTTCATATATACCACGCTATTCTCGGAAGCTCCGATCTTGATCAGGACGACGGCTTTTCTGCCAAATTTAAAGCGTGGCTTATCGGGAAAATTTTTTTCAGGATATTTCAGGAGGGAAAACTTCCGAAATTCATGGAAAAGCGGCTTGAAAAGAAGCCTGCCGAGGAACGTAAATATTACGATAAAATGCTCTATATGTTCGGCATGAATAACACGCACATGGCGTTTGTAAAACGACAGAGCATACAAAATCAATTCTATTCCGATCTCATAGCCCCGCTTGAAGATGATATTTTTATGCCCGATACGATCGTACATATTTTCTATGCCGTGAAAATGGGCGATAAATATCTTGAACGATATAACAAGCACTTCAAAACTCCCGATATCCGCCGCCATAATATGCAGCACGAGGAACTGCTGATCTGCTATCCATCACGGTGGGTCAATGAGGTAAAGAAGTGCTGCGGTTTGGAAAGTGAGCCGAACGGTCAGTTCAAATAAAAAACAGGGAGAGTGGCAAAGGGTGAAATACATACCCGAAAAAATGGTATCCAAAAGCAGATTTTCCGATCTGTATAATAATTCGGAAACGTCCGCAAAGCAATTTGTAATAGATAAAATAAGCTGTTATATCAGTGAAAACCGTGAATACTGCGACAATAAAAATTACGGACATTTATGCAATTTATTTTCGGCTCTGGCATTTGAAGTTTTTTTTGAGCAAAGCTGCTCCCGAGATGAAGCTATTGAAAAAGTCCGAAAAGCTATGTATAAATATCTTGAGTCAACGGTCGAAAAAATGCGGCGGCTTTCTGAAAATCCGTTTTTTGTACCTTTTTTGAAACTTACCATGCCGACAAAATTTAAATTCACCTGCGGCTATGGCTGGAAAATCGAATACCCGAAAACAGACAAAACCGAATTTGCAATGACTACGAGGGAGTGCATTTACTGCAAAATTTTTGCAAAATACAATATTTTCGAGCTTACAAAAGTATTCTGCGGTGTGGACGACCTTTTATATTCGGATATGCCGGGCGCAGCTTTTTTGTACACAGAACAGCTGGGCACAGGCGGCAAAATGTGCGATTATATATTCAGAAAAAAATTTTATATTTATGAGGGAAAACAATGAACGGTTTAGAAGATTTTTATGAAAAATATCCGATCCAAAAAATGACGTTAAGCGGCGGCAAATCCTTTGCTTACCGATATTATAAAAATCCGAACGGAAAAGCGACGATAGTTCTGCTTACAGGCGGGATAGGTCTGTCCGATCTGTTCTGTATGCATTTTGAAAGATTTGCAAAGGATTTTTCGGTAATAACATTTGATTATCAGATACAGTTTGAGAATAACGCGGAATTTGCCGCGGCAGTCGTGGAGCTTCTGAAAAAGCTTGACGAAAAGGTCTGGCTTGTCGGGCAGTCGCTGGGCGGGATCGTGGCTCAAATAATTGCGAAAAATTATCCCGAGATCGTTGAAGGAATGGTTCTTTCAAACACCTGTTCGCTGTCGGGAAATATGAGCTCCGAAGCATACGATCACCTGAAGAAAATGATCGAGAATCAGAAAAAAGCAAAGAAAATGTTGCGCTTTGTTCCGTTTTCATTGTACAAAAAGCTTATAAAACAGGCGGTAATGAAAAAGATAACAGCGGACTTCACGGAAAAAGAAAAGTCGCTTATGGAAAACCTTTGTGATGCGATGTTGAAGCTGCTCACCAAAGAATACGAATATCACATGATCGATTTTCTTGTTGATTCGGAAAATCATTTCGGAATGACTTCCGAAGATTTTGTAAAGTTTGACGACAGAGCTCTGCTGATCTTATCGGAGGACGATAACACCTTTAATCAAGCGTGCAAGGACGCGTTGATCTCGATCATGACAAATCCGACCGTTGTGACTAATATTACAGGCGGACATCTCGCGCTGCTGGTAAGGCTCGACAAATACGCGGATACGGTTTCGGATTATATTATAAAAAGAGTTTGAACGGAGGCGGCAAACGTGCGCTTGCTTTGCTTGCGGGCGCAGAATGAAACGCTTGATGTGACACCGGGATAAAGCAACGAAAGAGGTGCTTTTATGAATATGATCTTTTCGGTAATGGGACTTATGGGCGGGGTATTATGCGCTGTCGGCGATGTTTTATTTGACTTTAAAGGACAAGGAAATCAAAAGCTCGGTGTTATGAAAAACATTGATAGCAACTGGCTGAAAATGTCCTATTGGCGTTTCGGCGCGTCTATCCTTGCGGCTTTTTTCGGTGATATACTGATTGGCTTCGGGATTTTCTCGCTCGCGGAGCAGATAAAACCTTCAAGCACGGCGCTCGCTAATGTGATGCTGATATGCGGCTATATAGGGGTGATAGGCGGTTTTTTCATTCACGCAACGCTCTGTTCGCAGGCTGTCATCTACAAAAAGATCATGGAAGAAAACAACTTTGCACTCGCCGACAAGACGGTCATAGCGTTTAACAAAGCCGCCATAGTACCGTTTTTCATCGGATACATCGCATTGATGGTGCCGGGCGTGTGCTGCGTTATCGCAATACTGGCGGGTTATCTTTCTGTGCCTAAATGGTTTGTGCTGCTCAATTCTATTGTGTTTTTGATCATCGGCGTGACCTTGAGGAAAATAAATCCCAAGTTCTTCAACGATCTGCCTGGAATCGTGATGCCGTCCTTGGGTCTTGGAATGATAGGACTTATCGGCATCGTTAATTTGATGTAAAGCACTCTGCAATAAGGATGGTTAAATGAAGAAAAGAGGAGCGGGAATGAAGAACAATTTCAACAGGATCGGAATATCCGATCAACTTGACATTCCGAGGATAAAACATTTGATGAAGCTTGGGATTTTTGCGTCAATAATTGCTTTGAGTGCCGATATAGTTCTCGGCTACGGCGCGGCGAGCTCTGCTGTTTCCGGGATACCCACGACGCTTGCAAGGTATCTTCATGTATCGGACGGGAGACTGATTTGGTCAGCTGTCTTGGGTATGATAGGAATCCCGCTTGCAGCTTTGTGCTGGTTTGCGGTGTATCGGCTAATTGCTCCCCAAAGCGAGAAATACGCGCACGCATATCGCGTAGGAATTTTCGGCTGCTTGATTTTCGGAGGCTGCGGAGTTCATATTCCCTGCTGCGCGGCGGTTTATTTTATGAAGAAAATGTATGAGCTTGATCCCGATACGGCGTTTGATGAATTGCTGAAATTTATATTGTATTTTTTGATTCCCGCAGCGATATTGTTTCTGATCTTCTATGTCGTGCTGATTACGGTACATATCAAAGCGTTTGCAAAGGGATTTACTCCGCTTCCGAAACGGGCGTGGATATTTAATCCGCTTTTCGGTTTGCTGGCGGCGGTGATTCTGAAGCTCCCGAACGTTCCGCTGACGAACGCGCTGGCAGCCGGTTGGATAAACCTCGGAAATCTCTGGATGTTCGGAGGTTTGCTGATAATGCTGAACAGAAACGAGAAGCGGATATGAAATACTCCGACAAAAATCGGAAGTATGTGCGATCATATGATTCGTGATCAAATTTAAAAATACTCGGAAAGCCGCACCTGTCTGTGGTATTTCTCCAATGCACTCACATAACGGTGCAGCTCGGCAGCGGTATGAATATGATCGTTATACCCATGCAGCTCGATTTGCGTTTCCACGGGAAGCGAAAGAAAATATCCGCGCGTACTGCTGCTCTCACGCAATAAATGATTTAAGTTATCGTATTTCAAAACACTCACCTCGCTTCAATCTCTTTATAGTGTTTGAAAACAGATAGAGAATATGCGGAATTCGGTGAAAAATCGGAGGAAAATCAATGATACTTACAATTTTGCTGTCACTCGTAATGATGGCAGGGCTGTTTCTTATGCTCCTGTCAGGTGTGGGCTTTATTCAGGATAAGAAATTCTTTACTTCTGCACCGCAGGAAGTCCAAGCCGTTGTTCAGCCCAGAGAAGAGCGTTTCCCCGGTGCGCACGCGATTGGATGGTGCATGGCAGTTATTTCTATTCTGATGATGGGCGGCGCAGTTGTATATGGGGCATGGGATGGTATCAGAAATGGATTCAGCTTCGGGCAGTTCTTTGCACGATTTCTGATCATGCTGTGGGGTCTGAAAGCATATGATATCCTGTTTTTTGATGCTTTCCTGCTGTGCCGCAGTAATTTCTTCACGCATTTTTATCCGGAAACGAAGCCCGTTCTCGGACCGCATTTGTTCGGATATAACAAGAAAACGCACTTGGCTCACATTGTTGCCATGCTTATAGGAAGTGCTGTGCTTGGGTGGGTGTGTACATTATTGCAATAAGATACCGCATACAATGAAAACTCTGCTTGGAATAACTCTCGTATAAACAAGAAATACAGGTGCAAAGTGATCCTTTGCAATTTGTACAGAGAGGAAAAAAACGATAAAAATCTGTACAGGTCTTTTCGGAGGAAAATCAATGATACTTACAATTTTGCTGTCGCTTGGAATGATGGCGCTACTGTTTCTTGCGATATGGTCGGCAACCCTCACACTGCCTTTTAAAGCGCTGATCAAGAGCTTTCCGAAGGACGTGCAGGAGAAGCTCTCACCGAGATTAGATCATCTGCCGATAAGCGGAAAGCGAGTTTTCGGCGTGATGATACTGATCTTACTTGTCGCGGCGATGCTCGGACTTGTAGTATGGGGCGGCATTGACGGAATGCGGCACGATTATAATTTCGGAAATTTTCTGCTCCGTTTTTTGATCATATTCGTGGGAGTGAAAGCTTTTGATATTATCGTTCTGGATTATTTTCTGCTGACAAAGAGCCGATTCTTTCAGCATTACTTTCCCGAGACGGAGGGCTGCGCAGGTTGGAAGGATTTCGGTTTTAACCGTAAGGAGCAGCTTAAACAATGTATAGCCATACCGATTTGTTGTTCGGCATTGGCAGGAATTTTTACGATTATCGGATAAGGAGAACAACTATGAAATTTTTTGAATTCGGAAAAGAACACAAAAAGCTAATGGTACTGCTTCACGGCGGCGGTGTAAGCTATCTCGGAATACTCCCAACGGCGGAATATATAGCGACAAAATTCCACGTTGTTTTGGTCGCGTATGACGGCTTTAATCCATCCGAGCCGGAAAAAGAATTTATATCCGTTAAGCACGAAGCGGAACAGATCGCCGAATACATCATAAATAATTACGGCGGAAAGATCGACGTGCTTTATGGAATTTCCTACGGCTGCCGTGTTCTTAATGAGGTAATCAAGGATAAGCGTCTAAACATCACCACGACTATCGCGGACGGCTTTTCCACTCGCGAATATCCCAACATAAAAAGCGATCTCGGAAAGGATCTGTACTGCTTTTTCTTTACGGGAATGTTCTTTGTGATCATGGGGCGAGCGGGGAAGCTGCGCAAAAAATTCCTCGCAAAAATTACGGGAAGAACATACGACGAAGCCGAAAAACTTCTTTACACCAAAGCCACATGGAAAAGCTGGAAAAATCAGGACTACTGTCTTATCGGGCAAAAAACAGATTTCGAAGCGTTCAAAAATACCGATATGCACATTTGGTACGGCATCAACAGCACTGTGGAACGCAGGCTCGCGCGGGATATAAAGCAATGGCAGGACGCGGGATATGCATTTTCGCTTAAGATTTTCAAGAACGTCGGTCACGGCGGACTTGCTGGCGAGCATACCGATCGTTTTCTCAAGGAAGTGATGAAAGCGCATTTGCATTCGTTGGAAAAAGCAAGCGGCGAAAACCGTGAAAGCTAATGTTTTCAAGAGGTGATCTGCTATGAAAAAAGAAATCGCAAAACGAAAAAAGATGATTGCAGCGCTGATCTGCGGAATGTTAGGCTGCGTTTTTTTGTGCAGCGGCGATTGGCTGATGATGTACGGAGATACCACGTATCATGGGGAAATTTATTGGCTGACCGAAGGCACGGCGCAAATTCCCGCGTGGAGAAACTCGCTTTCCATGCTCGTGGCTTTCCCCGCAGTCATTTTGTACGGGATAGCTCTGTTTAATACCGAGAAGTTTATAAAAACGGAAAAGCACCGGAAAATCTATCATTATCTGACGGCTTTCGGATTGACTACATGGCTGTGCCTTCATTTGTTATATGTCATGATCCTGTATGCGTTCGCGTGGCTGAACGGAAACGGCTTTGAAGAGGCGGCGCTGCCCGCGGCGGAGGCTCTGCTGTCCCATTTTTCATGGATCATTCTGTTGAGCGAGGCAATTATGCTGCCGCCGTTTTTGTATTGGTTTTATCTGCAAATTTCGGGAAAAACGGTATTTCCGAGGGCGATGGCGTTTACAAATATACTGATCATTTACGGAGTCTTGCAGCTTGTAAAGCTCACTTTGCCCGATACGCCGTTCCGGCTTGGATTTGCAAACGGACTGATGAGCGAGAGTATGTTTATTTGGTTCGGTATAATGCTTGTATGGACGATCAAAAAGGAGAAGATAACGTGAACAATAAAAAGCACCTTTCTATGTACGGAGTAGGTCCGATTTATGGAGGAGTAATTATCGCTGTGACCGTTGCCGCGGTGATTGCGGGACATTGCGATTTGTTTGAAGCCGGAGTTATAGATATGATGAAAATTCCTTTTGCGGCTGCGGGATTTTTGATTATTGCTTTGGGGATAGGTCTTTGGCTCGGCGCGATCTTTCACTCAAAAATTGACAACGGTATTACGGAAAATCGGCTTGTTACAAGCGGTGTTTATGCAATGTGCAGAAATCCGATCTATACGGCGTTTATGTTTTTCTGTACGGGTGCGCTTTTTATTTCGGGAAATGTTTTCTTTTTACCGCTGTTCTTTTTTTATTGGATATTTATGACCGTGCTTATGAAAAATACCGAGGAAAAATGGCTGCTTGAACTGTACGGTATCGAATACGCGAATTACTGCAAAAGAGTAAACCGCTGTATTCCGTGGTTTTCAAAAAATAAGGATAAGAGCGTATGATCGTGCGGTTAATTTATCTTTTAGCGAACCGCAGCGGAAAGGAGAATTTCAATGGATAAAAACCTAAAAAAATTAAAGCCCGCAGCGCTGAATTTCTTGCGTTCACGCTATACCGAAATCGAGACCCACAAACGCTGGCTCAAGGTCGAAAGGCTGTATAATAAGTGGCTTCGCGAGGAGGGTGATCTTGGCGGCAGCGCGAATATGATGTCATCTAATCTAACGCTCTGCTATGCGATGTGCGCATTCTATGAGGCGGTGGACCGCAATTTTAACTCCGAGGACTTCAACATTCTTTTCAATGAAGTAATGGCAAAGCAGTTCGCTATGCTGGACAAGATCGATATGAATAAATATTACAAGAAAAAATGGCTTATGAATTTACTGTATCGTTTTGTGAATGGCTACAAAAGGAAAGCGGATAAATATCGCGGCGGCAAGTGGGGCAACACATGGAAGATCAGGTTAAATCCCGCCAAACACCAAACGGGTTTCTCTTTGGTTTTTGATTCCTGTCCGCTTTACGAGTTCGCGCAAAAGCACGGATATATGGATATTCTGCCGATTATGTGCGCGTCGGATCAGATTGTCGCAAAGAAATTTCACGCGCATTTGATACGCCACAGCACGCTGTCCGACGGCGATGGAAAATGCGAATATTGGTATGTGGGGGATAAGTCTCCCGAAGCGCTGAATGATAAAGGTTCAAAATAAACGAGGTGATCCTATGAAATACGGACTGATGGAGCGTCTTTTCTGGAAGGTGTTCAGCGGCGGCTATAAACGCGGGCTGGAGGAAACCCTGCATATTACCGGAAGCGGCGAAGTCATGAAAAAGGCTCATAAGAAATACAAGGAAATGCTCTCGGGTATACAGGATCCGCACAACAGATTTTCCTCAAATCTGATCCTTGCCTCGATATTCGGATCGATCTATCTTTCGCTCGACGAAAAACCGTCGGTGGAACAGCTGATCATATTCAACCGGGAAGCGGTCATGAATAATAAGATCATGCTCAAAAAGGTAGTCAGCGAGAGGAATTACACGCGCAAGGGACAGCAGGCGCTCGCCGAGAACGCAAAACAAAGCGTGCGCGACAACAATCCGTATTCGTGGCGGTACACCTACGAAGCGGGAAAATCGGTCATGGAATACACGGTGAAGTTCATGACCTGCGGAATTTTGCATTTATATAAACAATGGGGAATTTCCGAGATCACTCCGGCAATGTGCAAGCTTGACTACGATATGGCGCATGCCAATCACACCGAATTTTATCGCGAACAAACGCTATTTGAGGGCGGAGAATACTGCGACTGCCGATATGTCCACACTCCCCCGAGCGCACGCGGAAAGGACTGAACCATGCTCTTTGCTTTTCAAATTCTGATCTATTTGATATTTTTCACGGCGTCCATAAAGCTGTTGGTCTTAAACGACCCTGTGCGAGGGATCTTCTTTTATCCGAAAGAAGTTCAGCGGCGCATTTTTGAATTGGGACTGGCAACAAAGGAAGAAGCCAAACGGCGCAAGGTAATTTTTTTCACGATATTAGTTATAGGCATTGCGGTTCTCCCCGTAATATTTATCGGGGTATGGAGCAATATTTCCGACTTTAAAACCGCGTTTATTCAAGCGGTCATTTTCCTTGAAGCAATGAACTTGTATGACGGGATCGTGGTGGACGAAATATGGGTAAGGTTCAGTAAATTCTGGATAATAAAAGGCACCGAAGACATACCTCACGTTAAAAAATTATCCTTTGTTTTGGCGGAGAGGCTTATTATGTCGGCGGTGTATATTCCCGTGGCGGCAGGACTTGCAAAGCTTGCGGTCATGCTATGAAAGAGAGGAAGGAGATTCAACATGGAACTTAAATTAGGTGACGTAGAGGAAACTGCGCTTATTCCACTTGCTGTAAGGGCAAACGAAACGAAGCGCAAAAACGCGCGTATTCGTGATGAAAAGGCGGTTGAAATCATCGAAATGTTGGGAATTGACACCGCACCGCTCGACAAATTTATCACGCACGAGGGGGTTGTCGCGAGAACGATCATGTTTGATAAAACCGTAAAAAGCCTGTTGAAAAAATATCCCGACGCAGTCTGCTTAAATATCGGCTGCGGACTGGACGACCGTTTTTCGCGTGTGGATAACGGACAAATTCGGTGGTTCAATATTGATCTGCCCGATTCGATTGAGGTTCGCCAAAAGGTGTTCTCCGAAACGGAAAGGGAGCATATGCTCGGTGTGGATATTCTCTCAGACGGCTGGACGGAGCGCATACCGAAAGCAAAAATAACGCTCGTAATCGCCGAGGGTCTGCTGATGTATTTTTCAAAAGATCAGGTGCAGTCACTTCTGAACAGGATAACGGGCGCTTTTAACAAAGGACTTCTGCTTGCGGAACTTATGCACCCGAAAATGATGAACGAAAAGATGCACGATACAGTAAAGCGTACCAATGCGAAATTCGGCTGGGGAACAACATCGGGCGAGGAATTGTGCGAGCTTGATTCGAAGCTCATGCTGATAAAGGAAACCAGCTTTTGGGAAGAAGTGAAAAAATATTCCGTTTTCGGCAAGCTCGGAAGCGTTCTCGCTAAAAATCTAAATAACAGGCTGGCGGTCTACAAATGGCAAAACAATAAAAAGGGGGATCAATGAATGATCAAGATTGAAAATAAATCTCCCGAGGAAATTGCAGAAATCGGCAGAGAGATCGGAAAAGCCTTTGCCGCCGAGAAAGATGGAATTGTAAAGCTCCTTACCGAAGAACAAACGATAAAAGCGTTTGAAATAATGACCGAATGCTTTTACAGAATGGGAATACTCTACTCAACATCAGAAATCGGCGAGGGGTATCTTGCCTATTGGGAAAAGAAAACAAAACCCAAGTCAATATCCGAATATCTGCACATGATAAAGCGCTTTTTGTGTGAATTACCGCCAAAAGCGGTCATGGCTGTCGCCAAAAGCGGCGGCGCGCAATACGCCAAAATATTTAAAAAGGAAAAAGATTATATTGCCGTCGAGATGGTTGTTGTTCTGCGGGAATTTCAAGGTAAAGGCATTATGCACAAGGTTCTGGAGCTGCCATTTACCGAGGCGCGGGTAAAAAATATTCCTTGTGTGCTTGATACCGATACCCCTCTTAAAGCGAAAAAGTATATCAAGTGTGGTATGAAGATGTGCGGAAAAAAGAGACTCAAGGGCGGTTGCTCGTTATATACAATGGTATATCGCGAATGATCAGGCGGAGCGTTCAAATAAATAAAGGTTGGAGGTGATAATATGAGTGTGGTGGTTATAGGCGGAAACGACTGTATGGCAACAAGGTACAAGGATATTTGCAAAGGCTATAACTGTAAGGCGAAGGTGTTTACGCAAATGCCCTCGGATTTTGAGAACAAGCTGGGAAATCCCGATCTGATGGTGGTTTTCACAAACACTTGTTCGCATAAAATGGTGAATGTCGTTGATCGGAAAGCACGAAAGAACGATATTCCCGTGGCGAAAATACACAGTGCGGGTGCGTGCGCGTTGAAAAGTGTTTTGGAGCAGTATTGCTCTTGATGTCATTTGTGCAAGACATTATGGCAGAATAAATCATAATATTAGCTGAGATTGAATATTTTTTTCCAAAAACCTCTTGACAAATGCCAAAATGTATGATATAATATCCAAAGTTAGTTTATACTAACTTGCAGGTTTGAAAATATGCGCCGTATATCGGCATTTTTTAAGCCTATTGTGTTAGCTAAAGCTAACTCTTATTAAGAAAGGAGAAAACTACTTTATGAGAAACTTAAAGGGTATTGTCGGTGCTGTTCTGTGTGCTGTAATAGCTTCAAGCTCGCTGACGCTGACCTCGTTTGCGGCAGAGGATGTTGTGTATGGAACGATGAATATTCCCTACGACAAGTTCTACGCAGCGGAGGGAGTTGGCAGCGAGGTTGATGCGGTGACCTCCGCTACAACAAGCAAATGGAACAACGAGAATCTAACCGCGGGAACATATGGCTCCGCAAACGAGGATGGAACGGGCGTTATACTTGGCGTGACCTATCCCGTAGCAATATCTCGCAACGATCTTACCACACTTGGCGACGATAATTTTAACTTTACGGAACTGTCGACCGCACCCGCCGCTTACAAAACCGTTACGGTCAATGCCGGTAATGCAGAATTTTCCAAGGTTTCGGGAGATACCGCTGCAGTTAGCGGGGTTGAAACTTCGATCACAACCGATTCGCCGTGGGGAGATTATGTTATCGACGTGACCTCGATCAACAACGCTAACGGAACCTCCGATATCGGCACAATCTACGGAGTTGTGCTGTTCACACAGGACGGCGAGGGCTACGCAATGCGTCATCTCCAAAATCTCTGGCGCGATGAAATAGCGTGGTCGTCCGGCTTCAAAACCTCCGAACCGCACGGAAATACACTTGATTATGCTGATTATGTAAGCCTTATGGGTAAGACAATCACTGAAATTCGTTACATAACCGACAGCGGTTATCACAACCTTGCGGCTTCGCTGTATGTTCCCGTAAAATTTAACGGTTCGATAGCTGTTGCGGACAGCACTTTTGGCGACGGTTCGGCGAAGATTACTGCCGAAGGACTTCCGACCGATTACGCAAAAACATACTCGGTTGACGGACTTGACGCAACCGTTTCTGATGATTCGATCAGCTACAAGAACGCTCTGCCCGGTCAATACACCTTGTCGGTAAGCGACAGCAAGGGCGTTTATGCAGGATTGAGCGCAACATTTACCTTAACTACGGACGCAATGCCTGCTTCGTTTGACGGAGAAAAACTTGTAAAAGCGAACGGCGCTTCCGA
>CAMWVP010000057.1 GCA_947177735.1 uncultured Clostridia bacterium
CACTTTATCATAGGGTGAGAATTTTTTGTTTTCTCAACGGCTAATTATCCCAACATTTGGCGAATTATCCCAACATCATTGACAAACGAAAAAAAAATATATATACTAAAAGCGAAAGGAGGAACAAAGTAATGATCAAACAAATCTCACTTAAAATAGCAAATTTCATTTTCAAAAACACCAAGCTTGATACGGAACTGTTTGAAGTTTACAAATATGGGATTGAAATCACAATCTCCACGCTGCTGAACATCTTTTGGATAATTGCAGCGAGTATGGTGCTATCTGATGTAATTTCGGGAATAATTTTTCTTGCGGTGTTTATATCGTTAAGGTCGTTTGTCGGTGGATATCACGCTAAAACATATTTTATGTGTAACGCATTATTCTTGCTGACATACCTTTTGGTATATTACATAAGCTCAATTATGTTAGTGCTTGTAGAGGGAGAGCTTTTTTCAAGACTTTTAACTATTCTGATACTGCTAGGAATAATTCCAATAATCGCTTTTGCTCCAATTCAACACAAAAACAAACCGTTAAGCAAAAAACAATCGCGGATAAGCCGGATAATAGGAATTGTAATGTTTATTTTGATTTCGATTACAGCACTAGCATTTCACTACGGCGACATTAGGTACGGCTCATTTACGGTTATGACATTAGTTTCGGTTTCTGTTTTGATCATAATAGAAGTATTAAAATCAGGGAGGAGGAAAAGCAATGATTAAGGAAAAGGTAGCAAAAACTATCGCGGCTATATCACTTAAGATGGCTAAGATAAGCTATAACTCACCTTCCAGATTCGGTATGTATCAGCCGAAAGAGCCAGCGGCTCTCAAGAAAATGATGAACAAGAAGTGATCATTTTCACAAAGCAGTGCGGGATCTTCTACGCATCACCGTAGTGATGCGGCACAAATGGTTTGGTTTGTTTGAAAAAACATAACCTGCTTGGATGATTTAAATCCACAACAATTTTGATTTTTTTGGAGGTATGAATTATGAAATTCAAAAAGTTTACTGCGGCTCTTGCCGCAACAACAATGGTTTTATCAACGGCTACAGTTACAGCGTTTGCAGAAACGGTAAACACTCATAAAGAGGTATATGAGGCGAAAATAGCTAAAAATATAGCTCTTACTTCAATCTCATCTACCGTTACATATAACTGTAAAGGGAAAATCACACCGCTAACCCAAAAGAATTACGGCGAATGTGCAACAACATGCGCAGGTATGTGTGTAAATAAAACTCGCGACCAATTGGTAGCCGATGGATTCAATATGCAGTGGGCGGATTGGGAAGGAATCGGTAAAGAATACGAGTATACGGTTGATTGGCTTGGCCGTTCCGATATTAACGGGACATACGATGGTTTACAAAAGATATATAACTATCTTAAGGCGGGTTATCCGGTATGTGTTTGGATAAATGATGTCGAATCCACATACCATTGGGTTGTAGTATATAAATACTCCGGCAATGGAACAAATTTTAAGGCTAGCGACTTTATGTGTATTGACCCCGCACGAAGTTGGACATCAACTACACGTGACCGTCGTTTAGATCTTGCCGTAAATTATGCAGGCATATATAATACGGTTGTTTTCAAATAAATCCCATTATCAGTTTTTTCATAAAGCACTTTCCGTATAGTTCAAAGTGCTCTGCAATAAAAATGCAAACGGAGCTTTTTGACTATACGGAAATGTTTTAATGAGGCAGTTTTTTGGAGGTATCTGCTATGAAATCAAGAATTGTTGTCTGCGTTCTGAGTCTTTCGGTGGCGATTTTTTCGCTCTCTTTGGGCGGCTGCTCGAACTATGAGAGTTTATCTCAAAATAGCACGCAGATATATTCGGAAAACAGATCCGACAGCTTATCGCAGACGGAAGGCACGGTGAATTCGCAAAATGGTGAAATATCGCGGGAGAATTCTTCGGAAAACAGCGTTTCAAGCGTTCCTGCTGGCGAGACGACATTCCTTATTGGTCTTGACAGCAAAGCTATACTTACAAGCGAGATAACGCGGCTTGAAAACACCGATACCACACCCGAAGCCCTTACTGCAGAGGACCTTTGGGCAGAGATTTATTGCGATGGATTTGCGTTTCTTAAGGAGCCTTCGGGAACGGCTTATGACAGCTATAATAAACCCGAATTGTTTGACGGTTATAATTTTCTCGGAAACGAAATTGAGAATACCAACGAATGGAAACGCGTAAATATCGGCGATGAGATATGTGGATTAAAAATAAAAAATGCTGCGGCGCATTTTACCGTAAATGATTTTGAAAGCTATGAATTTCCCGAGCGATATTTTTCAAACAATGGTACCGGGGTAGAATTGGACGGAGAAATGGAAATAGAAGGTTTTTTACATGTACTCCCCGATAATGCTTTTTATACGCAGGACAGCAGATTGGTGGAATTTCTGCCGTGTGAAAGTAAGCTGCCGATTGCTCCGAATGATAATCCCGATTGGGAAAAAGGGTATATAACACGCTTGGAATTGTATACACTATATGGCAATGAGGATTTTCTAACTTGCTGTGACAACGGTTGTTACCAACTGGGGTATCTTGACAATATAGCCTGCAGCCTGGACGGTATTGAAAAAGGCGACATAGCATATGTTCGTGCAACACTTGATAATATATGTATTGTAGGCAATGACGGCACAGCAACACTTATAAGCGTCGAACGTCTCTCGGATATTCTTGCACATGACGAAGACATAATCTGAGTTTTTGCAATGTTCGGTTTTAATAAGCCGTTCGTGTACCGTTTGCGCTTTCCCCTTTAAGTCAAATAGTATATGAACGCGTTTTCTAAAAAGTATTGTTCTCGCACGACGAGATATTTGACTGCGGGAGCAAATAAAGGTTCGGATTCCGTATTCTCAAAGTCTGCGGTATTTATGATTGCCGCTAAACATCAGCTGCTATGCTGCCGAGTTTGCAAAATTATGTATATGCAGACGATTGAGGAGGAATACAAAAAATTGTTAATTTGGAGGATAAACAATGAACACTATTACCAACTTAAACGTTGAAAAGGGTATTGCCCTTAACACAAATGAAAGAACAACGCCGAAAACGGTTACACAAAGTGAACCTGATACAAAAGCGTCCAGAAAGGATACTTTTGAATATTCGGAGCGATCTCAGAGCGAAAATGTCATTTACTCTAAGCCAAGTGCCGCAACGAACAGCACTTCCGCAAGCGGCGGCATATACGATTCCGCAAACTATTATTCTACATCGATTCCGTTAAGCCAGATGGCGGCGCAAAGAGCGCATATAAGCTGCACCAGTGGCGGATCGCCGATAATCAACAATGCATCGGACGCTGCTGCATACTCGGCATCTCTTTCATATCTGAAGAACTTCACTCCCATTGAAACATATAACCACTATTCAGAGGGGAATATTGGCAGAGGTTCGGTAGAAGCCACCATTTTCACATACGACCATCAGTATTTCCTTTATTCTCTTACAAACAACTACGATAGCAGCGCTAAGAGCTACTATGCCGCACGCGGATATAAAATCGACGCGTATTTGCTTATGGGAATTGCGTATGGCGAATCGGAAGCGCTGAAATCAAGAACCAATCCATTTGGCGAAGCATCTACTTTGGGCAGTGCAGCGGCGGAAAAGGCAAGGAATCGTGCAGTCCAAGCACTTCAGGACTGCGGACTTGCGAAGAATGAGTCCGAAGCCAAATCAATGATGGCATCCGATCCGTTTTATGAGAAAGCGGCAAGAGTTTTGAGCTATATGGACAACGGCAAAGCCTATGACACGCCTTTGAATGTAAATTATGGCTGCCTCGATAGTGCCATGCCCAATATTGAGAGATGGAGAAATGCCGTTGCGACAGGCTCTCAGAACAAAGACGATTACGGTTATCGTTGGGGTTGGTAATTTCAATTTCGGAAGTTTAAAATCAAACGCAACAACATGATAACTTATATTGTATGGGGGTAGGCTAATGAAAAAAATCCTTACGATTATTATTCTGACAGCATTGATTGCCGCATCAATTACAGCGTGCAGTGCCATTCAGGAAAGCAGCGATAACGCAGGCTCGGGTTTATTACCGTCAAATTCAAGTTCTTTTTCCAACTCATCAACTGAAAGCAGCTCGACTACCTTATCTGACGAGACCATTTCCGAAAACGACATTGAAACGGTCAAAAAAACATACTCCGATGAGGACAGGACTGTTTATGACACGAAAATCATCGATCTGGATTTTAACGGCACAAATGAGCTTTTGGTGCTTACTCAGCAGGCAAATCCCAAGGTATTTGAGGTGTGGGCGAAGAGCGACGGAAAAATGAATTCGGTGTATTCTTTTGGAGCGGGAAAAGTCGATTTTATCGACAAGATTTCGCTCAAAGAATCCGAGGTCAACAGCGAAAAGGTATACCTGTTCTCTTTTACGTATGATGAGGGGAACAATATGAAGGCGGACGAGGTTTTGTCAATGATCAGAAAAACCGCGGACAGTTATGAGGTTGAACATCTTCTGTCCCGCGGAACAATCACCTATCCCGACATCGCCGAGCCTTTTACAAAAGAGTTTTACCGCAAAGGGTGGAGCAAATATGATATAGGCTTGGAGCAGGACTATGGCGATATAACCAAAGAAGAATATGACAGCTTGCATGAAGAATATACAGAGTAATCGCAAAGCCCCTTGCGTATTATAACAAAAAAGGCAGCAACTATCCAACTGCTGCCCAAACACCCACAAACGAGATCGGATACTTTATACCTGATTATTATATACCGCGCCCTATCATGTGGCGCGGTTTTTGCTGCACAAATCTTCGCCTAGTGATTTGGTGGGTAAAAGTCCTGGCTTTTGGTTCCTAAAATCAAGTTGAACGGCTCGTCGCTTCAACTGACGAAAATATACGTATATTTTCTATGGCTTGCTAATGCATCCAAAACGCTAAGAATACGTACTCTAAATTTTCAGCTTTTTTCTCTCGGATTGGTTGTCCTAGACTAACTCGCGGTTTGAAATTTTCTTCGGAGGTGACGACCCCTCCGATTTTTGATTTTGAACTTACAATTGAAAAATCGGTTGCCCAAGACTAACTGCTGCTTAGTTTTCTCGTTCGAGAGCGCTACCCTCCTAAATTTTTCGTTGAAAAAATTATCAGCAAAATCGGTGGCTTGTGACTAACTTGTTACTCGTGGTTTTTCCGGCAAGGTCATATCCCTATAAAAATTCTCTACTCCCCTTGATGTCAAATCATCAAGGGGAGCAGATTTTTTGTATGGATAGGGTTCAGAATTTTCTTTCAAGCTCCTTCCTTTCATCAATAATTTTATTCAGCCATATATTGACATTCGTCCGACACGCCGCCGCATTATCGCTTTGTAATTTTTCTTTCTGGTCTGCCAAGTCACTCCTGAATTTTTCAAAGAGCGTGAGGTATTCACTTTGTAATTTCAGGCTTGCGTTTCTAAATGTCTTACCCCTGCGGAAATTATTGTATCTGTATCGTTCCTCTTGGCACTGCTTGTAAAAATTATCGCGCTCAAGTTCGTGTTGGCTGCGGAGCTTGTTGTCCTTGTCTTGAAGCTTGGCACATTCCTTGTGATACCTACGTCGTGATGTGTTGGCAAGGAACGGCTCGCCGCACCGAGGGCATACCCTGAAGAAAAAACAGCGATCCGACAAGTAGGATATGTACTGCACATAGAACTCGGCGAGATTCGAGCAAATAATTTTTTCGCTGAGGTTCACGCTCTTATAATAATGTAGCTGTTTCAAATCCGAGAGGGTGGTCGGGTTGTGTTGGAGCAAATCAAACTCTTGCTCCATACCCTGCTCTAAATCCGAGTACATCTTCCGTCTGCGCTCGGCGGTGTAGGCAAGGAAGCCTGCCGTTCCGTTTGCCGCTAAGTGCTTAACCTGATAAAACTCACAGAAAAGGTAGTTAATGACGATCCGCTGAAAGGCGTTGCCCTCTTGCCACAACTTTTCGAGCATTTTGTAATCCGAGGCTTTCTCGCTATTGCCGCTGTCAATCGAGTGGAGCATTGAGCGGAAGATGTTTGTTACCTCCGATAAATGGTTCGTTACAAAGTCGTAGCTATCCATAAGCAGACTACCGAGCGGTCGTTCCTCGGATAACATCAGCACCGAGCCTTTGTTTTTGGAGAGTAGGTCGAAATCTTCTGCAATCTGCCGGATTGCTTTTTCCTCGCCAAGATAAAAGCGCTCCGAGTCCTTTCCAAACTCTATATAAAGAAGCAAAGGATTGTCAATTGCTTTGGGTGGCAACTTAATTACAAGTTTACTCTTGGAATTATCCCAATCGAATTTTTCAAACGGTGTGACCGTTCCGGTTTCTGATCGTTTCATAGTATGCACCTTTCCTTTCCTGTTCATCTGTGTAAATTATATCATATTTTTTAAGGTTTGTCAATCGTATAATTTGCCTGTTAAACAAGGGGGGTAAATTTTCTCAAAAAAATGAAAAATTTAAAAATCTCCCTAAAACTCACACAGAGAAGCAACGAATTTACCCCTATTTTATACGATATTTAGCAAGTGTTTTTAGTCAAAAAACACCTATAATCATACTTGTATAGCCGCTTTGTGCCGATTTGCTGTTTCTCTGTGTAGAAAACTTAAAAACCTCTTAACTTTTTAAATTTTCTGTCGTATAATATAATTAAAACCAGCGCACGCGCTATAAAATTTTATTTATGAAAGGAATGATTTATTTGAGAAAATTCAAACAAGTTAAACGTAAGGAGATCGTGTTCTCTTTGGACGAGTGGAGCAGAATTGAACATCTGGCGGCAGAAGCGAACCTCAATACCACCGAATATATTAGACGGGTAGCTTTGAATAAGAAAATCGTTCAGATGAATATGCCCGACATCACCCACGTCCTAAACGTGATGAAAAGCGTTGCAAACAATCTGAACCAACTCGCCAAGAAAGCGCACGAGATCAACAAGATCTATGCCGCAGATTTTGAAAAAATGGGAGGTGAATGGAAACCGTTATGCCATTTGTTAAGTGCATATCTGTTAGAAGCACAGTCAAACGCAGCCTGAGCTATATCCTCGATTTGGAAAAGACCGATGACCTGTTATACACAGCATCACTGAATTGCCTAACCGACCCGGAGTGTGCCTATATGAATATGAAAATGGTTTATGAGCAATTCAGCGGTAGGAATTTTAACGAGCCGCCGCCAAAGCAAGGAAAAGGTCGGGTGAAAGCCATACATTATATTCAGTCGTTCGACCCTAAAGATAATATTTCCCCCGAAACGGCTTTTAAAATCGGAAAGCTGTTTATAACAAAGGCTTTCGGGAAAAATGCGCAGGTAGTGCTGGCTACTCACCTTGATAAAGGTCATCTGCATAACCACATTATTGTAAACAGCTATGGTATTGATGGAAAGAAATTCTATGCCAATAAGGAAACTCTGAATAAAATCAAAGAAATTTCCGACAGAGCGAGCCTTACTTATGGTGTACAGCCTTACGATAAGGCGAACGGCAAGAGAAAAACTATTGCTTACAACGAGTGGCAGAATGAGCAACGTGGTACTTCGTGGAAACAAAAAATTCGTGATGAAATTAACGGTCTGATGACTTGGGTAAAGAATATTGACGAACTGCTCGCCGAATTGGAAATGCTTGGTTATACAGTCAAGCGAGGGAAGAACATTTCAGTCAAGGCTCCCAATCAAAAACGCTCCGTTCGACTGCAAACGCTTGGTTCGGATTACACGGCAGAGAGTCTGTCATCACGGATTTTGTGGCGCGATGTAGGTTCGGGAACGATCAACCCTTGCACAAATTCCCCGTTGCGTAACAGTTACAACTCTATAATTGGCGAGGGAGAAAATAAAGGCGCAAATATTTACAAACTCTCGGCTTTGCTCACAATAATTAACCGCGATAACCTGCGGTCAATCGGGGAGGTCGAGGGAAAAATTAAACAGCTTAAGTACGAACTTGAAAAATCAAGAAAGGCGGTAAATGAAATGGAAACAAAGTGCAATTTATTAAGGAGCCTTGCGGCACAGGCAGAGGTATATTTCGCGCTTATGGATAAGCCCTCGCTTACAGCAGAGGAACAGCTTCGAGCGGAAATGTACAGAGAAACTCTCGGAAAGCAGAATATCGAAAGCACTTCGGATTACGAATATCTTAAAGGTGTTATCATTGAAACGGAGCAAAAAACTGTACCTATCAGGGAGCAATATAATAGGTGTGCTGCGCTTTTACAGGAGTATTCCGACATTTCCGAAACGTACAACGAAATTTCGCAAGGTGACTATATCAGTAAGTTAATTGAACAACAGCGGAAACAGGACGTACCGAAAAAGCGTCCGCGACGATAAGGAGGATTTTATTGATCAGAAACACTTTTACATACCATACGGAAGATAATTCGGCAGAGTTCGTCGTTAATATCAGCGTTCCCGATGAGGTTTCGGAAACGGTCAAACAGCAGAAAATCGAGCGTCTTTACGATATTTTAAAGCCTAAAAACGACGACAATGACAGCTTAAATGCCGCTTAAAATTTTATCACTTTACTACTTGAATTTCCAAGCCGATTATGCTATAATAAATATGGAACAACGCATAATCGGCTTGCATTTTTGGAGGTCGATTTTATGAACAAAATCACGGCAATATATGTGCGCCGCTCGGTCAGCGACAAGGATAAAGGGAATAATTCTCTTTCAATTGACGCGCAGAAAGCGGACTGCATACGCTATCTGGAGAATGGGGGCTTAATATCGAAGGACGATTACAGAATTTATTGTGATGACGGCAAAAGCGGCAAGGACGTGGAGCACAGACCCGCGTTTCAGCAGATGATGAACGATGCCCGCGAGGGCTTGATCGAAAAAATCATCGTCAAAAAGTACGACCGTTTCAGCAGAAATATGCGCGAATATCTCAACATCACGGATGTCCTTGATAAACTTGGAGTAAGCGTTATTTCGCTCTCCGAACCGTTCAACACGGAAACCAAAGAGGGCAGAATGATGAGAAATAATCTGCTCAATTTCGCGGAATTTGAGCGCGAAACAATAGCCGCAAGAGTTGCCGACGCTTATGCGACAAGAGCGGTGGAAACGGGATTTTATCAAGGCGGCAAAAAATACTACGGCTACAAGTCGGAGCGCCGCACGATCAACGGAAAAACAGGCTCGGTGCTTGTGCCGGCGGAAAGAGCGAATGTTATTAAAATAGCGTATGAGCTATACAAAGAACCGTCAGCATCATTACAGGACGTCATCAATTATTTTCGCGAAAACAATATCGAAACGGACAGCACATCTTATTCCAAGAAGCACGAAAGGTCTATTATGGATCGCTCGCATTTATCAAGGCTGCTTGGCAGTCCGCTGTATGTCCGCGCGGATGTTGAGGTCTACAAATTTTTCGCGGCAAAGGGATACCGGATAATTGACGATGTTGATGATTACGACGGAATTCACGGTGTATTTTTACACAAGGGTGATGACGGAAATTTTTTCGCGAAAATAGGCTATCACGAGGGGCTTGTGGACGCGGAAACTTGGCTTGCGGTACAGGATAAAAAAGAGCATAACTTTCGTATTCCTAATAACGGAAAAGCAAATAATTCGTGGCTTGTGGGTCTGGTAAAATGTCCGCACTGCGGATATTCAATTCACGTTTATTACAGTTGGAACGCGGGGCATACAAAGCAGTGGCGGTACTACCGTGATGTTGGTGCTTATAATGCCCAAGGCTGTAAGTCCAAATCGCTTAAAATTCGTCCGGACGATCTGGAGAAAATAGTTTTTGAAGCGATGAAAGACAGAATTAAATCGCTTACGATCACGAAAAGCAAGCGTAAAAAAGCCGATACCGAAGCGGATAATTTGAGATCCGAAATAATCCGCGCGGATACCGAAATTCGGCAGCTTATGGACAAACTCGCGGACGCGGACAAGGTTCTTTTCGATTATATCCAAAAGCGGATCACGGAACTGCACAGTAAAAAGTCCGAACTTGAAAACAAGCTGAATACCCGCGAGCGCAAAACAAAAACGGTTGACGTGCAGCCGCTTGCGGAACCGCTTGGGCGCTGGGACGAATTAACGGTCGAGGAAAAGCACGAGGTAGCCGTTACGATGATTGATGTGATTACCGTTTCAAACGATACGGGAGTTGACATTAAATTCAGCATTTAAATTATTGCATTAAAAATCCCCGATCGGGCGGTCGGGGAGGTTATTGGATTGAATTGTTAGGGTGTGTATTGGGGCGTTCCCGTTGCAAAAAGAATATTGTTACAGCCGTATTTTTCGTTGAGGTACTGCGCTTTCATTAACATATCCTCGGACTTCTGCGCCGCTGTTGTCTGCACTCCGGCAACGTTGGACATCTTCGTTGCAACAAAGCAATTCTTGTAATTGTGCGCTTCATCACAAACGAGGTAGTCAAATCCGAGCTTTTCAAAGCAAAGAGAGTTGTCTTTTTTTGAGGACATCAGCTTTTCAAGCCGTTCCTCTAACTGCTTTTTCTGCCGTTCGAGAGCCTTTACGGACACTCTGTCGGTATCGTCCACTTCTTCAAGCGCGTCCATAATTTCATTCAGTTCCCGCTCCATAAATTGTTTGCGGTACTGATCGGACATAGGGATACGCTCAAATTGAGTAAACGACATAATAACCGCGTCATAATCGCCCGTAACGCAACGTGCTATAAACTTTTGGCGGTTATCTTTTGTAAAGTCCTCCGGTCTTGCCACAAGCAACTTTGCGTTAGGATATAATCTCATCCACTCGCTTGCCATTTGCAGCGTGAGGTGTTTCGGAACCACAACACAGCCCTTGTTTATAAGACCGAGCCGCTTTTTTCCATTGTCGTCGCGATCATCTCAAAAGATTTTCCCGCTCCGACGCAGTGTGCCAAAAGAGTATTGCCGCCCAACTTACCGCGAAGTACCGCGTTTTCTTGGTGAGGACGTAATTTTATGGCGGGGTTCATGCCGGGAAAACTCTGATGTGAACCGTCATATTCTCTGCCGCGTATCGCGTTAAATAAATAATTGTATTTTTCAACGTATTTTTCGCGCCGTTCTATATCCTCCCAAATCCACGATTTAAATGCCTCTTTCATCTGCCTAGCCTTTTCTTTGGCGAGCTGCGTTTCTTTAGCGTTTATTTCATACCAGACCTTGCCATCTTCCTCCTTTCTGTCGCGGACAACAATATCCCGCTGATTGAGCAAGTTTTCAAAAATGTGATAGCTGCTCATTCGTGATGTGCCGTAGATACTGTTTGCCGCGACCGATATATCTTGATATTTTCCCTCAATTTTGTACTCGCCCATTTTGGTGCGGACAACGGGGTGACCGCCCCATGCGCTTGTATTTGCCTTTGCATATTCGTGAAGAAATTTATTATAGTCCGCAACGTCTATCCAATTTGCGCCGATGCGCACGGAAATTTCCCCCGCCTCAAGATCTTTCGGGATAACCTTTTCCAGAGCCGACACGTTTCTTTCAAATCTGATGTCGATATGATCCGTATATTCCCGTGCTATTTTCAGCTTTTCGCGAACGTTTCCCGACAAATATTCCGACGCGTCCTCATATCCCGAAAACGGCTCATCGTCCTTTATCTTGGCGGGATTTCTGTAAATATCCGCGCCCAGATTGCTTATTACCTGTTCCGGAGTTGAACCGCAAAGCCGCGCCATATACTCAATATCCACTCTGCCTATGCGATCTATCGCTACTTGCAGAGCCTCCTGCGGAGTTTCAACGCTAGTTATCACCACTTCGGGCTGAATGGTACGTTTGGAAAATATCTCCGCTTTTTCAACGGTTTTCTTCTCGCTGTCAACGATCTCCAGAGCCGCCAGAGTGTTGTAATCATCATCGGCGCGGAAACACCGCTCGTTCGCGCTGTCGGTAATATTTCCGTATGCTTTGCGGAATTTATCATAAACAGTGTTCAGTTCCGTTTGTAACTTTTTCAGTTCCTCATCGGAACAGCCTGCCGCCTGCGCGTCGATCAGAGCCATTGCAGCTTGACGAATTTTGTGCATACCCATCATTCGGTCAAGCGTTCTGCCCGTTTCCGCGACTCTAGTCATCACCTCGTTTTCGCGGAAATATAACTGTCCGTCCACAATTGTGTGCGTGAAATTTCTTACGGACGGGTCAGCCGGAATTATGTCCGCTTCATCATGTTCCTGTTCCTCGGCGCGAACCGTATCAATGCTGCCTTGAATTTTGGCTATGGCAGCTTTCAACTGTTCCGACAAAGGTGTATCCTCGTTTGCGATACAAGTTGTAACCTTGCTGTCGTCGCCGTACTTTCCTTTCATTCTCTCGTCAAAAGCCATTTTTCCGAGAACCATATCCGGATTATCCACGAAATATTTATTGCACGGAACACCGTCCTCGGTCTGCGAAAAAAATACCCAATCGGGAACCTCTACTGTCAAAGTATCGCGCTTTTTAAGAAACAGAATATCCGTAGTGACTTCCGTTCCCGCGCTCTGCTTAAATGCCGTATTCGGCAAGCGCACCGCGCCGAGAAGATCGCACCGCTCCGCGAGATAACGGCGGGCTTTCTCGTTTTTCTTGTCCATAGTGAATTTGCTTGTGACAAGTGCGACAACGCCGCCGGGCTTTACCTTGTCAACGGACTTTGCGGCGAAGTAGTCATGAATTTTAAAATTCAGCTTATCGTATTTTCTGTCCGTGACCTTGTAATCACCGAACGGAATGTTGCCGATAACAACATCAAACGAATTATTATTGAAATTCGTCTGCTCAAACCCCTTGACCTGAATACGTTCGTTAGGGTAGAGCTGCTGCGCTATTCTTCCCGAAATACTGTCTAATTCGACACCATATAAGCGGGAATTTTGCCGAATATTTTCGGGCATTTTCGAGAAGAAATTTCCCACGCCCATACTCGGCTCCAGAACGTTACCGCCCTCAAACCCAAACTGTTCCAATGCCTGATATACACCATCCGTAACCTCGGGAGGTGTGTAAAAACTCGTAAGGGTAGACTCTCTCGCCGCCGCGTATTCATCTGGCGAAAGCAATTCTCTTAATTCTCTCTGCTCGTTCTCCCAGCCTGTCGGCGCAGCTTCACCGAGATTACCTATTCCCTCGGCGGCTCTGTCGGTAGTAAACGCTTGCGTAATACCGGCCCAACCGACATACCGTGCCAGAAGTGACTGTTCTTCGGGAGTGGGATAACGATTTTCGCTTTCAATTTTCTGCAAAGTGCGAATCGCTTCAACATTTGCATTGAATTTTGCCTTTGCACCGCCCGTTACAATGTCCTTTTCATTGAAATGATATGTAAACGGAGTGCCGCTTTTCGGCTCTTTCTTCGCCGCAGCAATTTTTTCGGGAGCGTTCACGGTGGGCTGATCGGATTTTGCGATTTCGGATTTCTGTTCCGCGCTAGGCTCGTCCTGTTTCGGCTCAACAAAATTTTCCGATATATCTTCTGTCTGCTGTTCGACAATGGGATTTTCCATATTGCCGACCGCCTCCGCAACCATTTTATTAAGTTCGTCCGCTACCTCAAAATCGTAATCCGCGTCCGCGAGTTCAAAAAATCTATTGTAATCCGAAATTTCGGCAAGCTCATTCTCGGAAACATCAGCTAATTGTGCCGCCGCAAATTTCAGATCGACCGCGCTCTCCATTCCCCAGACACCGCCGTCAATGGGTGTGAGATCGGGAGCGTAAATTGTGTAATCTATGCCCTCGTCCGTCTGCATAACGGCGATATAATTTTCACCGAAAGCATTCCAGAAAACAGCTTCGTCCTTGCTGTTTTCATCGGGAACGGGAGCAGCTTCAACAGGCTCGTCCGGTTTTATGTCATATTCCGCAAGCACCTCCTTTGCACGTTCAATTTCGACCTCGCTGTTATTGCCATGAATATTTTTAATGGTACGCTTCGCGTCCTTAATACGCGCGTCAATATCCTTTTGCGTGATATACCTATCCTCGGCAATCAGCCTGTCAACGCGCTCCGCTACATCATTCCATTTCATCAGCACTTCCGCGTCGGGTTTTGACATTGAACCGCGCTGAAATTTTATACCTTTTGAGTCGTGCCAAGTGTTATAGCCGCTTCTGCCAGTTCCTCCGTCACCATACTCGTGTTTCAGAAAATCCTCTTTTTCCTTTGCGGTATGTTCCTCACCAAAGAATTTTGCGATACGGAATTTGCTGTGCTGAATATTACCACCGCCGCCAACGAGCCAATCTTTTTCGTCCTCGGAGATGAAAAATTTAGGCTCGAATTTGAAATCCAAATTGGTGATAAATTCCTTACGGGGTATCTGTAAATCTTTCAGACGACTCAATAATTCTTTTGGCTTATGGAAGTGAAAACGCAAAATTTCTCTGTTTTCCTCATAATCGCGGATCAAATTTTCAAGACCGTCAATATAGCTTTGCAGTGTGTTTTTATCCGCTAATCCCACTTTAATTTTCACGGTATCGTCGGGGAAAATTCCGGTATACGGAATTATTTTTTTATCCCGATATTCCTCACTGAAATCCTGATGAAGATACCACAGCTCGGCGGCAACGTCGATAAATTCGTTCTCTGCCGCGCGGTCGATAATATCCTGTTCACAATATTCCCCGCGCTCCAACAGCGCGGATATTTTCTCGGAAACCTGCTCCCAAGTGAGATGAATTTTTTCGCCGTTGGGAAATGCTGTGTTGCTGATCGCAGCGGTAATTCCGCTGTCATCAAACCAAGCCGCCAACAGCGCCGAACTTGTGAAGTCCCCCGAAACACAACTGTAACCTCTGCCGTCCTCGCCGTATGTGCAAAATTCTTTTTTCAAAAAATCGGCATTTTCGGCATCGGATTTTCCCTTTTGAAATTGTGCCACGATACGCTCCAGAGTTTTCGGCGCGTTGCTGCCGCATTTGAGAATATAGTCTATCATCTCGTCACTTGGCGCAGAGTTGGAATATGCGACCGTCTTTCTCGGTGCTTTCCTTTTCGGCTCTGATTTTTTAGGCTCGGTCTTTTTCGGGGTATCCTTTACGGCTGCTCTCGGAGTGAGATATTCAAAGCCGTCATTTGTAAATGCAACTTTCCAATTGCTCCAAATACTCATTGTCGGCTCATCGGCATTTTTATTTACGTTTTCAAGGTCAATTGAAACATTACCCGTGATGTCCGTTATCTGCCATATCTCGCCCTCATACTTCACATAATCTCCGACTTGTAGTTCGTCAACGGTTTTGGGGGTTTCCGACACGGAATTTGTCGGCTCGGACGGTTCATAGTCACCAAACAGTGTAAGCTGTTCGGGTTCATCATCTTCGTCAAGAGGCACAACGATCTCATCTTCGGGCTTGAAAAAATAATGCTCGTCATCGGAGGACGATATAAATTCAAAGCCGTGTTCGTTCATCAGATCGTACCACTTTTTATCGAGAGTGTTGTACAAGTTGCGCTCTTTACCCTCGGAATTTTTCAGCGAAATAAGGTAATCGCTTGTATGAAGGACTTTCCATTCCTCGCCGTCAATACGGATAGTATCTCCGTCGATCAGTTCCTCCGCGTTGGTAACGGCGAGAGGTCTGCGCTCGTCAAGGTATTCTCCCTGCTCGATCATTTTCGCGGTAAGGCTCTGCACCAAATCCCACGACAGACCGGATTCCTTATAGCGGTTAAGATAATGACCCTCCCAGACGACAACTCCGTTATCGGTAGTTTTAAATCCGCCGCGATTTTTGCCTATATCGAACTCCGTGTAATCGTGATTAAATGCTTTTTTCATCAGTTCCGCGCGGTCGGTGCTGCTTGTATTCGCCGCAAAAAATTCCGCGATCTGCTCACGCTTGATTTTGAAAAATCTATCGTATTTCAGAATACCAAATATCAGCTTTTCATCGGTAAGCGGCGGCAAATCCGAAGTTTCAATATATGAATTGTTGATGATAACCTCATCTTCATCATTGGACGGTTCGTCCTCGCCGTTCGTATAATCGTAACTCTCTGTCGGTTCTTCCTCAACAGGCAGCTCATCAACCGACTGCGGTTCATCAACGGTTTCCCGAATATCGGGAACGCTCACGTCAATGAAATCCCGCGCTTTCTCGCGGTTCTCCAGAGCGGCGCGGATAAGTCCGCGAATTTCCTCGGCTTGGGCAACGGAGAATTTATCCGCATGATATTTGTCAAACTGCTCCACCGCGTCAATCCGAAATTCGGCAGCTTTCACATCGCTCAGAATCCAACCCGCCGTTTCATAGCTGTCCCAACGGCGGTTGAAATCCGCATTGTTATACCGTTCGATAAGGCTCTCAACGGTTATCTCATTTTGAACACGACTTCCTCCATCACCTGATGTTCCACGTTCAACAGCCGCATTTTCTCCCACCGAAGAATTTCCTCGAACTCCGACGGTCGCGGGTTCTGCTGCCTGTACTGCACGTCCAGCTCCCGAAAGCGGCTCTCTGCCTCTATGTCGATCTCCCTCGGAATTATCTGCCACCGACCCTCCGTCACGAACACCTGAACCTCTGTCGGATACTCCGTGCGTATCCACTCCTGCCACATCTTCCCCCACCTGCCTATCGGCTGTTCGAGCAGCTTCTGCTCTGCGGGGTTGTCCGTGTACGGGATTTGCGCCAACATCTGCCCTGTCGAGTTTATTCTGTAAGTCATTGCGTCTTTCTCTCCTTTGATTCAAAATTTGTATGATCTCGCGCTCCATTTCGAGCAGCGTATCTTTTGCGGACTTCTGCACCAAATCACAGAAACGGATAAGATCGCGGGTATCCTTGAAAAAATCCACCGCGTTCAGATTGATACCGCCGGACACTTTCATTCCACCGTCCAACTCACAGCGGTTCGATACCATAAAGCGCACCGCCGACACAAAGGACTGCTGATACGTTTTCAACTCGCTGTCCGTCAGCTTTAACTGTTGTGTGGCGTGCATCATCTCCGACAAGTGCGGTCTTGTATTGTCTACCGACATAGCGGCGATAGTTTCCCGAATATCCTTGCAATTTTTGCCGTATTTCTTGTTGATAACGGCGGTCAATTCGTCCGCAATATTCTCCGTGAGTTTCCACAGATCGGGAATACGTTTGCCGTTGGTTTGAGAAATATCGAACAGATGTTTTGCTCTGTTATCCTCACCGAAAACGGCAATGCTGCGCTCGCCGCGATTGACAAGTCTGCCGAGTTTGTTCCACGTTTCGAGCGTAGCGACCTTTGTTGCGTAGGGGTTCTGCTGATAGATCAGAGCCGCGTCCGAAAAACTCTGCTTATACATTCCTGCCGAAAAGCGGAGGAAGTGTGCCAGCAACTGCTTGTCGCGGAGCAGCTTGTCCGTGATGTCCGCCCAATTTTCGCGGACGGTTTCGAGTCTTGACATAAAAAAATCTCCTTTCTTTGAAAAAATGGGGTTGAAATACCACAAAAAATGTGGTATAATATTAAGGGAAAATCCATTCACCAACTGCACAATAAATCGGAAAACGGAGGAATAATAAAATGCCATATATAACAATTGAAAGTGGTTTTTTGTCGGATCAGCAAAAAGAGGAACTGATAAAACGACTAACAGAAGTATCCTCTGAAATTATGAAAGTTCCACAAGAATTTTTTGTTACCACTATTAAAGAAGTACCGGACATAAATTTTGGCATTGGCGGTAAAACCATTGACAAAATAAAAGAAGAATATATGAAAAACCATAAATAACAAAAGTATCTTGCGGAAGTCCACGGCACAATCGCCGCCGGACTTCCGCATATTTTGTTACTTGCCGTTCTTTTTCCCACCGACAAACTCCACCAAATTCAAATTAACGTACTTTCCCGTATCGTCAAGTTCAAAGACAGCGCTGTATTTGTTTCCTTTTGAGGAAGTGCAGTTTTTCAGCGTTACTCTGCTGCTTGCCAGCAGCTCGGAGATCTCAGCGGCGGTATATTTTCTGCCAATACGCTTGTCCTGCCCCCAGATGAAAAATCCGCACTTTTCACGACCAGCCGAGCAAGAAAATCCCTTGCTGTTCTCGACCACGGGCTGCCCGCAGCGCGGACAGTTACCCAGACTTTGCTTGCGCGTGACCCGAACGCGGTTTTCTCTACCGCGCTCAATGGTTATGATCGAATTTACAGTTTTCTCAATTTCCGCAAGCAGATCGGCGGCACTGCCGATACCGTTCTCAATATCGGAGAGCGACTGCTCCCAATGTGCGGTAAGTTCCGCAGACTTCACGTTTTCCGGCAAGGACGCGGCGAACGCTCTGCCGTACTCGGTGGAAACAAGCTGTTTCTTCT
>CAMWVP010000058.1 GCA_947177735.1 uncultured Clostridia bacterium
GGGACTATACTGCGCGGGAGCGGGGGTCTTTTTCTTCTTCGACATCATTACGATAACTACGACTGCCGCCGCTACTACAACTGCCGCTGCCGCAATAATGACAATCGTTACGGGGAAGTCCTTTTTCTCGGGCTCAACTGGAACGTCATCAACGGGGTCGGAAACTGCCGCCGCGCCTGTGGAATACGATACGCCGTTGGCGTTGAGGAAGTTGGCAAGCTCCTGTGCGGTGAGTGCGTTACTGCCCTCGGCAACCCCGCTCGAAGTTATCCAAGTATTTACGCCCAATACTTCACCGTTGGAATTGACCAGCGGACCGCCCGAGTTGCCGAACGATATCGCAGCGTCGTGCTGATATGCCTCATAGCCGCGCTGATTATTCTCGAAGCGGAACTGCTTGGAGATAATACCCTTGGTCACGGTGAGATCCTTGGTGCTCATTGTCTTGTAATCCTGAGAAACGTTGCTGTAATCGGGATAACCCAATGCGTAAACGGTCTCGGCATTGGGAGCGATATCCGTGTTCAACGGAACTGCGCTTCTCTTATCGGTTTTTTCCGGGAGGCGCAGCACTGCGAGGTCTCTGCCGTGATCGATAGCGTATACCTCGGGTATCATAAAATCATTTGCCATTACCGAAAACCATACCACGAGATCGGCAGTGTTGTATTGTCCGTCGCTGGAGGTAATAACGTGCGCGTTCGTCACAATAAACTCTACGGGCTGGTTAAGGCTGCCGATTGCAAAACCGCTGCCGGTCTCCATCCATCCCTCTTCACCGTCCGCCTCGGGCTCACTCGGCGACATATTCCTGGTTATGAACACTACGCTTTTCTGCGCGTCCTGAAGCGCGTCCGCGTGTGCCGTTACGGGAACGGACACCGCGATAACCACCGCCGATACAAGGGCGGATAACATCTTGAATATCTTTTTCATAATCTCTTCCTTTCGGTTATTTCATAAATTCAAGCACGATCGCCGTAAAATTATCCTGATCGGGATAACCCTTTGAAAGCACCCTTTTCTCGATAAGCTCGGCAGCCTCGGCTGCGTGGCTTTCCAATGCCGATAAAAGCTCCGCGGCAGGCAGCGCGTTGTAAACGCCGTCGCTGCATATCAGTATTTTATCTCCGTTCCTCGGCACAAACGGCTTGGTGTTCACGTCGGGAACGATATTCCCCTTATAGCCGATATATTGCGCGAGCGCGTCCTTTTTTGCGTCGCTGCTTGCCTCCTCGTAGGAGAGCTCGCCCGTAATGACGCGCTCTAAAAGGCGGTTCAGATAGTCGGTATCCTCGTTGAGCGCGGTAAGGCTGCTGCCCCTCGCGAGGTATATCCTGCTGTCGCCGACGGTACACCAGTACATACCCGAGGGCAGGCATACCGCTGTCGCGCACGTCGTTCCGCCTCTCATGCCGCTTTTCAGCACGCTGTTGTTTATCATCCGTATCGCCTGCGTGAGGTATATATTTACGGGAACTTGGGGATCGCGGTTTTTCTGCATCTCCAGCATTGCCGAAACGAAGTAGCCGCTTATCTGCGCGCCGCCCGACAATCCGCCCATTCCGTCCGCGACTATCGCGGTAAATCCCTGCCGCTTGACCTCCGCGGGCTCAACGGAGGAAAATCCGAAGCTGTCCTCCTGATAATTTCTCGCGCCCTGATTGTTAATGCAGCCGAACGCTATCTTCGACGCGCGCGAGCCCGCAAACCTCATACGAATATAGCTGTTACGTTTCATGGTCAATAAGTAAAGCTCTCGTTGCAGAAGCTCCTGAAGACGTAAGTAGTTGTTCCGAGCTGTATCTTGTCGTAGTCGTTGAGCTCCACGGGCATAAGGAGCATACTTTCGTTATAGTAGACGTTGTTTTTGCCCTTTCCGAGCACGGGGCTGAGGAAGAACTTCCTGTTGCGCGCGTCATAGGCGATGACGGCGTTTCCGTCCGACGACACGGTCTTGTCAAACGACAGGTTGACGTCGAACTTCTGCCCTCTGCCGATCGAGTTCTGCTCGCCGTGAATGTTGTATGCCGTGCCCGCCTTGTCGCCGTCTACCGCTACAAGCCACCCTCTTACCGGAGATATCCCCGTCGGAGTTTCGTCGAGTGCCACGGTAACGCTCATGCCTCCCGAGTTCCCGCCGCCCATATCGTAGACAGGCGCTTGAGTGTCAACGGGCATTGTCGACGGGAAAGTGGGCTCTTCAGCCGCGCCGGTCACGGGCATTGTACGCGGGAAATCGGGCGCCGCGCCGCCGCCAATACCTCCGATAGGCTGAAAGCCGCTGTTGCCGCTGCTGTTACAATACGGACACTCTGCGCTTCTCTTTTCGTCATAGATATGACCTCTTGGACATTGTTTCATAATGATCGTTCCTTTCATTTGGGGATTTAGTTTTATTATATCAAATTACGTCGACGATATGGTGTGCAAGTTTGCACACAGCGGAAGATCAGTACCATAACTGACCGCTCGACGAATAAACGTTATTGTTCAGCTCTATCGCCATTTCCTCGGTAAGCCCGTTGCCGCTTACGTTAAGCTCTTTAGTGAAGTGCAAGCCGTATAACGTTTTCATTATACTCCACGTCATCTCGCAGCAGTTGTTGACTCCAACCGTTTCGAGATTATTCAGCTTTACCAACGGCGAGAAATCGGTGATCGGGTTTTCGCTGATCCACAGCTCCCGCATATCGGGGCAATTTGCGAGAGGCGATATATTGCTGATATTGCAATTTACCGCTATGAGCTTTGACAGCTTAGTGCAGTTTGAAAGCGCGCTTATATCCTTGACCTTGGTATTTTTTATACCCATTTCCCTGAGGTTTTTGCAGCCCGAAAGAGGCGAAATGTCGGAGATCCCCGTATCGTCCAGCCAAAGGCTCTCCAACTTTGTCAGTCCGCCGAGCGCGGAAAGATCGGTCACTCTGCTGTTGTCGCTTAGCTGTATAGTTGTAAGGTTTGTCAGATATTTCAGATTTTCTATATCGGCATTGGTAACGTTCTTGCCGGTGAGATCGATATAATCGGCATCCAAAGAGTAGCTTTGTCCCGCGATCACGACCTCGTTGACGGTGTTTTGCCCGGGATCGCTGACGGGGTCTTGAACGGGGTCGCTGCTCTCCGGCGCCTTCATAGCGTCCATGGCGCGGCGGCTCATATCCTCCACCTCATTAGTGGTGCGGTAGTCGAATCTTCCACTCAAGCTGAGATCAAATTTCGCTCCATCGTCATTCATTGTTCCTGCAAAGGAGAAGTTTATAAATTTCAGCGGCTCGAAAGCACCTATCTTGACTTCGTTTTCATTGTCAGAGCCATAATTAAAGTGCATGTAGTCATTCTGTTTATCATAAATGACAATATCTGCCATTGCCTTCTCTCCGCTGCCGCCTGCGGGAATGTTATAATATACAGCATTTGCTTTGGTTCGTTCGTGACTGATACCGATCATAACAACGGCAACGTATTTGTCGTTCATTCCCCAGAGCGTTAGACCGTTCATGTTCTCTCCATCGGTCATGTCAAGCGCGCCGCAGTAGCCCGCCTCGGTCACGGACAGCTTATCGCCGTTGACCGTAAGCGTAAGCTCGCCGGGGATCGTTTCCTTGTTTTCGTTCGGTTGGCTGTTGCTGTCGGCAGCGTTGCTGCTCGGTGTGCTCGCGGGCGTCGTTACGGGACTGTTATCAATAATAACGGGAGCCTGAATTTCGCTTGACGATGATGTCCGCACGCTGCTGTCGGACGGCTGAACTATATCGTCCTTGGGGCGCAGTAAGAATACCAGAGCCACGACAAGCGCTATCACGGCGGCAGCGCCTGCCCCTATGGGGATAAACAGCAGCTTATTGAAGCCGCCTTTCGCCGTGGAATTGCCTTCTACCTTTGTGCCGCACTTATCGCATCGGGTCGCGTAATCGGGCATTTCATTTCCGCATTTCCTGCAAAACATACCTGCTCCTTTCAATTATATTGGCTTTTGTTACATACGTTCATTATAACATAATCATTTCCGGGTTTGGTGTGCTTACTTGCCAACTGCAAAATATCTTATAAGCGTGCACAAATAAGTGAACTTATTCGTAAATAGACCATTCTATATAACCCATATTTCCGAAGAGCTCCACACCATCAAATATGATATTTATCTGCTCGTCCGTCATCTCTATCTCTTGAAGTGAAAGGTAACGAGCAATCTTCATGCCGTTGAACGTCCTTGCGATGGCGTCGGTCATAACGCAGCTTCCGTCCAGAACGACCGTATTCAGATTGTTGAGCTTTGCGAGAGCGGAGTAATCGGTGAAGGAATTGTTGTTAAGATAAAGCGTCTGAAGTGCCGTGCAGCCTGAAACAGGCGAAAGGTCTGTAAGACCGCACCATGCCGCATGCAACGTTTCAAGCTTTGTCATTCCATTGACCGCGTCGATCGACGATATCGCGCACCCGTTTACGCCGAGCTCCGTCATATTAGTGCAGTTGGACAGCGGGTCGAGGGAGGTGACGTTCGTATTGACTATCCATAGCTTTTCAAGCTCGGGGATGCTGCTGAAGCAGCTTATATCTCCGATAGGATTGTTGTTTATAACAACTATCCTCAGATTCGGCATATTTTTCATAAACGAGATATTGCTGATATTGTTGTTTTCCGCGTTGATCTCAAACAGAGTGGAAATGCTTTCCAAAACCGAAATGTCGGTCAGATCGTTGTCTTGTAGCATTATCCGTTTAAGCTTAGTGAAATATTTAAGATCGGCGATATCGCTGTTTTTAAGTCCCTTTTTTGAAAGGTCTAATGCGATGAGCGAGGTGGAGTAGCTCTGTCCGGCGATGACGACCTCATCGGGAGTGCCGTTGTTCTGTGATGGTGCGGACGGTTCGGAAGGAGCCTCGGACTGCGGCGGCGCTGGCGGCTCGGAGGGCGTTTCCGACTGCGGCGGTGTGGAGGGCTCCGAGGGTGTCTCCGACTGCGGGAGAGAGGATCGATCGCTGTTTTCGGGCGTTGATACGGGAGGAGTATCTATAATGACTGTTCCGCCGTTATTCCCGCCCGCAGGTAAAACGTCAGTCTGCGATGAAGTCTGCGGCGTGCCGCCGTCGGGTTTCACCGTTTCCTTGGGTTTCAATGCAAAAATAAGTACCACCGCAATGATTACGGCGAACGCTCCAATGCCTATTGGTATGAAAATCATCTTGTTTGTTTTGGACTTGCCGCCCGTGCTTACGCCCGTAGGTGTTCCGCACTTGTCGCAGACTGCTGCGTAATCGGGAAGTACGTTTCCGCATTTCTTACAAAACATAACTGTATTCCTTTCCATATGTTGATTTTTGTCAGGTATAGTTATTATACCAAAATCATTTCCGGTTTTGGTGTGCAAGTTTGCCAACTGAGAAATTACTCGACGTCAATAAAAACAGCAACCTAAACAGATCCAAACGAGAAAGATTGTATACCCCGACAAAATCGAGATTGGTTGAATGGAATAATTGTGCAAATATTTAAAGTCATTAGGTTTCATCTCCGTATACTCATTAATCTTTTATGAATAACAAATATTCGAATCCGCGCTAACCACGCTATCCCCCAAAAATTTCATCATAACCCCAAAGGACTTCCTATGCATCGGAACGGAAGTACTTTACTTTTGTGATCAGCAGTAATACACCGCAAGATTCTCGAAAACTCTTGTTTTTTTCTAACAGATGTGGTATAATGAAAGCAGACAACAGCATACTATTTCGGACAGGTGGTTCAAATGAACATTGACATAAAAACGGAACAACAGCTAAGGTCGGAAAATTTTGCCCAAATATCCAATTTTAGACTAATGGATGATACATATGAATGCGTTTTTCAACGATCAGCCGGAACTGGTACAGTTTGTTTTACGTATCATTATGAATAAGGAACATCTTATAGTCAAGTCGGTGCGAACGCAAAAGCCGTTGAAAAGTATTCAGGGTCGGTCAATAACGCTTGACGTGGACGCAGTTGACGAGGACGGAACCCGATACGATATTGAGGTACAGCAGGAAAGCAAGGGAGCTAAGCCCAAAAGAGCGCGATTCCACAGCAGCATGATGGATTCGGACGCACTTCTGCCTACCGATGACTTTGAAAAGTTCCCCGAAACCTATGTGATATTCATCAACTCAAAGGATTATTGGAAACAAGGGCTGCCGGTCTACACGATCAACCGTCACATTGAAGAATTGAAAATGAAGCCGTTTGATGACGAAGCTCATATTATATATGTAAACGGCGAGTATATCAATGACACAGCTATCGGAAAGCTGATGCACGATTTTAAATGCGCACAGCCGAGTGAAATGTATTACCCTAACTTAGCCGAAAGAGCGCACTATTTAAAGGATACCGAAGGAGGTTATGACGATATGTGCCAGATAATGGAAGAATCCAACAGAGAAGCCGCGAGACAGAGAACCTATCAGATCGCAATGAACCTTATCAGAATGGGAGTTCTTGCCGACAAAGATATAGCCAAAGCCACTAATCTCACTCTTGGGGAAGTTCAAGAACTTGCAAAAATTGTGAAAGCCAGTGCTTAATTTATACTCACAAAGGCTTACCACTAATAGCAGAAAAGGTATCACCACATAGAGCGGTGATACCTTTGTCATTTGTGCATTTATTGATTAACTGTTGTTCGCCCATGAACAGTGTCATATTTTTTGGCTTCGGCGAGTTTTATTGCAGGCTTCTTGGGCGAACTTGAATTCAAAAGTCTTTCGCCCATCATCTCAACAAATTCTGCTGTTTTGTCGAACGTCACTTCTCCCCATTCAAAGTCCTCCAGCAGCTTGTTAAGGCTGTATGTACCTAACAGTTTGGCAGTTATCATTATGTCGCAGCCGTTGTTAATACAGTTCTGCACGAAATTGTCGCGTAGCTCGTTAAAGCTAACATTGCGAACACCGCTCCTTGTAAGGAATTTCTTTAAATGAGTTAGGGCAATTCTCGGCTCATACGGCGTTTCCTTGCCGCTGAAAACGTAGTATTCGGCATTTCGATTGTGAAGTTTTTTCAATTCTGCCATAAGTGCGCTTGGAACGGGAATCTCACGAGGTTCTTCACATTCCTGCAATACAAGCGCAGGCTCATGATTTTCGGACTTGGGACGTGATGTGCGGTATATGATCTGATGTATATGTAAACTACTGCGCCTGAAATCCACATCATACCACTGCAAACCGCAAAGCTCCCCGACCTTGATTCCCGTCATCAGAACCAACAACATACAGAGGTTCACACGAACATTATGCGTCATCGCGTAATCTATAAATCTTCGCTGTTCCTCGGGAGTCAACGGGTTACGCTCCACTGCTTTCTGTTTGGGCAGTGAAAGGTTATTCGGCATTATATCCGACGTTCCGTAATGCTCCATGCCATACAGCACCGCATTGCGAACTACCGTTATCGCAAGCTTGACCGTCTTTGCCGATAAGCCCTTTTCCTGTAATTCGGATGCAAAATCTGTGATATCTTCACTTGCCATCTTGAAAATATTTTTATTTCCAAGAATAGGCTCTATCATTGAAGTTATACGTGATTGATAGGAGTAATAAGTGCCCGCCTTAAGTGTTTCTTTTTGCGACAACAGCCACTCGTTAAGAAGCTCCGAAAAAGAAAAGTTTTTATCCATCATCCACCTCGCTTACTACACAAAAATAGTTCTTTGGCATTGTTTCTTCAAAACTAATTTCCCACCGTGACCGCTATATTCTGCCCCGCAATACATTCCGCGCCCTTTGACAGCATATACTCGAATGCCGGAACGATGTCGTCAACGGTAAGGTTACGTCCAATCGGACATCCTTCGCGTTTTTTCAACGATGAGTTTTTGAATATTGCTCAAAAACTTAGGTTCAAGCATTGATTAAGAAGATTGTCAAGCTGCTCGTTCATAATTCAATTTCCTTTCATTCCCGTCATTTCAGCAATTCTGATCTGATAATAAACGTCATAGATCTTGCGGATTGTTTCTCTTCCATGACCTGATTTGGCGTCTGACGGTTCCGTCTGCATAAGCGAGATGACCTTATACAAACCGAGACAAACCGGATAGTACTCTCTTGAATAGTCATAAATATGCAGAAGCATTTGCTTTGCGATATCAAGATCGTCCATATATTCGATAACCTTATTTCTGTACGAATTTTCAACATTTACGGCTTTAGGACCGGCTACAAATGTCGTATCGGGTTCAACGCCGAGTTTTGCGGGATTTAAAAGATTTTCCTTAGCGGGAAGGACATTGTCGTTGTTCTTTGCGAACGGCAGCACGGCCAAAAGCGGATTTATTGCCGTCAGGAGATCAATAGATATCTTCTCATCCGGTACTTTATTGTCCGTAAATCTGTTGAAATACATCCATTTTGCTTTTAATGCATATTTTGAGAAAAGCATGGGTATGCGCATATTGTTATTTTCAACATTATGAGAGGAGCCGCAAATAAAGCGATTTCGTGAATCAATATACAATTGCTGAAATTTTTTAAACAAACAGTCACATCCTCGATAATTAAACAGCGTTTCGTTTATGATTTTCTCTTGATCACCAAATACGCCCTGCAGCTCGTCTACGCTATTGTGTAAATAACATCCTCCGAGACGAGCAAGAAGCCGCTTGTCGCCCAGTGAGTAATCTATTTCTCCGCGGCATCTCATATAGCCCATTATAACCTCTCCGAGATATCCTGTTATTTCCAACGTTTTATAATCGGTATACTTATCTGCGTAAAGATTTGAGCTAACGGAATATACACCCAATGTTCTGGAAACATGCGCAAGATTGATTGCTCCTGTAGAATCAAATAATTCTCCGACATCTTCTTTGGAATAAGAATACTTCGGATAATTATACAAATTGGTGACTGCGCTTGCTTTTTCTATATCGTCGGGTGTTCCGCTCCTTCTGGTATGTGTATACATTTTCTTTCTTAACCGCTTAGGTAAATTGCAAGCCGCAGCAAATACAATACGGCTGTCAAATCCGCCGCTGACATCGACTACGATTTTATCAAATCTCGGGCATTCAAATGCCGCGCGGCAGTTTTCCTCTATTTCCCGCTTTGCCTTAAAAATATATTCCTCGTACAGATCGTCGTTCCACTCCTCTTTGTGCGAAAGAATATCCCACAGCGAAGATCGTTTCGCAGATACTCCGCTAACGGAAGAGTAATTTATTTCTTCATACGCCAGATTGATCTTGCATCCGGTAACGTCAAGGTCGGTAGAAAACGCAGATCCGTATGTAAATCCGCTCGTTATGATATTTACTCTGCTGCGCGGAATATTCATCATCAATTTTACTCCCATTTCCGAAAGCATAAGCAGCAGCATATGATAGTTATTTGAAGCCGCGAACAGCTCGTCATTATAGAAATAAAACCACGGAACCATACCGAAAAAATCCGAAGAAAGTGTTATGCTGTCATAGCCTATAACAGCAGCGCAAAATTCTCCGTATTCCTCGCGAATGTTGTCTATACAGCCTATATTATCAGCAATCTCGTTCTCACCGATAAGCATTTTCCCGTTATGGAACGCATAGCCCGAGAAAATATACGATGAATTATCCGCCGTCCTGCGCGGCTCATGCCTTGACAGAGATATAATATTGCAGCCATGTTCTGTTAATACAAAGCGATATTTTTCCGAAAATTCTCTCGGGATTTTCATATCCTTTTTGAACGCGACAACCGCAATGTCCTCGTGTGGATAAACTAATGAAGAAAGACGCAGCTCCGGCAATTCTCGGCGCTCTGTTTTCAAGAAGTTTTCAAAGTCCATTATATCGTCGCTTTCAAGTTTTTTAATCGCAATAGCCATTTTGCTTTTCCTTTCTGTTGTCAATCATTAACTGTATTCAACGACGTCAATGATCTTATTATCTCTGTATATAACTCTAGGTATCCTTTTTGAGATACCGCAAACGATTTCGTATCCAATTGTGCCGCACATTTCCGCAATATCATCGGCAGTTATTGTTCTGCCGTACTCGGAGCCTATCAATGTAACGATTGAACCCTCGCCGACATTGGAAATTTCGGAAATATCAACCATTATCTGATCCATACACACTCTGCCAATAACGGGAGCCTCCTCGCCGTTTATCAGAACTCTTGCCTTTCCCGATAATGCTCTCGGGTAACCGTCGGCATACCCTATAGGAACGGTTGCAACACGCGTCCTTTTATCGGTGCAATGTGTTCTTCCATAGCTTATATACCTGCCTTTATCCAATGTTCTGACACATGCCACAATTGATTTCAAATCCATTGCCGGAGCAAGTTCAAAAGGCATTTTTAATGCTCTGTCGGGTTTAAGCCCATAAAGAACTATTCCCAATCTAAGCAACGTGCTGCGCTCATCGTAGTGAAACAATCCTCCCGCGCTGTTCAGACAATGCTTATGGCGAATATTAATACCGGAGCCTTCAACAAGGGCACAAACCTTGAAAAAGTTATCTGTCTGCATATTTGTATATGCAATATTATCTTCTGTACAGCTGTCGGCAACTGAATAATGTGTAAACAGACCATCAAGAATAATTCCTTCCAAACAGGAAATTCGCGCAATGCTTTCAGCTGCGGTTTTACATTCATTATCTCTGGCTGCAACAACGCCGATTCGCCCCATTCCGGTATCAACAGCAAGATGAATTTTAACCTTTGCATCATCTTTTCGGGCAGAATCTGCCAGCTTTACGGCATATTCTTCGGAAACAGCCGCTTGAATAATGTCATATTTCGATAACTCATTAACATATTCGCACGGAGTATAACCTAAAATCAAAATTTCAGAAGTAATTCCATTCTTACGCAGTTGAACTGCCTCGTGAATATTTGAAACAGCAAAAAACTTCACACCGCGTTCTTCAAGAAACAGCGATATATTTTTTTCATCGTGGCCATAAGCATTCGCTTTGACAACACACGCGATATCCGTTTTATCGTTTTGTATAAATCTCCGTGCATTATTCAAGTTTTGCTCAAATCTGTCAAGGTGGATTTCTGCCCATGCTCTTTTTAGAAAATCTGCCAAGAGATCATCTCCTTGCAAATAATTGTTATTGAATTTGACGTACTGCATCTAAAGCCAGCGAAATAACCTTATCCATATCCAAATAACGATACATTCCCAACCTTCCGCCGAAAACTACATTACCGCGCTCGTCCGCAAGCTTCTCGTATTGCTTGTACAGCGAGTTATTGCGGTCATCGTTTACAGGATAGTACGGTTCGGCACCGGGCTTCCATTCTGCGGAGTATTCACGGCTGATAACAGTTCTGGGCTGCTCTCCAAATTCAAAATGCTTATGCTCAATGATTCGCGTAAACGGAACATCTCGGTGAGTGTAATTAACAACCGCATTGCCTTGATAATTCTCCTCATCCAGAACTTCCGTTTCGAATCTAACCGAGCGGTATTCCAACTCACCGAGTTTATATCCAAAAAATTCATCTATCGCACCCGTGAAAACGGTTTTTTCGGCAATATTCGGGTTCTGCTTTACAAACTCAAAATAGTCCGTATTCAGCTTGACCTCGGCGTTCGCTAGCATTTTCTCAACAATTTGCGTATATCCGCCAATCGGTATTCCTTGATAGCGGTCGTTAAAGTAATTATTGTCATATCTGAACCGCAGCGGCAGGCGTTTGATAATAAACGCCGGTAACTCGCTGCACGGGCGTCCCCACTGCTTCTCGGTGTACCCTTTTATCAGCTTTTCATAAACGTCCATGCCAACTAATTTCAACGCCTGCTCTTCAAGATTTTTCGGCTCTCCGATGTTCAACCGGGCGATTTGTTCGGCGATTCTTGCTTTGGCTTCCGCTGGAGTTTTAATGCCCCACATTTTTGAGAATGTGTTCATGTTGAATGGCAGATTATATAACTCGTCGTTATACACGGCGATTGGCGAATTTACATAATTATTAAACTCCGCAAATTGATTTATATAATCCCAAATTGCTTTGTCAGAGGTGTGGAAAATATGCGCACCGTATTTGTGAACATTGATTCCCTCAATATTTTCCGTATAAATATTCCCGGCGATGTGCGGACGTTTGTCGATAACCAGACACCTCTTACCTTTTTTCGCCGTTTCAAACGCAAAAACCGCGCCAAACAATCCCGCGCCGACAATCAGGAAATCGTACATAGCAACCTCAATCTCTTGAAAAAATATCACGCGTGTAAACTTTGTCACTACACACTTCAAGCTGTTCTGTCATACGGTTTGCGGTAATAACATCGGACATTCTTACAAACTCGTCAAAATCCCGAATTACATTGCAGCCAAAGAACTCACTTTCTTTTAAAGTCGGCTCATAAATCACAAGCACCGCGCCCTTGCTTTGCAGCCGCTTCATTACCCCCTGTATCGCGCTTTGGCGGAAATTATCCGAGCCCGATTTCATTATCAGACGATATATCCCGACAACGGGATTTGGTTTTCCCGCTTTTTCAAGAATCCTGTCGGCGACCAGATCTTTACGCGTATGATTTGCCTTAACTATCGCTTCAATTATATTTTGTGGAACGTTCTCGTAATTTGCCAACAGCTGCTTTGTATCCTTAGGCAGACAGTATCCGCCATAACCAAACGAGGGATTATTGTAGTGCGAACCGATTCGTGGATCAAGACACACTCCCTCAATAATTTCCTTGGCGTTCAGACCGTTCAGCTCCGCATAGCTGTCGAGCTCGTTAAAGTAGCTCACGCGCAGCGCGAGATATGTGTTCGCGAACAGCTTAACTGCCTCTGCTTCGGTTGGGTTAAGAAACAGTGTCGGAATATTTTCCTTGATCGCACCTTGTTGCAATAATTCCGCAAAATTATGCGCCGCTTTTTCAAGCTTTTCAACACCTTTAGGCACTCCGACAATAATCCGAGATGGATAAAGATTATCGTAAAGCGCACGTCCTTCGCGCAAAAATTCCGGGCTGAAAAGAAGATTTTCCGCGCCGAATTTCTTGCGCATTTCCTCGGTAAAGCCCACGGGAACGGTAGACTTGACAATCATAACCGCGTCGGGATTTATGCGCAGAACCTGTTCTATAACCGACTCCACGGACGAAGTATCAAAATAATTTTTCTCCTCATCGTAGTTTGTTGGCGTAGAGATTACCACAATATCCGACTGCTTGTATGCGGCTTCCGCGTCTGTTGTTGCCGTGAGATCAAGCTGCTTTTCGGCAAGATATTCCTCGATCTCCTTGTCAACTATCGGAGACTTTTTGGAGTTTATCATCTCAACCTTTTCGGGAATTATATCTACCGCGAAAACCTTATTGTGTTGCGCCAGAATTATTGCGTTCGACAAGCCGACATAGCCTGTGCCCGCTACAGATATTGTCTTCATTTTAATCTACTTCCCTCCAAGTAATATCCGAATTTATAATTTCAGATATCTTTTTCAACTTATAATCCGCGACTGCTTTGCGTCGTCTGTTCCATATTAATTTATCAATTAATTCCTCAATTGATAACGATTCCTTATCCTGCACATGAAACTTAATCGTCGGATAATAGATGTCATGCCAGAACTCATTAAATAAAAGGTATAGCGGTTTGTACTTTTCCACGTCTTCATTTCCGCGAACTAAACCCGTCAGGAAATCAATTGCATAAAAGATATTTTTGTTTTCAAAACAAATGTGAGCATTTCTCTGAATATTCGCAGGCGCGTCGTAAATCCATGTTGTGATATTGCCAAATTGTGATATACCATATTCGGGCGGAGGACATTTTAAAATATTGCACAAATATAACAAATGGTCATTAATATCCCAACTCGAACAGGAATTTTCCAACAATATAAAAATAACATCTTTGGCTTCACTCATGACTTTGCACAAAGCGTTTCGATTCCATTTATCAGCTTGGTGTAAATCTATTCCCGTGCACTTAATGTAATTAATAACGTCTTTGTGATCATACTCAAAATTGATTTGACCATTTATTGACACTGCTGTCCCGTGCCCAAATATCGCGGCTGAATGGATGGCGGCAGTCCCACCTGCAGATGAACCATAAAAGCATACATTATCTTTTTCAATACATAAGTAATCGGAAATCTTATCGGCAATGTGGGCAACGTACTTCCGATAATTCTTTTCTGCGGTTCCATAAAACCAACCTACCTCAACATCTTCATTATCACTGTACGTGGGATCAGTTATAACAAGCCATGAATAGTCGCTGAATGTATACCATGACCACCGTGCCAAACGGTTTCTTACCCGAGTGCCTCTTCTTGCGGCTTCAAGCACTATATATAACTTTCTTCCTTCGCCCCTATGAAAAAAGCACTCAAATTCTACTCCGTCAACATGAGTTTTTAATCTTCCGTTTTGTAGTTCCACGATATTCTCAATATCGATTTCCACAATATCTTTCTCTAATAGAGTTCTGTCAGCCTCATATTTTTGTCGGCGTATATCTAATTGTTTATTAATATCATCGGACAGTTTTATTGGTTCTTCATAGGGGAAAATATCCTTTATATCCATAGCCGAACCCTCCCGTTATTTTTTAAATAATCCGCGTATCTTGCGCGGAAGCCATGTAATAAACCGCCCCAGCTTGTAAGAAAACGACGCGCGTATCGAGTATATCTCCTCAAGATACCGCTTGCGCTCTGCATATGATTTTACCAGTTCGGAATTCATTTTCTTTATTTCATTCTTGCAGCTTGTAAATTCCACCTTGATAGTATCCCTTAAAACCGGAACATCGGAGAAACGCACATTGACTTTGTGCTCGTTCTTCTTCATTTCCTTTCTGTACCATTCAAGCTTATTTTCAATTTCCCGAATGTACGTTTCATTTTCTTTGATTCCGTCAAAGTAATCACGAACGATCGTTTGTGCCATTATACGATAGATATTATTGATATAATTATGGGTAAAATTATTGATCGAACTAAACACACCGTTCCATTGACCACGGATATCGGTTTTGTACATTTCGGTTATGTGCAGATAGCCTGCATTTCCGATTGACACAAGGTTATCCCCGTCCTCAAGTAGTTTGCATATCTCGTCCGCTGCTCCTTGAATATCCCTTTGTGGAACGGAAATAATTCCGGGATTGTTTTCCGTTGTTGCAAGATACGGCAAGTCATACATTACAATAGGCAGGCTGAACGATTGGCTTTCAATAAGCGTCATTAAAAATCCTTCGTGACTTGAGCAGCAAAGGAATACACTACTGTCCATATAATACTTTGCAACATCACTGTCAAAACCGCACAGGATGATACTGTTCTGCATATTCAATTTTGCAATGCGCTTGTTTAACGTATCAAGATAGCTCTTTTCACCCGTCCCAACAATATTCAGCTTCGCATCCGGTATTCGTTCAATAACCTTAGCGGCAATGTCAATTGCGTCCAACGGATGTTTTGCTTCCTCAACCAGTCTGCCCAAAAATAGAATATTATGATTATTCCGGTCGGCAGCAGGTGTCGTTCCCAAATCAAACGTCAGAGGATTGAGCACCGTATGTACATTGCCGTTAAAGCATTTCCACCATTCCGCACTTGTGTTATCAAGACAAACAACAGCGTCCGCAAGCTTTGAAAACAACGGAATAGTTGAAAATTTTGAATCATTATAGCGGAGGTAACGCGTGAAAACATTATGCTGATACAATATAAACGGCACATTCATACACTTACAAATCAGTGTATCATATAGCAGCACGTCAGAAAAATATGAATGGTATACCATACAATCAACATTGTATTCTCGAATAAGCTCAGCAAGGCTCATTCCGCGTTCTGCATAATTTTTTTCGTTACACTTTGAGAACGGGCGATCCACACGTACTCTTGTTACATTTTCCGGAAGTTCATAATCATCGGGCTGTGGGTCATTGTCGGTAAACACAACTATCTCATAACCCGATTCATGCCAAAGCTTCACAAGTTCCGCCAAAACACGCTGAATTCCACCGTTATCCATTCGGTGGTAATATGTGCCGATAACCTTAAAATCGGACGATGTTTTATTCGTTTTGTACATATTCGCTCTGCCAAGGATATCGGATACGTAAACGCTGTCATTCCACGAATACTCGGCAAGCGCACAAGTCAGCTTTGCATGGTCGAGAGGCTTATTCCAAAAACTCGCCGCCTCTTCCAATGCAGTGATTTTTTCCTCTTTTGCGACCCTAAACCAATTTCTCATGCTGTGGCGAATAAGATTATACCGGCTCTCTTCAATGACCTTGGAATAATCGCCAAGCACCTCATGCTCATTCATTATTTTCTCTATCATATTTTCCGTTGCAGCCTGATAGAGATATTGCCGGTACTGCTCAAGCGAAATTTCTTCTTTTCCGCCCTCTACCCCCTGACCGTAGTTATAGTTGTACAGTTTGTCCTCAACGCCGCGGTATGTCAGGTTTTCCTTCTGCCAGCAAACTGCCCAATACAGCACCTTATCTTGTGCCTTAGGAAGGTACAAATCCGTACCCATATGATTTATCGTATTGCGGAGCAGCTGCGCATTAAACATTTTATTCCACAAATGTCCCTCAAAATTGCGCTCGACAAAGCTATCAAATATCTCGCGTCCGTAAAGCTTTTTCAGCGGCGGTTTAAGATATTCCTTATAATCCTGACTGCAATTTTCAACGTTTGTTCCAAAGTGCAGAATATCTACGGGATCATATTCCATAAGCTCAAAAGCACGGGCAACTGCATTGCGGGTAAGCGAATCGTCCGCGTCCGCAAACATAATATACTTTACGGATTCGCTCGAAGCCAGAATACCCTTTGCCCGTCCTACCCATGCGCTGCTGTTTTTTTTATTTTTGAGAATATGAAAACGTGGGTCGCTGTTGCAAAAATTTTCGGCAATTGCAACACTGTTATCTGTTGAACAATCATCAACTATCCACGCTTCCCAAAAATCAACAGTTTGATTTTTTATGCTTTCAAGACATCTTATAATAAATTCTCCATCGTTGAACACGGGAATAATTATAGACACTAATGGTGTATGATCTTTCTTCATTTTCTTTTCCTCATCTTCTCAATATTTTTCTTGGCAGCCAAGTGATCGCCCTACCCACCTTAAACGACAGCGAATTGCGCGTAGCCTCAAGCTCGCGCCTCCAGAACTCCGCCTCCTGTGCACTGAGCGGCGCGGTAGTCTGCGTAACGGTAACGCGCTCGGAAAGCCTCTTTTTCATCTCGGCGTTCTCGAAGTTTACTCTTGCCAGAACAAACGCCGTATAGTCGTTCTCCGCGCGCATGATCTCTCCGAATTGTCTGTATTCGTTCTTAAAGCGGAACCACTCCGGCGGAGCGTCGGTGATCCCCAGCTCCCCGAACCATTCCGATTTTAGCTTATCGTATAACTTTCGTCCCTCGTTTTCGGGAAGCGTACTCAAGTTCCATAAGCAGCTATGCAGCGCATAGTCCACAAAATCGCGCTCGTATTTTTCAAAAGCGCCCATTTCGCGAAGCTCTCTACGAACCTCGCAAAGCGCATTGTAAAAGCACTCCCACGACTTCTCCCTCGTCGCCGAAAGAGAACCCGAAACGTTCCGCCGTTGATTATACAATAACTGCTCGCAGGTAGTTATACGTGCCGCCTTGAACAGCGAAATAAACGCAAAGTACATATCGTTCGTGGTGCGCTGCTCCTGAAACTCCAGCTCGTTCGCCAGCACGAACGACCGCTTGTACAGCTTGTCCCAAGCCCAGCCCATAATGTTCCGGAACACGCTGCCATCAATATCCCGCGCCGAAAACGGTCTGAATTGTGGCAGAAGATCAAGCCGCAGCGAGTAGGTGCACGGCGTTGTATTTCCCGTCTCGTTGTCGTACTGCATCGAACGGAAGATCGTAATATCGGCGTTGGTGCGCTCGGCTTCGCGGTACGCCGTCGACAACATCGCCGGCTCAAACCAGTCGTCGCTGTCCACGAACAGCAAATATTTCCCGCAGGCTATTTTCAGACCTGCGTTACGAGCCGCGCCTGCGCCGCCGTTCTCGGTTGTGACAATAACAAATCGCCCGTCCTTAGCGGCATATTCTGCAAGTATTTCAGCTGAGCTATCCGTTGAACCATCGTTCACACAAATTATTTCAAAATCGGTCATTGTTTGGCTACACAAACTGTCCAGACACTGCCGCAGATACTTCTCACAATTATACACGGGAATGATGACCGAAACCTTAATTCGTTCACTCTCGATTGTATAAAAATACTCCTCCGTGTCACGGATAAGCAGCATCAGCTCCGTCCATTCCTTTACCGTGAAAATGGCCTTGTTAAGCTCGTTTTTT
>CAMWVP010000059.1 GCA_947177735.1 uncultured Clostridia bacterium
TACTAATTGTCGATCTACGTATAGACATCTTTGTGCCAATCTCGCACCTATCGCTACGTCAAATCTCCTTGGCGTACATACAGTACGCCTGCGTCGATTTTCCTTGCGCTAGGCGCAATCTTGTCACAAATCTTGTCTATACTTCGATCAACAATTAGTATAACGGAAAAATCCTTCGCCGTAATATCCTTTAATATCGCCTCGCGGATCTCTTTTCCAATAACGACCACGGACGAAAAAAACACATAATCGAATCCCGAATCCAGGTAATTCGACAACGCGAAGGACATAGTCTTATCGCCGTTGCGCAGACGCGGATCGTCAAGCGAAAACGGGTTGACACACCATGCCCAGTCGCCGTCAAAAAACGCGTTGTTCTCGTAAGACGTGAAAAGCTTATCCGTGACGGTCGTTTTACCCACGCAGGGAGAACCTGTTATTATGATCAGCTTTTGCTTATGCAGTACCGCTTTTTCCGATGACATTTTCGTACTCCTATGCAAATCACACTTCGCTCATTTGTGTTCTGAAAAACGGCAGCTCCGATTCAAAATCAGCTCCGAAAATCTTTAACATTCTGTCCGCGTTGGAAATATGATTTTTAATATCATCCGAAGTTCCGTTATTGTACGTCAGATGTTCAAAGGCATACATCGCGGTATAAAGCTTAAAAACCGCCCAAAATTCGCTCGGCGGCTTGCCGAAATATCCGTCGATCTGTCCGTTCGCGAAGCTGCCGCTATATTCAAGCGCCCACAGAAGTCCGCCGAAATCATACCACGGGTCGCCCGTATCGTTTCCCGAGAGGTCTATTATGCCGACGCTGCCCGTTTCATCGACTACGCAGTTGTTCCAGTGAAAATCTCCGTGCAAAACAGCTTGAGGTCTGTCCGAAATTAAGCGGATATTATCCAAAATATACCGTTCCGCGTTTTTGCCGCAAGCTATCTCGATATTCATACGGTGATAATATTCCAAAAAACCGGCTGCCTTTTTCTCGATAAAATCCCGCCAGTCTGTATCCGTGTCAGCTTGACACGCCGAGTGGAGCTTTTTAAGCTCAATACCGACCTTTATCCCAAGCCGATAATAATTTTTTGAAACGTCCTTCTTGATAATATCCATTATAGGCGTTCCGTTTACCCATGAAACGATCGAATAGAATTTGTCGTCGGCAGTACCGAACGCAACGGGCTTGTTAGTGTTTATACCCTTATCGGCATACGCTTTTAGACGGTCAAACTCCTTTTTCTTTTCGGCTGCTTTCGTCCTATCTCCTACACGCAATAAAAAGAATTTTCCGTCCTTTTCGAGCTTGTACTTCTCGTCTCCGGAACAGCCCTCGGTTATTTTCTCTGTTACCGTATACGATTCCGCAATAAATTCCGGGATTTCCATAACGCTCCTTACTGCAATTTCAATTACATTTTTTAATAATTATGCCGATATTCAATACGGCAGCATTTATCAAAAACGACAGACAGTCGTACGATCACAGCCAAACTCCCCAATCCCCATAATCAAAGGTTCCGCTGCCGTGATGAAGCTTACCGTCCGCTTTGAGCAGCCGGAACGCGTCGCGCATGCGTACAATGATCTCGGGTCGGATATCCAAAGAATGGTGCGCGGGGAATACCATTTGAACGGGCAGCGCCGCTATTTTTTCAAGCGAGGCAAGATACGCCTCGGGGTCGGTGGAGGGGTAGTACGCAAACAGCGTATCCTTGTACACCAGATCGCCCGTAAATAAATATCTGCGCTCCTTTTCCCAAAAGCACATATGCCCCGGAGAGTGTCCCGGAGTGTGCAAGACCTCGATACTTCTGCCGCCGATGTCGATAATATCATGATCGGTCAGCACCCTTGTCGGCGTTCCTTGAAAGAGCGTGTAGCCGCTCACGTCAAAGCCGTCGGGGAGATCGCAGCGGTCAACGACCATTCCCTTTATCGTTTCCGCAGACAACGGGAATTTCCCGCACAGCCAGTCCAGTTCCTCGGAATGAGCATAGAAATCGGGGAAGTATTTGTGACCGCCGATATGATCCCAATGAATATGAGTAGCAGCTGCCGCAACGGGCTTATCGGTGAGCTTTGTCACCTCGTCGTATATATTGCAGATGCCGAGCCCCGTGTCTATAAGCAGACTTTTATCCGCGCCGATAAGAAGATAGCAGTGCGTTTCCTCCCAATGGCGGTATTCACTGATGATATACGTTTCGTTATCGATACGGTCTGTCGTAAACCAATTACTCAATTTTCTGCTCCTCTTACAAGTTCGCTTGTTTTCCGATAAAGCGGCAAGCTCAATATGATCTAATCGCGACCGATATTGTCCGCTTCTATATGGATCTTTGAGACCCGATCATATATCGTGTTGCCGTTTGCGCTGAATACGGAAATTACAAACGGAATACAGTATAAATACCGTGACAATACCTTTATGATATTTCGCCCGATAACTCGTGCTTGTATTGATTTCTCCGAATTATAACATAAGCTGATTCTCAAAAGCGCATAGCCGGGAGTTCTTTTGGTCGGCAGCAGCTCAAACAGAGAATAATATGCTGCTTCAATAACGAAGGTTACCGCGAAGAGCACATATACGGCATACGTGTTTCCATAAGCTTGAGGGTAGGAAATCATCTGCGCGATAAGCGAAAGCGGGTTAAGCAGCAATACAATTGCCGCAAACGGAGCCGCTTGCTGATCGAATGTGTTTTTAAAAACACTTGTTGAAATCAATGCACAGGCGGTAAATGAAACCGTAAAAATAATAATATAGTCGATCATCGCGGCAAGTAATCGCTTTTTAAACATGATCAATCTTCCGCCACAACATGATATCTGTCGGCGCGAACGCCGTCTATCGCGTTGATAAAGTCGGAGAACCGCGCGTAGCCGTACTCTGCGAAATCAAAGCCGTCGAAGTTCTTCTTGATCTGCGCGCTGAGCGACTTAATGCTGTGGCTGCCCTCGCCGCGCGCAAAATCGTTGACAAACTGTTCTATCTGCTCGGTGCGCTCAATAAATTCCTCGTCAATGACAACGAGGTTGTTCTTAACGCTTACGCCGATTATCGCCGCTATCAGCTTCTTCATCGACGGATAGCCGAGCTCTTTGAGGTAGCCTCTGCCGTATTTCTTGGTGAAATACGCGCCGAGAACCGCGAGCGAACCGTGATTCTCGTTCTGCACCGCAAACGTATGCACTTCACGAATGACCGAGTTTATCTCGAGCTTCTGCGGAACGACGGGTTCCTCAGCGTTCTCGGGCTCTTCAACAGCCTCGGCTTCTTCAACAACGGGCTGCTCCGTTTTTTCGACAGCCTCGGCGGGTTTGGCGTTCTTGGGCTTTCTGCCGCGCTTTTTGGGCTGCTTCTCGGTATTGTCGGGCTTTTCGGGCTCAACAACGTAGATGAGATTTTTCGCCGCGTTCACTCCCGAAACGGACGCTACCGCCGCGGCGAAATCGGAAAATCCAAGCTCCGCGACGTAATTCTTCCCATATTTTTCCAGTAGCATATTGTTGAGCTGACCGAGATTTCCGCCGTTCGGCATATTCTCAGAGGCGTACTTCTGCACCTCCATGGTGAATATCTGCGGATTGATGTGCATGGTCTTGACGGGAGCGGTGGGCGCTTCCGCGGGCTTCGGCTGCCGTTTCGCGATCTTCTCAACGATCTCGTCAATAGGCTTGCCGGAGATTTTCTCAACAAGCTCAACGGGCTTTTCGGGAGCCTTTTCAACGGGCTTATCCGCCTTTTCGGGAGCTCCCTCCGCCGCTTTCAGCATAACGGTATTGTTGTCGCGCGCGAGAACCGACTGCTTGTCGACGAACTTCGCGAACCGCTTAGAGCCGAACCGCGAAAAATCCACCTTGCCGAAGCTGCGCGTAACGTGCTCCGCGACGCGCGAAATGTCGTCCCTGCCGCCGTTCTGACGTTCGAGATATTCCACTATAACATGAGTGATGTCCTTTTCGGAGGGAGCGTTCTCCGCTGCGGCAGACTTTGCCTTGACCGACGCGCTCTTACGCAGGCTTACATAGTTGCTGTTTCGGCGCAGCTCGGGAAAGCTGCTGATAAACGTCGACAGGCGGTTGTAGCCCAGAGTGGTATAATCAATATTGCCGTAGCGCGAGGTGAGATAAGAGTCGATCTTCATCAGATCGAGCCTGCCGTCGTCGTTGTCGCGGACGTAATCCAGCACCGCCTTGCGGAGAGTTTCCTCGTTATAGTCGTCTCCGACGTTGGCGCATATCCGGTTGAGATAGCTGAACTTATGGCAGCTCGACGTGAACGCGAGCGGCGTTTTCACCTCGCCGATACCAACAACCAGCTTGCCCGCCTCGCGCAGGCGGATAGCCAGCCGCGTGAAGTCGCTGTCGCTCGTGACCAGTACGAATCCGTCGACGTTACAGGTATACAGAATATCCATAGCGTCAATTATCATCGAGAAGTCCGTGGCGTTTTTGCCCGCGATGTAACTGTTCTGCTGAACGGGCATAATTGAGTTGTTCATGGCGGGGATTCTCCAGCCGGAATTGTTCTTTTCCCAGTCGCCGTAAATACGCTTGATTATCAATTCGCCGTATTTTGACGCCTCCTGAACGATAAACTGTGCATACTTTGCGGAAACATTGTCGCTGTCAATAAGCAGCGCCAGCCTTTTTTCATCTGACATAATGTCCTCTCTTTTCGTAGATATCGGGGTTTTTAGGTTATATACAATAAGGCGGTTGCCTTAGAGCCTGTTCAGAATCTCGACGTATGCGGATTTTGCAGCAGATTTTGCGGATTTCAAGGCGTTTTTTCGCAGCGTTTTGCCGAAGGCATAATGCGTGTACTGTATGTACGCATTATGTGCTACTCACAAAACGCTCAAGAAAAAACAACGAAGAAATACGCAAAATATGCAAGAAAGACGCGTGCGGAGAAATTCTGAACAGGCTCTTATATTGCCACGGGGATCGTTTCGTCAAACTCGTGATATTGATAGTTCTCGGCGGTAAAGCTGTACCGCGTGAACTTGTAGAAGTCGGTGATATCCTCCACCCGCATAGTCGGCGCGGGGAACGGCTCCTTTTCGATAAGCCGCTTTACGATATCGACATGACGGTCGTAGATATGCGCGTCGGCGATAACGTGCAGCAGCTCGCCCGGCTCAAATCCGCTCGCTTTCGCGAACATTATCAGCAGCGCAGCGTACATACAAACGTTCCAGTTGTTCGCCGCCAGCATATCCTGCGAGCGCTGGTTGAGTATCGCATTGAGCTTGTTTCCGCTCACGTTCAGCGTAAACGAGTACGCACAAGGAGCGAGCGCCATTTCGTTCAAGTCCGCGTGATTGTACATATTCACGATGATTCTCCGCGAGGCGGGATTGTTTTTGAGGTCGTAAAGCGCTTTGTCCACCTGGTCGAACTCGCCCTCCGGGTACTTGTGCTTTATCCCGAGCTGATAACCGTAAGCCTTGCCGATAGTGCCGTTCTCGTCCGCCCACGCGTCCCATATATGGGTCGACAGGTCGCGGACGTTGTTGGACTTTTTCTGATAAATCCACAATATTTCATCGATAGCCGAACGGTAGTACACGCGCCGCAGAGTCATTATCGGAAACTCCTCCGCGACGTTGTACCTGTTGACTATGCCGAACTTTTTGATAGTGTGCGCGGGCGTTCCGTCCTCCCAATGAGGGCGGACGTTCATATCCGCGTCGGACACGCCGTTCTCCAGAATATCACGGCAATTCTGTATAAAAATATCGTCAGCCCTGCTCATGAAAGAAACCTCCCGTATTATTGCTCGCTAAGAATAAACATATCGTAAATGACCTTGATAGCCTTTTCAAAGTCCTTATCGTCAATGCCGACGATAATGTTCAGCTCGCTCGAGCCCTGGTCGATCATTCTGATGTTGATGTCCGCGTGAGAAAGCGCCGCGAATACTCTTGTCGCGGTACCCTTTGCGGACTTCATTCCGCGGCCAACGACCGCTATCAGCGCAAGACCGTCGATTATCTCGAAATGATCGGGACGGGCAACCTCTTTAAGACGCTGAGTGAGCTTCTCGCGCTGACCGTCGAGCTCGTGAGAATTTACGACAACGGAAACGGTATCGATACCCGTAGGCATATGCTCGGGGAAAATGCCGTGGTTCTCGAGGACTTGCAGCATTCTGCGCATAAAGCCCTTTTCGGAGTTCATTCTGTCCTTTTCGATCGAGATTACCGAGAAGTCCTTTTTGCCCGCGATACCCGTTATCAGGTACTTTGCGGGAGCGTTTTTCGCGCTCGGAACTATCAGCGTTCCCGCGTCGTCGGGAGCGTTGGTGTTCTTGATATTGATCGGGATATTGGCGCTTCTTACGGGGAATATCGCGTCCTCGTGCAGTACGCCTGCGCCCATGTACGAAAGCTCGCGGAGCTCGGAATATGTGATGACCTCAATACCCTCGGGCTTGTCAACGATCCTCGGGTCTGCAACGAGGAAGCCGCTTACGTCCGTCCAGTTCTCGTACAGCGAAGCGCCCGCCGCCTTAGCGACTACCGAGCCCGTAAAGTCGCTGCCGCCGCGCGAAAACGTCTTGATCGAGCCGTCGGGCAATGCGCCGTAAAATCCCGGAATGACCGCCTTGGGGGTTTTCTCGAGAATAGCGCCCAGACAAGCGTTTGTGATATCGCTGTCGAAGTTGCCCTTGTTGTCGAAGAAAATACCCTTAGCCGCGTCAACGAATTTGTATCCGAGATAATCCGCGAGAATAATGCCGTTGAGATATTCGCCGCGCGAAGCCGCGTAATCGCGGTTTGCGCCGTCGCGGAAGTTCGTGCCGATCTTGACGTACTCCTCCTCCAGCGACAGGGACAAGCCCAGCTCCTTGATGATGCCGTCAAAGCGCTCGCGCACGGGCTGAAACGCCTTCGCGAAGTCCTCGCCGGTGAGCGTGCGCTCGTAGCACTGATACAACAAGTCCGTCACTTTGGTGTCGTCGGAGAAGCGCTTTCCGGGGGCGCTAGGTACGACATATACGCGCTCGGGATCGGCGTGAATGATGTCCGCTACCTTCTTGAACTGCTTTGCGTCGGCGAGCGAGCTGCCGCCGAACTTTACTACTTTACTCATACTATCTGCCTTTCTTTTGTAAAAATATAATATAATTATACCACAATACGCTTGAAATTGCAATAGGAAAACTAAAAAAAGCGCTCGTGAAGCGCTTTGCGGACACGGTCTTGCCGAGAAGCGGATCGGTCGGTCTGACGATCCGCCCGGCTAAGGGGCGCATATCATCCTTAAAATGTCGACTATCGGGAAGCGGAGAGCCGCGCTTTATGCTTTGTGAATTAGTTAAAAAAATCACAATTTTTTTCGCATAATCCGTATTTACACCTTGACATCTCGCTTAAAATGTCATATAATAGAAGCAGTGGGCTGTTATAGCTCGTAAAAAAATGGTAATATTTTACAGGAGGAGACAAAATGAGAGTTTACAATTTCAGCGCGGGACCCGCTGTCCTGCCCGAGGAAGTACTGAAAGAGGCGGCAGACGAAATGCTCGACTACAACGGCACGGGTATGTCCGTTATGGAGATGTCCCACCGTTCCAAGGCATATGACGATATCATCAAGACAGCGGAAAAGGATATCCGCGACCTGATGAACATTCCCGACAACTACAAGGTTCTGTTTTTGCAGGGCGGCGCTTCTCAGCAGTTTGCGGCTGTTCCGATGAACCTGATGAAGAACAAGAAGGCCGCGTATATCATCACCGGTCAGTGGGCTAAGAAAGCGTTCCAGGAGGCTAAGCTCTACGGCGAGGCTGTCGACATTGCGTCCTCCGCTGACAAGACCTTCTCGTATATCCCCGACTGCTCCGATCTGGACATTCCCGAGGACGCGGACTATGTTTACATCTGCGAGAACAACACCATTTACGGCACCAAGTTCAAGACCCTGCCCAACACCAAGGGCAAGACTCTCGTTGCGGACGTTTCCTCCTGTTTCCTGAGCGAGCCCGTTGACGTAACAAAGTACGGCGTTATCTACGGCGGCGTTCAGAAGAACGTAGGCCCCGCGGGCGTTGTTATCGCGATAATCCGCGAGGATCTTATTACCGACGACGTTCTCCCCGGCACTCCCACAATGCTCAAGTGGAAGACCCAGGCGGACAATGATTCGCTCTACAATACACCTCCCTGCTACGGCATCTATATCTGCGGCAAGGTATTCAAGTGGATCAAAAAGATGGGCGGTCTCGAGGCTATGAAGGCTCACAATGAGAAGAAAGCCAAGATACTGTATGATTTCCTCGATCAGTCCAAGCTGTTCAAGGGCACCGTTCGCCCCGAGGATCGTTCGCTGATGAACGTTCCGTTCGTTACCGGAAATGAGGAGCTTGACGCTAAGTTCGTCAAGGAGGCAAAGGCCGCAGGCTTTGAGAACCTCAAGGGTCACAGAACCGTAGGCGGTATGAGAGCGTCTATCTACAACGCTATGCCTATCGAAGGCGTTGAGAAGCTGGTTGCGTTCATGAAGAAGTTCGAGGAAGAAAACGGCTGATTTTTTCGGAGGTAGTAATGGCAGACGAAAGATTTGTAAAAACCTACACACAGGGCGTTTTTAATGTTATCGAGGTCTGGGTCGACACCGAAACGGGCGTGAACTATCTGTTTCATTCCACCGGCGAAGCGGGCGGAATGACCCCGTTGCTCGACAAGGACGGAAAGCCTGTCGTTACTTTGGTAGAAAACAAATAAGGAGAACAGAACAATGTACAATATACAGACACTTAATAAGATCGCCGCTTGCGGTACCGATCTGCTCGACAAGAGCAAATACACCTTCGGCGACGATGTCGCAAACCCCGACGCGATCTTGGTTCGCTCGGCTGCTATGCACGATATGGAGCTCGGCTCCAACCTGCTCGCTATCGCGAGAGCGGGCGCGGGCGTAAACAATATCCCGATCGAGAAGTGCAGCGAAAAGGGCGTAGTAGTATTCAACACTCCCGGCGCTAACGCCAACGCCGTAAAGGAGCTTGTTATCTGCGGACTGCTGCTCAGCTCGCGTAAAATTCCCGCGTCCATGGAATGGATCACCACGCTCAAGGGCGAGGGCGACGAGGTAGGCAAGCTGGTCGAGAAAGGCAAGAGCCAGTTCGTAGGCCCCGAGATCATGGGCAAGAAGCTCGGCGTTATCGGTCTGGGCGCTATCGGCGTACTGGTAGCGAACGCTGCTGCGGCTCTCGGTATGGAGGTTTACGGCGCAGACCCGTTCCTGAACGTTGAGCACGCGCTGAAGCTCTCCGGCAAGGTTCACTATATTAAGTCCAACAAGGAGATCTTCGAGCAGTGCGATTACATCACCCTGCACGTTCCCGCGACCGCCGATACAAAGGGCATGATCAACGCGGACGCTATCGCTTCGATGAAGAAGTCGGTACGTCTGCTGAACTTCTCACGCGACGCTCTGGTTGACGAGAAAGCTATCCTTACCGCTCTCGACAACGGCGGAATGGCTTGCTACGTTACCGATTTCGCGACCGACGCTCTTATCGGTCACAATAACGTAATAGCGCTTCCGCACCTCGGCGCGTCCACTCCCGAGAGCGAGGACAACTGCGCCGTTATGGCGGTTCAGGAGGTCGTTGACTACATCGAGAACGGCAACATCAAGAACTCCGTAAATCTGCCTAATATGGAAATGGCGGTTACGGGCAGCGCGAAGATATGCGTTATCCACAAGAACGTGGAGGGCGTTATCAACAACATCACCGCGCCTATCTCCGCGGCGGGCATGAACATCGAGAATATGCAGAGCAAGTCCAAGAAAGACTACGCGTACACCTGTCTCGACGTTTCGGGTAATCCCGCGGGCATTGAGGATAAGCTCAAGGCTGTCGAGAACGTTGTCGGCGTTCGCGTTATCAAGTAAGAGCATTAAATTTACAATATATCTCCCCCGTCCGTGCGGCGGGGGATTTTTTTAAGGCAACACCGCACAATTATTGTCGTTCGATTGCGCCGTCAGATTTTTCGTCAGATTGTGCAATGAGGACGACGCAAGGCTGACGCAGCGTTTTGCGCGAAGCGCATAATGCGTGCAAGCAAGCGAGCGGCAAAGGCGTTAGCCGCTAATTGTGCGGTGTTGCCTTAAATATTTCGGATAACCCAACCTTTTCACCGCGGAAACCGTCTATATATCGGCAGGAAATATATTGAAAAGGAGAAACACAATGTCGGAAATATCAAAAAACGTACAAGCCGCGCTGAACGGCGACAAAAACGCATTTGACGAGTTGTACAAGGCGACTTCGCGCGCGGTTTATTTTACTTGTCTGAGTCTCATTCAAAACGAGACCGACGCGGAGGATATAACGCAGGAGGTCTATATCGCCGCGTTTGAGAAGCTCGCCACGCTGAACGATCCCGAAAAATTCCCCGCGTGGATAAACAGAATAGCCGTGAACAAGTGCAAGGACTTCCTTGTGAAAAAGAACGCTCACCCCGAACAGTCGATAGACGATGAAGGCTCATTCGGCGAGCTTGCCGACGAAAATATCCTCCCCGAGGAGTACGTCGAAAACAAGGAGAAGCGCCGGCTGATAATGGATATTATACGCTCCGGACTGTCCGACGCACAGTATCAGACGGTAATAATGTTCTACTTCAACGATATGAGCATCGCGGAGATCGCCGAGGTTACGGATTGTCCCGAGGGCACCGTAAAGTATCGCCTGAGCACCGCCCGTGCAAAGATTAAGCAGGGCGTGCTCGACTACGAGCACCGAACGGACGACACCGTATACGCATTTGTCGGAGCGCCGTTTCTCGCTCGGCTGCTTGCCGCAGAGAGCGAGAGCGTTGCCGTACCGCTTCTGAAAACCGCTGGCGCAGCAGCGGCGGCAGCACCCCAAACAGCCGCCGTCGTTTCAAAGGCGGGCGGAAAAACGTTCCTCGGCACGCTGAAAGGAAAAATAATCGCGGGCGCGGCAGCGGCGGCGGTCATCGGGGGAGGCGCTGCTGCGATCACCATTGCAGTGAATAACGCACCAAGCGACAGCATTGTACAAGACAGCAGCGACTTCGACGATTCGGAGAGCGGTGTGGGCATATCTGACAACGGCACAGACGAGCCCGACAACAGTGCCGTTTCCAAACCTCAAAGCGATATATCGGATACCGAAAACGACTCGCCTCCCGTCAAAGCGGAATACGAGTATGTGGATATAGACGGCGGCATACGGATAACAAAATACAACGGGAACGACGAGTATCTGACCGTGCCCGCCGTGATAGACGGCAAAAAGGTTCTGGAGATCGACAACGCAAGGGAAAACGATTTCATTTTTTATGATTTTGAAAGAGAAGTCACTATCAAGGAGATCACGCTCCCCGAGGGCTTAACAAAAATAGGATATGTCGCATTCGCTTACCTTTCGGAGCTGAAAACCGTCCATATACCCGATAGCGTCACAAGTCTCGGCGACGGCGCATTTGAGGGCTGCTCAAGCCTTGAAAACATAACTCTCCCCGAGGGTCTGACCGAGCTTAACTCCACGTTCAGTCAATGCACAAGTCTTTCGGAAATCACCATTCCCGAAAGCGTCGAGGTGCTGTTCAACACCTTTGAGGACTGTACGGCCCTTACGCGCATAACCGTTCCCGAAAACGTCCGTGAAATTGATTGCGCCTTTGAGGACTGTGTGAATCTAAAAGAGGTAACATTCCTCGGCACGGAGCTTGATGATATCGGTTTCAACGCGTTCAAGGGCTGCACAAGCCTTGAAAGCATCGTTATCCCAAACGGCATTGAGGGTATACTCGGCTCCGCGTTCGGCGGCTGTACAAGCCTTAAAAGCGTGACGCTCCCCGATGATCTTGAGGAGATTGATCTGTGGGCGTTTGAAGGCTGTACAAGCCTTAAAGAGATCGTCCTGCCGGACAGCTTAGGGGATTTTTCCGCAAGCGCGTTTGAGGGCTGTACGGATATCAAGATCACCTTTAAAGGCAGAGTCTACCGATACGAAGATCTGGACGATCTCTATTTGGATATTCTTAATAACGCATAACTTTTAAAGAGCCTGCTCCCATATGGGGCGGCTCTTTTTGCAAAAAAATTTTTAAAAAGTACTTGACAAACCTCAACAAATGTATTATACTGTACATATAGGATATAAACACCTATAACGCACATAAACACATTGACAGTGAAAGGAAGTAGATATTATGAAAAAGATCATTGCGGTAATTCTTATGTGCGCGGCGCTGATGCTGGCAACGGCCTGCTCCTCCGGCGAGAGCTTCTCCCACGGAACGATAAACGGCACCGTCTACACCTCGGCTTTCCTCGGCCTTAAAGCGGAGTTTTCGGAGGGCTGGGAGATCACGGCGGACAGCGATCTGGCACAGGCAAACGGCATTGACGGTATGTCCGACGACAGCACAGCAAAGGCGCTGAAAACCAACGGTATGCTGTTCGAGATGATGGCATTGAAGGATAACGGAGCGTCCAACGTAAACCTTGTCATTGAGAATCTTGACGTCACTCAGCTCGGCAGAAAACTTACAGCCGAGCAGTATGTCGATCTCGCGCTCCCAACTATAACAAGCCAGTACGCTGCGGCGGGCATAAACGACGTTGAGGCGGAAAAGTCGACCGTAAGCTTTCTCGGCAGCGAGACCTCATGTATAAAAACGACCGTCAAGAACAACGGTACGGAGCTTCACCAGACAATGATCCCCGTCAGCAAGGGGCTGTACATGGGCGTTATCACATTTACCGCGCCCGACGAGGACGGCGTAAAAGCTCAGATCGAAATATTCAAGAGTGTTTGACCGATAAAACGAGCCCGTTCATTTCCGAACAGGCTCGTTTAATTTTTACTTCAAAAGCTCTTTCAATCTTTCCATTGCTTCCTTAGTAGCTTCGTGAGTGCCGAACGCGGTAAGTCTGAACCAACCGTCGCCGTTCTTTCCGAAGCCCGCTCCGGGTGTGCCTACGACCTGAATCTCGGTCAGCAGCTTGTCAAAGAAATCCCAGCTTCCCATTCCGTTCGGGCACTTCAGCCAGATGTACGGCGAGTTCACGCCGCCCGTGTACTTGATACCGAGCTCGTCACAGGTCTTGGCGATAACGCGCGCGTTCTCCTGATAGTACGCGATGTTCTCCCTGCACTGCTTCTGACCCTCGGCAGTGAACACAGCCTCCGCACCGCGCTGAACGGGGTAGGAAACGCCGTTGAACTTGCTGCCCTGACGGCGAGCCCATATCTCGCAGAGCTTCACATCATTGCCCGCGCTGTCTTTCTGAACGAGGTCGCCCGGCACTATCGTATAGCCGCAGCGCGTACCCGTAAAGCCCGCGGTCTTGGAGAGCGAGCATATCTCGATAGCGCACTTCTTAGCGCCTTCAATGCAGTAGATCGAACGCGGAACGTCGTCCTCGGTGATGAACGCCTCGTAAGCCGCGTCGTAGATGATAACGGCGTTGTTGGCGAGCGCGTAGTCCACCCACTCTTTAAGCTGAGCCGTATTGTAGACCGAACCAGTGGGGTTATTCGGAGAGCAGAGGTAGATGAGATCCGCCTTGACGGACTTGTCGGGCATAGCCGCGAAGCCGTTCTCCTCGGTGGAATCGGCGAAGATAACGTCGTTGCCGTTCATAATGTTGGAGTCAACGTAGACGGGATAAGCGGGGTCGGTGACGAGCACGACGTTGCCGCTGCCGAAGATGTCAATAATATTTCCGCAGTCGGATTTCGCGCCGTCGGAAATGCGTATCTCGTCGGCGGAAACGTCCGCGCCGAAGCTCTTGTAGTAGCCGGAGACTGCCTCGCGCAGGAAGTCGTAGCCCGCGCCCGAGTCATCGTAGCCGCGGAACGTCTCGCGCTTGCCCATCTCGTCGGCGGCTTTCTTCATCGCCTCAACAACAACGGGCGCGAGCGGGCGGGTAACGTCGCCGATACCCATCCTGATAAGGCGCTTAGCCTCCTCGGGGTGCGATTCGCCGTATGCGCGTATGCGCTTTGCTATCTCGATAAAGAGGTAGTTTTTTTTCAGTTTGAAAAAATTCTCGTTTAGCTTTGCCATATTCCTTAATTCCTTTCGGTAAAAATTCTCGTACATTATAATTAAAACACAAATTTTTTCATTTGTCAAGGTTAAAATCGGTTTTTTCGGGAATAATACTGCAATAAAATTAAGTTGTGTACTAAACTTTTTCCTTTTTTAATTCCTACCGTGCATGGACAATTCAGCGCCAAACACTAAATGAACCGTAATTTAGCGTTTCTTTTACCATATATCGGAAAAAGTTTTATGTTTTCAACGCTGTTTTTAGTAAAATATCACAAAAAAATAAAAAGATCGGCTTTTTTTCGATTTGGGGCTTTAAAAAAAATGTAAAGTATGCTATAATATAAAAGTGTAAGTGTGCTATTGAACTGCAACGTTTTTTTACATATATAAATTTTTAATAAATGTCTGCGCGGCAACGCGTATCGGCGGCGGAGATCCGAACGGTTTTCCGCAATGATTTCCGTGTGCCTTTTTGAGCGGACAGGGGGAAGTGTTCTTTTGGAAAAATATGTTATCAAGGGCGGAGTTAAGCTCTCGGGCGAGGTCAATGTCAGCGGCGCGAAAAATGCCGTTGTCGCGATACTCCCCGCGACGATCCTCTCCGATGAGCCCTGTGTTATAGAGAATATACCGAATATCAGCGACGTTACCATTACCTTGCAGATAATGCGGGAAATGGGCGCAAAAATACGTCTTCTGAATAAAACGACGGTGGAGATAGATCCCCGTCCGCTGATGAATATGTCGATCCCGTATGATAAAGCAAAGCTTATGCGTGCGACGACGTATTTTCTCGGCACGCTGCTCGGAAGATTTCATTCCGCGCACGTTTCCATGCCGGGCGGCTGCAACCTCGGAGACCGCCCCATCGACCAGCATTTGAAGTGCTTCTCGGCGCTCGGAGCGCAGTGCGAGATCGACGGCGGTATGATAAACCTCCGCGCGGACAAGCTGGTGGGAAATCAGATATTCTTCGATAAAAATTCCGTGGGAGCAACGATAAACGGCATTATGGCGGCGGTCAAGGCAGAGGGTCTGACCGTTATTGAGAACGCCGCAAAGGAGCCGCACGTTGTCGATCTGGCTAACTGTCTGAACTCCATGGGCGCGGATATAATCGGCGCGGGAACGGACGTTATCAAGATACGCGGAGTTCGCGAGCTCCACGGCACGACTTACAGCGTTATCCCCGATCAAATCGAGGCGGGAACGTTTATGGCGGCAGCCGCGGCGACCCGCGGAAATATATTGATAAAGAACGTCATTCCCAAGCATCTCGAGCCTATCACCAACAAGCTGCTCAAGATAGGCGTTCAGGTGGAGCAGTACGACGACGCTGTAAGAGTTATCGGCGGCGAAAATTACGTCGGAACGACTATCAAGACTCAGCCGCACCCCGGCTTCCCGACCGATATGCAGCCGCAGATGTCTGCTGTGCTCACCTGCGCGAAGGGCGCTTCTATGGTGACCGAGAGCATTTTTGACAACCGTTTCCGTTATGTTGACGAGCTTAGAAGAATGGGCGCCAATATTTCCGTTGAGGGCAGAGTTGCCGTTATAGAGGGCGTGGAGCGCTTAAAGGGCGCGCCCGTCAAGTCCACCGACCTGAGAGCCGGCGCGGCGCTTATCGTTGCGGCGCTTGGCGCGGAGGGCACATCGGATATATACGACATCTTCCACGTTGAACGCGGATATGAAAATATGGAGATGAAGCTCCGCAATCTCGGCGCGAATATATGCAAGGTCGACGAGACCGAGCCCGTTTCCGATGACGCAGAGAAAAAGGCGATTTAAAATGGCAAGGATTTACCCGATATGTTCCTCAAGCGAGGGAAACTCAACGTTTATAGGCACCCGCGGTCACGGTATTCTGGTGGACGCGGGCTGTTCATTTCGTGCGCTGAAAAACTCCCTTGCGCTTATCGATACCGAAATGAGCGGTATAGAGGCTGTGTTTATCACGCACGAGCATACCGACCATATCAAGGCTCTTGAGCAGCTTATAAAACACACGGATATCCCGATCTTCGCCTCGCGCGGCACTGCCGAGGCACTGCGCGAGACCGGAAAGATACCCTCGGACGCCGTGATATACGATATCCGCGACGGCTATCAAAGCGCGTCGTTTGAGGTCAGCTGTTTCAAGACCTCTCACGATTCGGCGGAGAGCGTGGGCTATAAGATACGCTACGGCGGCGAATACTACGCCGTCTGCACCGATACCGGATACATAACCGAGGAAACGGAGGCGGCGCTCGGAGGTTGCCTTGCCGTGCTGCTGGAGAGCAACTATGACGAGGATATGCTGCGGCGAAATCCCAACTATCCTCCGCTTCTTAAAGCGCGCATACTGGGCGAGCAAGGGCACCTGTCAAACGTCCTGTGCGCGGAATTCGCCGAAAGGCTCGTCCGCGGCGGAACGCGTCACCTGATACTCGGACATCTCTCGCGCGAAAATAACACCCCCGCCACGGCGAAAGGCGTTACCAAAAAATACCTTGCCGAGCGCGGGCTTATCGAAGAACGCGATTTTACTCTGAACGTCGCTCCCGTGCAGACGACGGGAGAATACATAGCCGTATAGACAGGCGAAAAATCGAATGAAGGCGGTGGTTGTATTTGGGTAAACCGATAAATCATGCTAAGTTCAACGCGCTGAAATTTATATTTCTGGCGCTGTACTTTGTGATACTTACGGTCGAAAGGCTGATCAGTATCATTGTGTGCTTTGCATCTCATATATCGGAGCTTGACACGCTCGACTACTATATGATCGCGCTGACGATATTCGCGATATTCGGCGCGTATATCATGGCGGTGATGAAGTGCACCGATGCAGCGAAGCACCAGGACGACGAGGATTTCGAGCCGAACGGAAACATCTTCGGAAACCTCGCGATAGCGGCGGGAATACTGCTTCTCGGGGGAATGGTCCACACTCACGGCTCAATTCCCGTTATGCAATTTATTTCATACGGAATGATACTTATCTCAATGGCGTTTCACACCGTCGAGAACATCGGGGTCGGCAAGAGCGCGGACAAAAAGTGGCTGTCGTTCGCGTATACGGTGGCGTATTCGATGGCGATACCCGTCGTGTACCACACGAATATCGAGCTCGCAAACATATTTATACCGATCGAGGCGGTCGTCTCCGCGGGAATGGTGGCGATGTTTACCATAATGCTGTCGAGATTCTACGACGGCGACGGAGAAAGCGACTTCTCGCTTATGCCGTTCCTTGTGGCGATATTCGGCGACTTCACGGTGCTGCTCATGCGCTGGCACGAAGAAGTGAACGTATTTGTACTGATATTCATCTGCGTGACCTCGGTGCTGTGGTTCGCGGGGAATATACTCTGTATCAAGAAAAGATAAAAACGCTACGGCGTAAAAGGTATTGCCTTTAGGACAATATTCATAAAGAGGTTTAAGCCCCGAAGCAGTTATTGGTAACTGCTTCGGGGCTTGTTGTAAATATTCGATTACTCGTATAAATCAGAATTTAAGAGTCAATCAGTTTCAAACTCAAATAATTTGCGTTTTTTAGAGCTGTTATCAATAGAATAAATCGTTATCCAAGTATAAGCATCGGTATACTCATTAAATGTACAATCAATATCTGTGTTTACCTTGAATGCTTCAAAACTCTCGTCATGCTCAACGCTTATACAGATTTCAACCGAAGAATTATCACGGCGTTTCTTTAATCTAAAATGCGGTATATAACTCTTTTCTTTTTCACTGCATTGGGTAGAGAACATTCCGCTATAACCGTTGTATCTGCTGTCATAAATTGTATATTCTTTTCCGCATTCGGAACACTTTACTTTTATGGCATTTATATGGGCAAAAACTGGTGCAGGAGGAATAATAACTTCTTCCTTCGGTCCGTTTTGACTATGAGTGAAGTATATCCAATGATGAATAGTACCGTTTTCATCTTTTGTACAATTTGAAAAACATCCTCCTGTAACAGCGTGGTCAAGTGCATCATAATATGGTTGACATAATTCTTTTTCCTTTTTATCAAGATAGGATTCGTAGACATCAAACAAAGTACATCCACAAATACACTTTAAATAAAATGTTGTAAAATTATAATTATTATTTTCCCGATATGCAATAT
>CAMWVP010000060.1 GCA_947177735.1 uncultured Clostridia bacterium
ATATTTTTTTTTTATACTTATTTTTTTTCTTTTCTCCCCCCCGGCTGGGGGCCAAAACCGCGATCAAATCGGCGTTTCCTTAAAGCACGTAATGTATGCCGTATTATTCCACCGATTTCAGCGACTCCACCATGCTGATCTTCTTCAAGACCCGCGTCATGATCAGATTAACTATCAGCGAGAACGCCACCGTCACGAGCAGCGCCCATATATAACTCGGATAATGTATGCTGCGCCCGAACATTACCTCGTCGATCTCCGCGGTGTTTATTACGAACAGACAGAGCGCGTGACCGAGAAACAGCCCCACAATGCCGCCCATTATCGAAAGTATTATGTTCTCGCGGAATACGTAGCTCGACACCTCCGCGTCATAGAAGCCGAGAACCTTAAGCGTAGCGATCTCGCGTATGCGCTCGGTGATGTTGACATTGGTAAGGTTGTACAAGACCACAAACGCCAGCGCCGCCGCCGATACGATAAGCACTATCGTCACCAAGTCCATTATCTGCAAGGTCTCGTGAACGCTCGTCAGCGAGCTCGCGTTCATTATCAGCGCGAGGATATTGTCGTTTTTCAGCATATGCTCGGTGAACTTGTTCTGCACTGCCTCGTCGCGCGATATGCCGTTGTCGAAGTAGATCATATTGTAGTACGGCGTTCTGCCGAACAGCTCGCTGTACAGCTCCTCCGAAAGATAGAGATAATGGCTGGTGTACTGCTCGGTGATGCCCGCGATCTTCAGCTTTTTGTTCACGCCGTCGCTCACCTGTACGGTTATTTCGTCGCCCTGCTCCGCTCCCAGCAGCTTAGCCGCCTTTTCGGTGATAACGGCTCCGTCCTTCAGCGTCAGCTTCTCACCCGAAACGCGCTCGTGCAGGTCGATGAACTGCTCGAAAAGCTCCGAATCCTCAACGCAGGTGACGTAGACCTGAACGCTGTTTCCCGAAAACTCGGTGCCGTACTGCTTTATCAGCGCACGGGTGTACCTGGTGTTCTCATCGTAGTCAAGAAGCGTGTCGTAGATGCTGTTCAGCTCGGAGAGCTTGATATCCTCGTCATACGCCATATAGCCGCTGTACTTATATATATTATCGTATTGCAGATCGACAATATCCGAGATCGAGTCCTTAAGCCCGAAGCCTGTCAGCGACAACGCCGTACAGCCCGCTATGCCGACTACCGTCATAAACATTCTGCGCTTGTAGCGGAAAAGGTTTCGTCCGCTGACCTTGGCGAAAAAGTTCATATGATTCCACAGCAGCGGTATGCGCTCGATAAGCACGCGCTTTCCCGCTTTCGGCGCTTTCGGGCGCATAAGCGAGGCGGGCGTTTCCTGAAGCGCCTTGTTGCAGCTGAAAAAGACCGTCGCCGCGATCGCCAGCACCATCGAGCCGATAGATACGATCATATTTTCGGGGGTAAACAGGTAATGTATTTCGGTGATATTGTACATCATCGAATACGCGTACACGATAACGCTCGGGAACAGGAAGCACCCTCCGACCGCGCCCACAGCGCCGCCGACAGCCGCTCCCGAGACCGCGTAGGTCATATAGTGCCGCATAATAGTGCCGTTGGAGTAACCGAGAGCTTTCAGCGTTCCGACCTGCGTGCGCTGCTCCTCGACCATTCTCGACATCGTAGTAAGGCAGACCAGTCCCGCAACGAGCAGAAAGAACACGGGGAATATCGCCGCGATCTTGTTTATTCTCTCGGAGTTTGACTCGTATTCGGCATAGCCGACGTTATCGTCGCGCTTGAAAACATACCATTCCGCGTTTCCCACGTCGGATATCTTTTCCCTTGCCTCGGCGAGCTTGCTCTCCGCGTCGGCGATCTCCTTGTTGAACTTATAAACGCCGTCCTCATACTCAACGAGACCGTCCTGATATTTTGCGAGACCTTCCTCGTACTGCTTCTTGGCATCGTCTATCTCCGCAAGACCGTCCTCATACTGCTTCTTACCCTCGGCGAGCTCCAGCCGCTTCTCGGCAATAGTCGCCACGCCCTCGTAATACTGCACCTCGCCGTCCGAGAGCTTCTGTACTCCGTCGGCGTATTCGGCGAGCCCGTCGGAGTATTTCTCCGCGCCCTCGATGTACTCCGCCTTTCCGTCGGCAAGCAGCTCAGCATTCTTTATGTATTCCTCCAGTCCCGCGGCGTATTCCGCGTAACCGTCAATGACCTGCTGTTCGCCGTCGTCGAGCTTAGCCTTTGCGTCGTCCAGCTCCTTTTTGCCGTCCTCGAACTGCTTTCTGGCATCTTCAAGCTGATCTATTCCGTCCGACAGCTTACGCCATCCGTAATCGACTTCTTCCTGAGCCTCGCGCAGCTGCTCCCCGGATTCCTCGATAAGCTTCTCGTTTTCCTCGATCTGCCGCTCTCCGTCCTCGATCTGCTTTTTTGCGGCTTCAAGCTGCGCCGCGCCTCTGTCAAGCTCCGCTCTTGCCTGATCGAAAGCGTCGCTGACCGCCTGCATCGCCTCCCGCGCGATCCGAACTCTCTCGTCGTCGGGACCGTATTCCTGCTCTAAGCGGCTGACCTCTTCCTCCGCTCTGCCGAGAAGCTCCTCCGCCTGTTCAAAACGCTCCAGATTGGTCTCGTACTCGGCGAGACCCTCCTCATACTGCTTGCGACCCTCCTCAAGCTCCCGTTTTGCGGCTTTGAGCTGAGCCTTTCCGTCGTCCAGTTCTTCCCAGCCTTTATCGATCTCCGCTTGTGCTGCCTCGAGCTCGGCGGTACCCTCATCTATTTCCTTCTGCCCCTCGGCGATCTGTGCCTCGGCTTCGTCAAGTTTTTTCTTGCCCTCGTCGTACTGCCGGCGTCCGTCCTCTATCTCGACCCTCGCCGCGTCAAGCTGCTCCTTTGCGTCGTCAAGCTGCTTCTTCCCGTCCGCGAGCTGTTGCTCGCCGTCCTCTATCTCTTTCTTCGCGTCCTCGAGCTGCTTTTTCGCGTCGTCGAGCTTCGGCTTATTTTCGGCAAGCTCGCGCTTTCCGTCCTCTATTTCCTTCTTAGCGTCCGCAAGCTCCTTTTCCGCGTCGGCGAGCTGAGCTTCTCCGTCGGTTATCTCATCGCCCGCGTCGTCAAGCTCTTTTTCGCCGTCCTCTATTTTCTTCTTCGCGTCCTCCAGTTCCCGCTCGGCGTTTTCAAGCTCGCGTTTTGCGTCGTCAAGCTCGCGCTGTCCGTCCGCCTTAGCCTCGGCGAGCTCCTTTTCGCCCTTTTCGATCTCAGCCAGAGCGTCGCCGATGACCTCGTCGTATCGGATAACGCTGCGCTCCTTGCCGAGCTGCTCGAGCTTATCGGATATCTCGCCGCGCAGCTCCTTGTACTCCTCGGAGTAGCTCTGCATCGTGCTCAGTCTATCCGACTTTATGTATATCTCCGTGTAAACGTCCTGCGTGAAATGTTCGGGGGGAACTATCATAAACGCGTCGATAGCGCCGTCGCCGATATTGGTGCTTCCGCGCTGTGTTTTGGAAATGTACATCGGGGTGTTGTATATCCCGACTACCTTGTACTCCTTGCGCTTGAGCGGAAATTCATCCGCCTTGGTCACGTCCTCGAGCGTTACGGTATCGCCGACCTGTATCCCTTTATGGAGGATATTGTAGCTTACGACGCACTCGTCGTCGGCAGTCGGCAATCCGCCCTCAATGATGTCTATTTTATTTATATCCGGTATCTCCGAGTAAACGCGCGTAAGATATTCGGTTTCGCCGTTATGCAGCGCGAGGTCGGTATATTTTGACGTGTATACCCCGTCAACGCCGTCTATCTCCCGTATCGCCTCCGCGTCGCCGTCCGTCAGTCCGAACGTCGACAGCACGCGCAGATCGAACAGCTCATGTGCGTCATAGTAGTCGTCCGCGGATACTTTCATAATATCGCAGGTCGCGCGCACTCCGCTGAAAAATCCGACTCCGATAGCGCAGATCAGAAAGATCGACAGAAAACGGCTTCGTGACTTTAATATCTCGCGTATCGTGTTCTTATTTACCGCTCTCATTGCTCCTCCGTTACCATTCGATATCCTCTACGGGAGTTGGACTTTCATTCAGCGTCATCTCGGCAACCTTGCTGTTCTTGATCTTTATAACGCGGTCAGCCATCGGGGTTATCGCTGTATTGTGCGTGACGAGAATTACGGTCATTCCCTCCGTGCGGCAGGTGTCCTGCAGGAGCTTTAAGATCATCTTGCCGGTGTTGTAGTCGAGCGCTCCCGTAGGCTCGTCGCACAGCAGCAGCTTGGGCTTTTTCGACAGCGCCCTCGCAATGGAAACGCGCTGCTGCTCGCCGCCCGAGAGCTGCGCGGGAAAGTTGTGTATACGCTCGCCGAGTCCTACCTTTTTCAGAATTTCCTCGGCGGGTATGTAGTCCTTTTTTGTCTGCGCCGCGATCTCGACATTCTCCTTTGCCGTCAGATTCGGCAGCAGATTGTAGAACTGGAATATAAACCCGATATCAAAGCGGCGGTACAATGTCAGCTGCTTACGGTTATAGCCGTCCACTCGCGCGCCGTCAACGGAGATCACTCCCTCGTCGCAGGTGTCCATACCGCCGAGCATATTCAGCACGGTCGTTTTTCCCGAGCCCGACGGTCCGACGATAACGCACAGCTCGCCCTTTTCGATATCGAACGTCATTCCGTCGGCAGCGTTTATAGTCACCTCGCCGACATGATAACGCTTGTATACGTCCTTTAAGGTCACAAATGCCATAAGTATATCCTCCGCGTTTGTATTTACAGAAGCTTACAGAAAATATTTTCTGTTTTCATTTTCCTCGACCTGCTCCTTGGTCATGGTAACAACACCCGCTTTCCGATCCTGCTCCTCTATCCGCCGAAGCTCACTCTCGCGCTCCTCTTCGGAAAGACTTTCATCACCAACGCCGAGTACTTTATTTATAATCTCTTTTCCGAACTCGCTTTCATGTATATCGGATTCGGCTCTCATAATAACGTCCACGTCGGGCTTCGCCTCACCGCGTTCTATGAGCTTGTCTCTTATGGTTGTGACTATCCACAGCCCCGCAAACGCCGCGAGAAAAATACCCGCGCCGATACAGCACCACAATGTATTCTGCGGCTCCTGTACGCAGTTGTATGCAAGCACGGCAAAGCCGCCCAATGCCGCCCATAAAAAGAGCGTGGTGAAAACCTGTATCACCCTGATCTTTTTCGGAACCTCGTCCACTCCTCTGAGCTTAGCCGGCAGCAGCGGCAGCGACGATATGACAAGAACCGCCGCACCCATCATCAGCAAGCCGGCAGTAAGCCACTCGCTCCCGGGCTTGCCCAGCTCCTCCGAACTCTTTGCCGCCCAAAACGTGATGACAAGTCCTAACAAGAACAGTGCTGTCAGCGACCATCCCATTATCGTACCGAATTTTGAACCGTATTTTTTCTTTTTCATAACCCTCTGTTTTCCGCCGCCTGTAATTTTTCATAAAACAGGCCGCGCGGATCACCTTTCCGAATATCATTCAACACCGTGCAAAGGCAGGATCGTCTTGTACACGGTGTTGACGTATTATAATAATTTTAATACGATGCGGCGAAAACCGAGTGAACCATTATTGAAGATCTCGTGAAATCGCTCAGCCGCCGATCTTGTCCTTGCCGCCCATATACGGACGAAGAACCTCGGGAATATTTACCGTGCCGTCCGCGTTGAGGTTGTTCTCGAGGAACGCGATAAGCATTCTGGGCGGCGCTACCACGGTGTTGTTGAGCGTGTGAGCAAAGTACTTTCCGTCCTTGCCGTTTACGCGTATCTTCAGACGGCGAGCCTGCGCGTCGCCGAGGTTGGAGCACGAGCCTACCTCGAAATACTTCTTCTGGCGCGGCGACCATGCCTCGACATCGTAGCTCTTGACCTTGAGATCGGCGAGGTCTCCCGAACAGCACTCTATAGTGCGCACGGGGATATCCATGCTGCGGAACAGATCAACTGTGTTCTGCCAGAGCTTGTCGAACCACATCGGCGATTCCTCGGGCTTGCAGACTACGATCATCTCCTGCTTCTCGAACTGGTGGATCCTGTAAACGCCGCGCTCCTCGATACCATGAGCGCCCTTTTCCTTACGGAAACAGGGAGAATAGCTCGTGAGCGTCCTCGGAAGCGTTTCTTCATCTATAATAGTGTCAATGAATTTGCCGATCATCGAATGCTCGGAGGTGCCTATCAGATACAAATCCTCGCCCTCGATCTTGTACATCATAGCGTCCATTTCTGCAAAGCTCATAACGCCCGTAACGACGTTTGAGCGGATCATAAACGGCGGCACGCAGTAGGTGAAGCCCCTGTCGATCATAAAGTCTCTTGCATACGAGATAACGGCGGAGTGCAGACGCGCGATATCTCCCATAAGGTAGTAGAAGCCGTTGCCCGCTACCTTACGCGCGGAATCGAGATCGATACCGTTCAGCTTCTCCATTATCTCCGAGTGATACGGTACTTCAAAGTCGGGAACAACGGGCTCGCCGTAACGCTTAATCTCTACGTTCTCGCTGTCATCCTTACCGATAGGAACGGACGGGTCGATGATGTTCGGGATCGTCATCATGATCTTCATTATCTTCTCATCGATCACGGGCTCCTGCTTTTCGAGCTCCGCAAGCTCCTTGGCGAACTCCGCGACCTGAGCCTTTGCCTTTTCCGCGTCGTCCTTCTGACCGTTCGCCATAAACTTGCCAATCTCCTTGGAAATGCGGTTCTTGTCCGCGCGGAGAGCCTCGGCACGCTGCAAGGTCTTGCGGCGCTCGAGGTCGAGCTCGATCACCTCGTCGACCAGCGGCAGTTTGCTGTCCTGGAACTTCTTCTTGATGTTTTCCTTTACCGCGTCGGGATTTTCCCTTAAAAATTTAATATCTATCATTTTTCCTGTCTCCTGTCAGTTTTCTTGAAAATGCTTGAGAATCCCCTCAAGCTGTTCTTTGTCGCCAAAGCTTATCTGCAAAACGTTTCCGTTCTTGCCCTCGGATATCTTGACCTTAGTGCCGAGCTGCTCGGTAAGGCTAACCTCGACCTCCGTGTAATAGGTCATTCGCGGTTTTATCCTGCGCGTTTTGCTCTCGTATTCCTCGGCAATCCGCTTAGCTTCACGCTTAGCGATAGTCTCGACCTGCCGCACGGAAAGCTCTCCCTCGGCGGTCTTGTGCGCCAGTTCTATCATCAGCGCTTCGTCTTTTATCTTTTTCAGCGCCTTGCAGTGCCCTGCCGAGAGACTGCCGTTACGCAGCAGCTCCTGCACTCCGTTCGGCATCGTCAACAGTCCGAGACTGTTCGCGATGGACGAACGCGCCTTTCCGAGCGCCTGGGCGAGCTTATCCTGCGTCATGTCGTATTTGTCGATGAGTTCCTTGTAGCCGAGCGCTTCCTCGATCGGATTTAAGTTCTCACGCTGCAAATTCTCGATCATCGCGATCTGCATTGCCTGCTCTTCGGTGATATCGTCCCGAATAATAACGGGTATCTCTTTCAATCCCGCCATTTTCGCCGCCCGCCAGCGACGTTCTCCCGCGATTATCTGATAGTTGCCGTTTGACAATGAACGCACGATAAGCGGCTGTAGGACGCCGTGCTCGGCTATCGACTCGGCAAGCTGCTTGAGCGCCTCGCTGTCGAAATTCTTTCTCGGCTGTTCCTTGTTCGGTTCGATCTCACTGAGCCGCAGTGTCGTTCCGTTATCGCCGCTGTCAACTCCGTTGTCAAAAAACAGGTCGCTGAAGCTGCTTTCAGTCTTTCTTGCCATTTACCTTCTCCATTTCACGGCATTTTGCCAGTACTTCCTTTGACAATTTCGTGTATGTCTCCGCGCCCTTGGAGCCCTTATCAAAGCAGATAACAGGCTCGCCGTGGCTCTGCGCCTCGGAGATACGGACGTTGCGCGGGATCTCCGTCTTGAATATTGCCTTTTTGTCGAACGCGTTTTTGATGTCCGTCTTGATCTCGTTAGCCGACAGCAGACGCTTGTCCACCATAGTAAATACGATTCCCATTATTGTCAGGTCGCGGTTGAACTTCTGCTTGACGCTCTTAATTGTGTACATAAGCTGCGCCAGACCCTCGCGTGCGAAATGCTCGCACACCATTGGTACGATTATCGTGTCGCACGCGACAAGCGTATTGACCGCGAGCACGCCTAGCGACGGCAGGCTGTCGATAATGATAATGTCGTAATCAGCGCGTATCTGAAGCACTGCCTTGCGGAGCTGCATATTTTTCTGCTCCATATTCGTCAGCGCGGGCTCCGCGTCGGAGAGCTTCGCGGTCGCGGGCATTATCGAAATATTCTTGTACCGCGTCTGAATTATCGCCTCTGCGGGGCGGCAGCCTCCCGTTACAACGTCGTATGTAGTATAATCGAGCGTCTTTTTCTTTATCCCGAAGCCGGTCGTCGAGTTGCCCTGTGGGTCAAAATCGATGAGCAAGACCTTTTTCCCAAGCGCTCCGAGCCCTGCCGCGACGTTCACGGCGGTCGTGGTTTTGCCGACTCCGCCCTTCTGATTAACAACTCCGATCACAATTCCCAAGTTTATTCCACCTCATTCTGGTTTTATTTTACTTATTTATTATAGCACACTTATCCGCAAAATAAAAGCCCTTTTTACAAAAATGTTCCACGTGGAACATTTTTCGGCGTTTTTAACGAAAAAATGTTCCACGTGGAACAATAAATATACTTCGTTGACGTTAATTGCACGCGCTTATCGGAAAGCGTATCGTGTACTCGTAAAATTCCTCGGACTTTTCGGTCGACAGTTCGCACGGTATCTTGTCCTCGCGGATCCTTTTAAGGAGCGCGTTAAGCGAGTTCATGTACAATCTCGGCGGCGCGGTCACGGGAGGTTTTTTCCTCTGCTTTCGTTCTCGCTTCGGTGCGCCGTTCAGAACCTGATTAACAAGCTCCTCGGTTTCCGAAAGATTTAAATTCTTTGTAACTGTCTTTTCGATAGCGTTCAGTCTAAGCTCCACATTGTCAATACGAACCAACGCCCGCGCCTGACGCTCGTTAAGATTACCCATTATCAGCATTCGCCTTTCCGTATCGGTAAACCTCAAAAGCCGAAGTTTGTTTGCGATAGTAGACTGCGCCTTTCCGAGCCGAGCCGCCGCGACCTCCTGCGTCAGTCCGTAAAACGAGATAAGCTTCTCGATAGCAAGCGCTTCCTCGAAGTAGCTCAGGTCCTTACGCTGAATGTTCTCGATAAGCGCCAGCACTGCCGACTGCTCATCGTCCGCCTCCATCACTATACACGGCACCTCGTTCAATCCCGCTAACTTAGCCGCGCGTGTTCTGCGCTCACCGCTGATTATCTCGTACACGGCACCTTTTTTCCGTACACATATCGGCTGTATAATGCCATTTTCTTTAATACTCTGCGACAGTGAAAGAAGCTGCTCCTCGCTGAACTGCCGCCGCGGCTGTGACTTATTTGGCACGAGCTCTCCGACCTCGAGCATCACGACCTGCGCTGCGACCTTTTCCTTTTTTCCGAATAATCCCGTCATTTGAATACCTCCTTTATATACTCAGATTGTACCATAAACGGGAAATTATTTCCACAGTTATTTATCGCATTTCCCGACATCATACGTGCCGGAGCAGCAAAAAGCCCCTATTTAAAGGGGCTTTTTTGTGATATTGGCGTAGCTTCGGGGATATTTTGTCGGGGTTTGCGATATCTTTTTGACAACAACGAGCCGTCTGCTGTCTCCGTTGGGGAGATCATAGTCAACGCATTTTTCCAACTCCCCGCCGATCCTCCCGATAGCATTTGCCGCCGCGGATACGTCCTCGTTGACAGATTTCAGCGCGATAAACCTGCCGCCAACCTTAACGAACGGCAAACAAAGCTCCGTCAGAACCGGAAGAGCCGCGACTGCTCTGGCTGTCGCAATATCGTACAGTTCGCGGCGCTTTCGCCCGAGCTCCTCACCGCGCGCGTGAATGACCTCCGCTTTGACACCGATCTTATCACAGGCAAGCTCCAGATAGCTGCACCGCTTCCCGAGACTGTCACAGAGCGTTCCTTTCAGAGTCGGGAACATTATCAGCAGTGGAAGCGACGGAAAACCCGCGCCCGTCCCAACGTCAATAAAGCTTGCAGCTTTGTCAAACTCCACCATCGTAAACGGCAGCACACTGTCAACAAAATGCTTCATAATAACGTCCTCGAACTCGGTTATCGAGGTCAGATTGACGTTCTTATTATATTCGACCATAAACTCAAACAGTATGCGGAACTGTTCCGCCTGACGCTCCGACATGCGGATACCCGCGCCGCCGAACACCTCAATTATCCTTTTTTCCATCACGCTCCCCCTTTCCCGCGAGCCATATCAGCAGCACCTGAACGTCCGCGGGATTGACTCCCGAAATACGTCCCGCCTGCCCAACATTCAGCGGTCTGTGCTTGTTCAGCTTCTCCTGCGCCTCGAGCCGCAGACCCTTTATCGTTCTATAGTCAACGTCGGTCGGCAATTTCTTCTCCTCCAGCCGACGCATTTTTTCGATCTGCTCAAGCTGTATCTTAATGTACCCAGAGTACTTCATTTCGATCTCAAGCCTGTTTATCAGCGACAATTTCAACATCGGGCGTTCGGGGTCAAACTCCGCGAAGTCGGAATAATCCAGCTGCGGGCGCTTCAACAACTCATACAGCCGCACTCCCGCTGTGATCGGGGAGGTACCTTTAGCCGTAAGCAGCGCGTTGACCTCATCAGTCGGGTGGATAGTAACGCGCTTTATTCTCTCTAGTTCGTCCTCGACCGCCTTACAGTCGGCTCTGAACCGTTCATAGCGTTCATCGGAAACAAGTCCTACCTCGTGCCCGATAGGGAGAAGCCGTTCGGGAGCATTGTCCTGCCGCAATATCAGACGGTACTCGCTCCTCGAGGTCATCATTCGATAAGGCTCGGTGCAGCCCTTAGTCACCAGATCGTCGATCAGCGTTCCGATATAGCCTGTAGCACGGTCAAGAATTATCGGCTCTTTACCCGTGATCTTCCGCGCAGCGTTTATCCCTGCGATAATTCCCTGCGCCGCCGCCTCCTCATAACCGGAGGTACAATTGAATTGCCCCGCGCCGTATAATCCCGAAATGCGCTTGAATTCCAACGTCGGCAGCAGCTCCAACGGGTCGCAGCAATCATACTCGATAGCATACGCCGGGCGCATTATCTCGACATTCTCCAAGCCCTTTATCGTCCGCAGAAACTTCAATTGTACGTCCTCGGGCAGGCTCGAGCTCATTCCCTGCAAATAGCACTCGTCGGTGTCCAAGCCCATAGGCTCGACAAAAAGTTGATGCCGCTCCTTATCCTTAAACCGCACGATCTTGTCCTCGATACTCGGACAATACCGCGGACCAATGCCCTCGATCCTCCCCGAATACAGCGGCGAACGGTCGAGATTATCCAGTATTACGCGGTGAGTTTCGGTGTTCGTATACGTCACATAACACTCCGCGACGTTCCGCAGCTCGGCGGTATTATCGAACGAAAAAGGCATAATATCCTCGTCGCCGACCTGCTTTTCCATTACCGAAAAGTCGACAGACCGCCTGTGAACGCGCGCGGGAGTTCCCGTCTTGAATCTCCGCATCGACACCCCGAGCGCTTTCAGACACTCGGTAAGCTCCGTACTCGGCAGTACATTATCGGGACCCGCCGCGTAGTTCAGCTCCCCGATATGTATCCGTCCGTTAAGATATGTTCCCGTAGTGATTATCGCCGCCTTGCACGGATAGACCGCGCCGAGCTTAGTCCGCACAGCGGTGACCCGACCGTCCTCAACGTCAACAGCAGTGACCTCGGCTTGCTTAATAAACAGATTCGGCGTATTTTCCAGCGTCTGTTTCATGTAGGTATGATACTTTACGCGGTCACTCTGAACGCGCAGACTATGAACAGCGGGACCCTTTCCCCTGTTCAGTATGCGCGACTGGATAAACGTAGCGTCCGCCGCCTTGCCCATTTCGCCGCCGAGCGCGTCGATCTCGCAGACGATCTGTCCCTTAGCCGAACCGCCGATACACGGATTACACGGCATATTCGCGATGCAGTCCAGCGACAGCGTAAAAACCGCGGTTTTCATTCCAAGCCTCGCCGCCGCCAACGCCGCCTCGCACCCCGCGTGCCCCGCGCCGATAACGCAGACGTCGTATTCTTCAAGTGTATAATTCATTCACGATCACCTTTATAAAATCTTCCACCGCGGATTGTTCCACGTGGAACAATCCGCAAAAATTTTTCCCGAACCTCGGCTCGGGAAAAAAATTCAATTATTCCTCGGAAGTCTCCTCGCCGCCGTCGGATTCATCGTCCTCAATGAGCTCGTCGTCGGGGATCACCTCCGCCGCCTCCTCTTTAAGAGAAGCCTCGACCTCCTCCTCGGAAACTGCCTCTACCTCCTCGGTCTTTTCCTCGTCGTCGTGCTGAGTGCGGGAGAACGTCGCCACGCGGTCGTCCTCGCCCAATCTCATTACGCGAACGCCCGAAGCGGTGCGTCCCATAACGCGCAGATCGTTCGCGCGGATACGTATAATAACGCCGTCCGCACTGATCAGGATAACATCGTCGTCGGGACCGAGCGTGCGGATACCGACAACATATCCCTTTTCATCGCTTACGGGATAGTTTTTCAGACCCATACCGCCGCGCCGCTGCAAACGATAGCTTGCCGCCGCGCACCGTCTGCCCATTCCCTTTTCGGTAACGGTGAGTATGGTCGCCGAATCATCAAATATCTTGGTCGCGCCGACAATATAGTCCTCGCCGCGGAACTTGATAGCCCGCACGCCGCGCGCCGTTCTTCCCATTACGCGGATATTGTTCTCGTCAAAGCGGATAGCAGCGCCGTTTCTTGTCGCAGCCATGACCGTGCAGTCTCCCTCGGTGAGGAATCCGCCCGCGATCTCGTCGCCGTCAACCAGCGTGATGGCGCGAAGTCCGCCCTTGCGGATATTCTTGAACTCGGAGAGCTTGGTGCGCTTTACAAGACCGTTCTTTGTAAGGCAGATGAAGTACTTGTTCTCGGCAAAATCAATCGTCGTCATCATCGCCGCAACCTTTTCGTCCTCGGACAATTGCAGCAGATTGACAATATTCATTCCGCGCGACTGCTTGCTCCCCTCGGGGATCTGATAGCACTTCAAGCGGAACATATTGCCCTTGTTGGTGATGAACAGGATATTCTCATGCGAGCTCGCGATAAACATACTGTCAACGAAATCCTCGTCGCGCTGCTTCATTCCCGAAACGCCGCGGCCGCCGCGCTTCTGGATATTGTAGACCTCAGCGGGCTGGCGCTTGATGTAGCCCATATTCGTGAACGTTACAACGCAGTCCTCCTCCGGGATAAGGTCCTCGATATCGACCTCGCCGCTTATCGGTTCGATAGAGGTGCGGCGCTCGTCGCCGTAGCGCTTCTTTACCGCCATGAGCTCCTCGCCGATAACGTGCAGCATCTTCGATCTGTCGGACAGCAGCTCCTCCATAGACTTGATAAGCTCGCGCTTCTCCAAAAGCTCGTCGAGGACTTTGCTCTTCTCCATACCGGTCAGCGCACCCAGCGTCATCTTAACAATAGCGTCCGCCTGAACCTCGGTAAGCGAATAAGTAGCCACGGGGAAGATACCCGTCGACGAAACGTCAACGTCCTTGAACCGTTCGATAAGTCTCTCCTTACCTTCGGGAATGTTCTTACTTGAACGCAGTATAGCAATAACCTCGTCGATAAAGTCGATAGCGATCATCAGACCCTCGAGAATATGCTCGCGCTCCTTAGCCTTATCAAGATCATACTGAGTGCGGCGCGTAACTACGTTTATCTGATGATCGAGGTAGCATTTCAGCATCTCCATCAATGTCAGCGTCTTAGGCTGTCCGTCAACAAGAGCTATCATAATAACGCCGACCGTATCCTGCAATTGCGTATAGGTAAACAGCTTGTTCAGCACGACGTTCGCGTTCGCGTCGCGCTTGAGCTCGACAACGACACGCATACCGCTTCTGTCCGATTCGTCGCGGACAAAGGATATGCCGTCAATACGCTTATCGCGGATCAGATCGCCGATATTCGCGAGCATACGCGCCTTATTTACCATATACGGGATCTCGCTGATAATAATGCGCGTATGATTGTTTTCCTCGACTATCTCGGTACGTCCGCGCAGGATTATCTTGCCGCGCCCCGTATAATACGCCGAACGGATACCGCTGTAGCCCATGATAATACCGCCGGTCGGGAAGTCCGGACCCTTGATGCAGCCCATTACCTCTTCGATAGTGATATCGGGATTATCGATCATAAGCAGCAGTGCGTCAATGACCTCATTCAGGTTATGCGGCGGGATATTCGTCGCCATTCCGACGGCGATACCGTTCGAGCCGTTGACGAGCAGATTCGGAAAACGCGACGGCAGCACCGTCGGCTCGAGCAGCTTGTCGTCGTAGTTGGTCGTGAAGTCAACTACCTTTTTTCCGATATCCGAGGTCATCTCGTTGGCGATTCTCGCCAGACGAGCCTCCGTATAACGGTAAGCCGCGGGCGGGTCGCCGTCGACAGAACCGAAGTTTCCGTGACCGTCTATCAGCGGATAGCGCATTGAAAACGTCTGCGCGAGACGAACCAGAGCGTCGTAAACCGAAGCGTCGCCGTGCGGGTGGTACTTACCGAGCACTTCTCCGACGGTATACGCACATTTCCGAAAAGGCTTGTCCGAGGTGTTGCCCGCCTCGTTCATCGTATAGATGATACGGCGGTGAACGGGCTTAAACCCGTCGCGCACGTCGGGCAGCGCTCTTGAAGTGATGACCGCCATCGAATACTCGATAAACGATCTTTTCATCGTATCTTCAAGTCCGATATTATGGAGCTTCTCCAAACTAAAATCTATATCCAATATTTACCTCCAACTCACAAATCAATTCTCGCCCGTTTCCAGCTTCTTATAAAGGAAATCTCTCACGGTGTCCTCCTGCTCCTTAGACAGGCAGCGTTTCGGAAAACAGTATATCTGCCGCCGATTAAAGATGAGCAGCAGCGAATCCTCGTTTTCATCGAAATTGAGAAGATCGTCGCCGAACTTGAAAACCGTTTTCAGCGGCGTGATTATCTCCTCGTCCGCCTCTTCGTCAATCTTTACGCTCACCTCGTCAGCTTTGGGTTTTATGATTGTCTCGAGCTCTATCTTCTCGGGATATATCGTACAGCAGTACTCCTCGGGATTCATATCCTTTAGCGCGTTCAGTATCTTTTTCCTTGTGCGTGACTTATCCGTGAGAGTGTACGCCAGTCCCAGCACACAGAACGCCAGCGCGAAATAAAGCGCCACCGCGGTCGGATTGAGGAATATTCCCCCGACGACCGCTACCGACAGCAGTAAATAAGCCGCTATCGACAGCTTTCCGCTCTTTTTCGCGAAATGTTGCTGAAAGGTTTTCATAGCGCTGTCCGTCTCGTCAAGAGTATTGTCGTAGCTAAAAGAAGCTATCGGCTCAGCCTTTTTTGACTGCTGTTCTTTATTAAGATCGGGTAATAAGCTGCTTGAAATAACGATCACCCCTTAGATATCAAGATTTTCGGCAAGCTTTGCGTTTGCCTCGATAAACTCACGGCGCGGCTCGACCTTATCGCCCATAAGGATCGTCAGTATCTCGTCGGCTTTTGCCGCATCATCGACCGACACACGCAGCATAGTGCGCGTCTCGGGATTCATTGTGGTTTCCCAGAGCTGTATCGGATCCATCTCGCCCAGACCTTTGTAACGCTGAACGTCGGTCTTTCCGCCGTCGCCGCCGAGCTCCGCGATGTACGCGTCGCGCTCCTCGTCCGAGAACGCATAGCGCACCTGTTTTCCGCGTGACACCTTGAACAGCGGCGGCTGCGCAATGTACACATGACCGTGCTCGAGAAGCGGTCTCATAAAGCGGAAGAAGAACGTCAGCATAAGCGTGCGGATATGCAGACCGTCAACGTCGGCATCCGCCATGATTATAACGCGCCCGTAGCGCAGCTTTGTGATGTCGAACTCATCTGCGATACCCGTGCCCAGCGCCTTAACGACAGGCAGCAACTTGTCGTTATTGTAGACCTTATCGGCTCTAGCCTTTTCAACATTCAGCATTTTACCCCAAAGTGAAAGGATAGCCTGGAAACGTCTGTCTCGCCCCTCTTTTGCTGAGCCGCCCGCCGAGTCTCCCTCGACGATATATATCTCGGTATGAGTAGGATCACTGTCGGAGCAGTCGGCGAGCTTGCCGGGAAGTCCGTTGCTGTCCATTATGGACTTGCGCTTAGCCTCCATAGCCTTTTTAGCCGCGTCGCGCGCCGCCTGTGAGTTCGCCGCCTTGTTGACGATTATCTGCGCGGATTCGGGGTGCTCCTCGAAATAGTAGGTAAGCTGCTCCGTCGCGATCTTATAGACTGCGGGCTGGACTTCGGGATTTCCGAGCTTGCCCTTAGTCTGCCCCTCAAACTCGCACTCGGGGAGCTTGACGGAAATTATCGCGTTGATAGCCTCGCGGATAGCCTCGCCGCTGTAACCGGTGAACGGCTTTTCCTCCTCGCCCTTTTTTGAGGGCTTTTTCTTAGCCTTGGACTTATCGTTTTCTTTATATATCTTTGCGAAGTCGTTGACTACCTTGCTTAATGCGCGCTTAAACCCGAGCTCGTGCATACCGCCCTCGCCCGTATGGATATCGTTCGCGAACGAACGGAAAACCTCGCTGTTGAAATCGGTGGTGTACTGGAACGCGACCTCGACAAGAATACCGTCGACCGTACCGTTAAGGTAAATTATATCGGGGTGCAGAACCTCCGCTCCGCGCTTTTTGTTGAGCCATTCGATATACGAACGTATACCGCCCTCATACTGCATAGTTTCCTCAACGATATTGTTTTCGTCGCGGAGATCGTGCAGGGAAATCTTAAGTCCGCCGTTCAGGAACGCCTTTTCACGCATACGTTCGTTCAGCGTTTCATAGCTGAACACAGTGGAGTGGAATATCTCGCCGTCGGGCTTGAAAGTGACCTGTGTGCCGGTATGGTCGGTAGTGCCGATTATCTTGATGGGCTCGGAGTATTCGCCGCGGTCAAAATGCTGAAAGTGAACGTTCTCTCCGTCGTGTATCTCCACCTCAAGCCACTCGGACAGCGCGTTTACTACCGACGCGCCGACTCCGTGCAGACCGCCCGATACCTTATATCCGCCGCCGCCGAATTTTCCTCCCGCGTGCAGTACCGTAAAGACCAGTGTTGCGGCGGAGATTCCCTCGGCGTGATTTATGCCCGTAGGTATACCGCGACCGTTATCGATAACGCGGATAATGTTCCCGGGGAGTACGGTCACGTCGATCTCCGTGCAGTAACCCGCCAGCGCCTCGTCAACGGCATTGTCGACGATCTCATACACCAAGTGGTGCAGACCGCTCTCACCCGTCGAGCCTATATACATACCCGGGCGCTTACGCACGGGCTCCAGACCTTTAAGCGCAACTATATCGTCCGCGCCGTAATTATCCAATACCTTTTCATCTTCAGCCATAAATGTCTCCTTTATCTCAAATCACCTATATTATATATAGTATACCACAAATCGGCATAAATTTCAAGCATTTTAGAGATTTTTTGGTACTTTTTTCATTTAAAAAGAACGACAAAATGCGATTAAAAAGCAAGGTTTGAACTTATCTTTTGGCAAAAAGACGGGGTTCATTTTGTTATTGCTTGCTTGGTTTTGTTTCTTTTAATTATTACACTAACTTCGGTGGGGTTTATTTGATATTGCTTGCTCGGTTTCGTTTTCTTTAATTATCACACTAACCTCGGTGCAAGAGGACACTCTTCGGGAAGGGGGGAGGAGGTAGTGTGGCTTTTCTATTATAAAGTGGCGAAATC